>DATCWB010000267.1:0-10281 GCA_036566625.1 Pyrinomonadaceae bacterium
TTGCCTTGCGCGGCGACCGCGTGGAGCAACGCCGTCCAATCGGCAAAGACCTCAGGCGCGAGCCGGAGCACTTCGCCGCCCGCGATGAAGACATGGAGAGCGGCTGCGCCGCCGCGTTCGAGAAATTGCTCGGTGTGGCGAAAGAGCGTGCGGGTTTGTTCCGCGTCGAGGTCTGCGATGGCTGTGGGAAGGTTCGTCCAGGCGTCTGCGGCGACGCCGCCCGCGCGCTCAGCGAACACTCCCGCGAGGTGCAGCGCGGCGCGCGCAACTTCATTCCGTCCCGCGCCTTTTGCTGCCGCCGCCGGAGCATACTTTTCGAGATGCGCGAAGGCCGCGGGCGAGGCGGCGAGAAAGTCCGCGCTGTGGCGTGCGGAGCGACGCGCGATCTCAAGCGCGACTTCATAAGTTGCGGCCAGCGTCTCGCCGTCGCCGGCGGCGCGCGCCAGTTCCGGCGCGCGTGTGAAAGTCTCGGTGGCGATAGAGGTCGAGAGCGGCAACTGTCGCGCGCAAACCTGAAACAGTAACGGGCGCGCAACCACAGGCACTTCGAGCAGTTCTGCGACGCCCGCCTTAAAGAAGTTTGCGCCCGTCTCAACGTCGGCCGACGCCAGCCGACACCCCATGTCGCCCCACTCGCGCAACCCCGCCGCTTCCAACACCTGCGCCGCACCCGTAGCCGCGCGCAAAAACTCCAGGCTCACGCGCAAACTCAGAGCCGCCAGTTGCGCGCTCACTTCCAGCACGGCGCGCGCGCGGTCGGCGGGAAGTTTGCCGATCTCGCGCACGAGTCCCGCAATGGTTCGCTGCTCGCTCGCGCTCCGCACTTCGCCGAGTTGTTCGCGCAGGGCTTCGGCCAACGGCCGCGATTCAACCGCCTCCGGCTCGCTCGCCTCCGCGTCTCGCATCTCTTTCTCTTCCCGCTCGCTCATCGCTTCATATAACTAACCGCACATGGACTGACTTGCGCCTCAAGACGTTTCGCCCCCGCGCATGGATTGATTGAACGCTTCCGAAGCCCCCGGTGCGATGCTCAAAGATTCCCAGCCCCCGGATTTGAAATGCTTCGCCAGCAGCACGATCTGCCCGACGTGATACGCGTAATGCGTCAACTGCCGGTTGATCGCCTTGACGACCGTGTGTGGCTCGCCCCGGATCGTCACCGTGCGCGCGAGGTCTGAGGCCTCCAGCGGTTCGACCGCCTCGAACACGCAGCGCCAGCCCGCCTCCCACCAACCGAGCACCTCCGCCCGCGTCGTGTCAGCTTCGAGGCGAAACTCCGCGTCGCGATCCCTGTCCGGCTTCTCGCCGTCGGCCGTCAAAAAGTCAGTCCAGCGCGAGCGCATGTTGCCCGCCAGGTGCTTCACGATCACGGCGACGCTGTTTGCCTCCGCGTCAATCCGCGCGAAGAACTGCTCGTCGTCGAGTTGCGCCAACGCACCCTCGGCGAGTTTCTTATACTTGCGAAAGACGGCGAGCGCGTCCTCCAAAAAGTATTCGGCTAAGGCTTCGTTCATAGTAGTGGGAAGTTAAATCACGGTCGTGATGATCTCGCGGATGCTGCGCTGTAGTTCGCGGTCGTCGGTGATGGGCGAGGCGAGGGCGACTTCGGCGGCGGTGATCGAGGGGATGCCGCGCGCGATGAGTTGGGCGGCGTAGATGAGGAGGCGCGTCGAGACGCCTTCTTCGAGGCCGTGGCCGCGCAGGTTTCTGACCTTGTGGCCGATCTGCACGAGGTCGCGCGCCGTCGTCTCTTCGACGCCGCCTTCGCGCGCGACGATCTCGGCTTCGAGTTCGGCGGGCGGGTAGTCGAATTCGAGCGAGACGAAGCGTTGACGCGTTGACTGCTTGAGGTCTTTCAAGACCGACTGGTAGCCGGGGTTGTAGGAGACGACGAGCATGAAGTCGTCGGGCGCGTCGAGTATCGTGCCGCGCTTCTCGATGGGCAGGCGGCGGCGGTGATCCGTGAGCGGGTGGATGATGACGACGGTGTCCTTGCGCGCCTCAACCACCTCGTCCAGATAACAGATCGCGCCGCTCTTGACGGCCGACGTGAGCGGCCCGTCGTGCCACACGGTCTCCTCGCCTTCCAAGAGGAAGCGGCCGACGAGATCGGTCGCGGACAGGTCTTCATGGCACGCCACCGTGATCAGCGGGCGCTGCAAGCGCCAAGCCATGTGTTCCACGAAGCGCGTCTTGCCGCAGCCCGTCGGCCCCTTCAACATCACGGGCAGGCGCGCCGCGTTCGCCGCCTCGAACATCTCCACCTCGCCCGCCACGGGCAGGTAATAAGGCTCTTCGGCGACGGTGTATTCTGCGATGGCTCTTTCCGGCATAAGTTTCAAGTTTCAGGTTTCAAGTTTCAAGTCTGAGGTTTGAAGTTCTGCAACTTGAAACCTGAAACTTTCAACTTGAAACTCCCCCGACGGCTGAACTTTCGCGCCGTTTCGGTTATTCTTAACTGTTATTTGTCAGGCAGATTTATTGTCCTATGCGGGCATCTTAACACCCGCCGCGAAGGGGCGGCAAACAAGCGTTTTCAGATAGGAAGCTGGGTGGTCAATGAAGATTGCGGTGGCGATGAGCGGCGGCGTTGATTCTTCGGCGGCGGCGGCGATTTTGCAGGCAGCGGGGCACGAACTCGTCGGCTTCACGATGCAGTTGTGGAATCAGAACCGCAACATCAACGTGGACGAACACGGCGACCCGTTGCCCTCGCGCTGCTGCTCGCTCGACGACGTGTACGACGCGCGGCGCGTGGCCGGAGAACTCGGCTTTCCCTTCTACGTCCTGAATCTCGAACAGGATTTCGAGCGCGACGTGGTGCAGCCGTTCGTCAAGAGTTATCTGGAAGGCGAGACGCCGATCCCCTGCGTGGCGTGCAACAGCCGTCTGAAGTTCGCTTCGCTCGACCGGCTGGCGCAAAGCCTCGGCTGCGAGAAGGTAGCGACCGGACACTACGCGCGCGTCGAGTTTGACGCGGCGACCGCGCGGCACAAACTTTTGCGCGGGCGCGACGCGAACAAGGATCAATCCTATTTCCTGTGGGAGTTGACGCAAGAGCAACTGGCGCACGCGATGTTTCCGCTCGGCGAGATGCGGAAGGAGGAGGCGCGCGCGGCGGCGCGGCGTTTCAACCTCGCCGTGTCGGAAAAGGCCGAGTCGCAGGAAATCTGTTTCGTGCCCGACGGCGATTACGCGGGCTTTATAGATCGTTATCTGGAAGCCGAGGGCGAGACGCGGCGACTGCCCGGCGCGGGCGAGATCGTTGACGCGTCGGGGCGCGTGCTCGGCGAGCATCAGGGCGTGCATCACTACACGGTCGGCCAGCGGCGGGGCTTAGGGCTGTCGCGCCCGCTGCCGCTCTACGTCGTCAAAGTTGACGCGGAGCGCAACCGCGTCGTCGTCGGCGAGAGCGACGAGTTGCTGGCCTCCGAGTTCACGGCGGCGGGCGTCAACTGGATCAGCTTCGACGCGCCGGACGCGCCCGTGCGCGCGGAGGTGCGCGTGCGTTATCGCCACGCACCCGCGCCCGCGAATATCGAACCGCTCGCGGGCAGACGCGCGCGCGTCGTCTTCGACGAACCGCAACGCGCCATCGCACCCGGTCAGGCGACCGTCTTCTATCGTGGAGATGAAGTGTTGGGCGGCGGCTGGATCGTAAAACGGTAACGGGGCGAGGTTTCGCACCCGTGCGGCGTCCGGTCTGAACGTTAGTTGTGCCGGTGCGCGTGATGCGCCGGATATGCGCGGTGTTCGCGTGCAAAAAAGGAAAGAGGACAGTCCGTGTGGGCTGTCCTCTTTCCTTTTGTCCGGTCAGGCCGGGTCGTCGTCAGTACGTGCTGAACCGCTGGCGGTATTCAACCGAGTTGACGAAGCCGTTGACCATCGTGCGGAAGTCGCCGGGATGCGTGTCGAGGTAATCGATCCACATGTCGTAGCCCGTCCGCTCGGGATTGCGACCCAGGTAGCCGAAGTATTGCGAGAGCACGTAGGCGCGGTTGAACGTGGGAGTGTGGTTGACGAACAGCGGACTGTCCACGATCTCCTGCAAGACCTGCGCGCGCGTCTTTTGCGCCGCGTTGAGAGAGGCGACGAGCGCGTCGCGGTTCGGGAAGGCCAACCCCGTATTTGCGATCAGCCTGTCCACGTATTGCTCGTTGGTGAGCGGGTCGAGCGTGGCGATGAATTCGTTGCGTGTGGCGAGGTTGCCGGTGAAGCCCGCGCGCAACGCGTTCGACTCTGCGGCGGTCGCGCCGTTCAGGCGGCTGAGTTCGCCCAGGAATTCGCCGTAGAGCGGGTTGCGCCCGTAGGCGGCGATGTAGGCGCGAATGATGAAGTAGCCGCGGCTCTGAAATTCGGGCGACTCGAAGAATGAACGCGAGACCGTGACACGGTCGCAGGCCGTGTTGCCCGAAGCGCAACCCGCGAGCACGTTCACCCAGGCGTTGAGGCCGTCCGTATCGGCTTCGCGCCCGAGGAAATCGAGATAGTGCTGGCGGACGAAGAAGGGCATGTCGTCAATCGGGTTGGAGGCCTCCCCTCTGGTGTCGTTGTCCATGATGGTAATAAACGACTGGTTGACGCTGCCGAGTCCCGTCCCGGTCGGGTTGCTCAGGGCGAGATTGAACGTCTGGCTGTCATTGTGCTTGTCGTCAACGAGCAACACCCGGAAGGTCTTGCTCGTTTCGCCGGGAGCAAACGTGAGCGTGCCGATAGCGGGCACATAATCATTTTTTGGATGCGCGTCGGTAGAGAGAGAATAGGTGGCGTAGTTGACGGTCGCCGAGCCGGAGACATCGCCGTTACGCGTGACAGTGACCTGGATGCTGCCGCTGCTTTCGTCAATGGTGTAATGCAACGAACTGAACTGGACGAGCGACGTAGCAGTTACCGTGGTGGGTTTGAGCGAGCCGAAGAGCCCGTTACCCCTCAGGTAGAGTCCCGCGGTGAAGTAGAGCGTGTTCGGGTCGCCGCCGTCGGCGCCGTTGCCGAAGACGATCCCCCACAGTTTCTCGATCACGATGCTTTTGCCGCCCTCGTCTTGCAGCGCGCCGCGAAACGCGCCGGTTGCCGGGTCAAAAGCGTTGATGCTGCTGGGAGAGAACCGACCGGAGTTGCCGATGAGGAGCGAGCCGCCGTAGCGGCCGAAAGTGGGAGGCGCAAGCGCGATGCCCCAGGGCGCGTTGAGCGGGCCGTTATCAATGGCGAACGTGGGGTCGCGGACGCCGTTCATGTTGAACTTGCGGACGTAACCGTTGCCGAGACGTTCTCCGTCCCCGACGACGACGCCGATCTTCGCGTAGGTCACGTAGAGCGAGTCGCCGATGGCCTGAATGTTGTAAGGGCCGTATCTGTTCCCAGGCGTGTCCGGGATGGTCGGGTCGGCGAACGGGAAACTCGCCGCCGGTTGAAGCTCGTAAGAACTGTTGAAAACATCGATCCGGCCGGGGGAAAAGGTGGCGGCGTAGAGGAAATTGCCCGAGCCGTTATTGCCGATAGCGAGGCCGGTGTAGCCCCTGGGCTGGCTCGTCGCGATGACGCCGGTGGTCGAGCCGGCGGCCGGGGCGTTCGGATTCCAACCCACGATGTTGCCCGTGAGCGTGGCGAAGATGACATTTGCCACGCACGGCGCGGCGGCGCAGGTGCCGGGGAGAACGAATTCGTTCGCCGTAGGGTTGGCGACCGTGCCTCTGGGACTGCCGTCCGGAATGGTGATGGAGGGCAGGTTGGGCTGCTTGAACAAGACAACGCCGTTCGCATCGCCACGGTAGATCGATGAACTGGACAAGCCCCCGTTGGCGATCCAGAAGGGGCCGGTCGCGCTCAGCGAGATGCCCCACGGGTTGATGAGCAGCGGGTCTTCGATCAAGGCGAGTCCCGGAATGTCGGAGGCAAGGTTTGTCTGCCGGTAGGCGAAGCCGGCGGGGATTTGGGGAAAGTGGTCAGCAGGCGCGGCCTGCACGTCATCGGCGTGACGCGCTACGGATGCGCCGGACACTCCCGGCGGCGTGCCCGTCAGAGCGAGCGCGCAGAATGCGGCGGCCAATATCAGATAAAGCCACGTCCGCTGATAACGAACGGCGAAGCGCAGGTAAAGCATATTGTTTCTCCGTGATTGGTGAGGTCGGTTGGTTAATTACACTGCGTGCAGTGTCACGGCCGGACGTGAGAGTTCGACGGTGTAGATAACAGACAGCGGTTGCGAGGGACGGATTAAAGATGTACGGTTCGGTGACCGTCTTCGGTAATGCGATTTAAAACAGTGGCCGGGGGCCACCGGTTTCGACGGGCGTAGCCTCAACGCGTTCGAGCGACTCAGGGGAGACACGCATGACTCTATAACCGGCGGTTGATAGTGTCAAGGTAATTGTGTCGCGCGCGGGAGCATGGCGAAGGGCGCGGACGTTTGCGGCGGGACACGGCCGGATAGCGATCTCCCGGATCATCTGCGGCGTGCCCGCGCGCCTAAACTTTTCCGCGAGATTCGCGTATTTACATTGCACTCCCGTTCTAACCCGATGCGGCAAGGGGAGGGCTAATTTTCAGGAGCGCCGAGAAGCAATCTTATGGCTATGTCACGCGGTGGGAAAATCTTTTTATGGGTGGCGGGGCTGCTTGTCCTGTTGGCATTAGTCGTCGTGGTCGGCGTCGCGTTGTTGTTCGCGTCCTTCGGCGACGGCGAGCCGGACATCCGCGACAATAGCGTGCTCGTGTTGAGACTCGAAGGCGCGCTCCCCGATTACGTGCCCGAAGACCCGTTTGCGCGCCAGTTCTTAGGCCGCGATGATCGGTCGCTCGTGCGCCTGCTCTCGGAGATCAGGAAGGCGAAGGCCGACAAACGCATCGGAGCGATCCTGCTTGAGATCGACATGACGATGATCGGCTGGGGCAAGGCCGACGAGATACGCGAACAGATCGCCGACTTCCGCACGACCGGCAAACCCGTCTACGCTTACATGGAGTATGGCACGAATAAGGAGTATTACCTCGCCACCGCCTGCGACCGCATCTACGTCGCGCCCATCGGCGATCTCTTCATCGTCGGCCTCGCGGCCGATGTGATGTCGCTCGGCGGCTCGCTCGACAAACTCGGCGTCAAACCCGACTTCTACCAGATCGGGAAGTACAAGACCGCGCCCGAGCAGTACACTCGCAAGGAGATGTCCGAAGCGAGCCGCGAAGTGGTCAACTCGATCCTCGACGAGTTCTTCGCGCGCTACGTGAACACGATTGCCGCGACGCGCAAGAAATCCGCCGAGGACGTGCGCGCGCTCATCGACAACGCTCCGCTCGGCGCGTGGGAGGCGAAAGCGGCGGGGCTGATCGACGACGCGAAGTATCGCGACGAGGTGGAAGACGATCTCAGGAAACGGCTCGGCTACAAGGACGCAGACAAACTGCGCCGGGTGAAAGAATCGGACTACGCCCGCGTGCGCCCCGAGTCCGTGGGGTTGGGCGAAGGCGAACGCATCGCGCTCATCTTCGCGTCCGGCCCGATCGGCGGCGGGCAGTCGAACGACGGCAGCGCGTTCAGCGGCCAGTCGGCGGGTTCGGACACGGTCGTCAAAGCCTTGAACGACGCGCGCGATGACAAGACCATCAAGGCCATCGTGCTGCGCGTTGACAGCCCGGGCGGGACTTCTTACGCGTCCGATGTGATCTGGCACGCGGTCGAACGAGCGAAAGCGCAGAAGCCCGTCGTCGTCTCAATGGGCGACGTGGCGGCCTCGGGCGGCTATTACATCTCCGCGACGGCGAGCAGGATCGTCGCCCAGCCTTCGACCATCACCGGCTCTATCGGCGTCTACGCGGGCAAGCCCGTCATCAAAGGTTTCTACGATTGGATCGGCGTCAACAACGAGTACGTGCTGCGCGGCAAGCATGCCGGGATGTTCCGCGAGACCGAGCCGTTCAACGCGGACGAGCGCGCCAAGTTTGAAGGGATGATGAAGAGTTTTTATTACGACGACTTTTTGCCGAAGGTGGCGAAGGGTCGCGGGCGGGATGTGGAGTATGTTGATTCCATCGCGCAGGGGCGCGTCTGGACCGGCGCGCAGGCCAGAGCGCGCGGGCTGGTTGACGAGTTCGGCGGGCTGGACAAGGCCGTCGAGGTCGCCAGAGGACTGGCGAATATCCCGGCCGACAAAGGCGTGCGCCGGGTCGTGTTTCCCGTGCCGCGCACCTTCCTGCAACGTTGGATGGGCGGCGGCGAGGACGCCGCGAGCGTTAAAGCCAGAGAGCAACGCGCCGCGCTCGAATCGGCCTTGCCCGCGGACATGCGCCGCGCCCTGCGCTACCTCTCCATCCTCGAAAACATGAAACGCGGCGAGACGATGGCGATGCTGCCGTTCGATTTAGAGATCAAGTGAGCAGTAATTGAGAGGCGGTTAACAATGACGAGACCCTGTTGACTGCTCAGTCAACAGGGTCTCGTTGTATGTCAGTTTAGAGTTGTCACAACACATGAAACTCCGCTTCGATCTTCTCCATCCCGTTCATATATGGCCGCAACGCTTCGGGGATGCGGATCGAGCCGTCGGCCTGTTGATAGTTTTCCAGAATGGCAAGCCATGTGCGCCCAACGGCGAGACCCGAGCCGTTCAAGGTGTGAACGTATTCAGGCTTCCCGCCCGCCCGCCGGAATCGTATCTGCGCGCGCCGCGCCTGAAACGACTCGAAGTTAGAGCATGAAGAGATTTCGCGGAAAGTGTTCTGCGAGGGCAGCCAGACTTCGATGTCATAAGTCTTGGCCGCGCTGAATCCGAGATCGCCGGTTGAGAGCGTGACGACCCTGTAGTGCAGACCCAACTTTTGCAGGATCGTCTCGGCATCGCGGGTCAGTCCTTCTAGTTCCTCATAAGAATTTTCGGGACGCGTGAGCTTAACCAGTTCCACCTTATCAAACTGGTGCTGACGGATCAGCCCGCGCGTGTCGCGGCCGTAGCTTCCCGCTTCGGAGCGGAAGCAGGGTGTATAAGCCACAAACTTCAGTGGCCGTTCCAACTCTTCGATCATCTCCTCACGGTGAATGTTGGTGACAGGCACTTCCGCCGTCGGGATCAGATAGAGGCCGCGTTCGTCCGTCAGCTTGAACAGGTCTTGCTCGAACTTCGGTAGCTGCCCTGTGCCGAACAATGCCCCTTCGTTAACGATGAAGGGCGGCAGCGTCTCCCTGTAACCATGCTCGACGGTATGCACGTCGAGCATGAAGTTGATGAGCGCACGTTCTAGGCGCGCACCCGCGCCGTAGAGGATGGCGAAACGCGCGCTTGCGATCTTCGCCGCGCCTTCGAGGTCGAGTATCCCGAGCGATGTGCCGAGGTCAACGTGATCCTTCGGCTCGAAATCGAACTCGGGAGGCGCGCCCCACCGCCGCGCCTCCGTGTTGGCCGATTCATCCGCGCCGACAGGGACAGACTCGTGCGGGAGATTGGGCAAAGTCGCAAGCAACTCTCGCATACTTTTCTCAGCGTGATCGCGTCGGTCGCTAGCATCAGCGATTTGCTCTTTTAAAAGAGCTACTTCGCTCCGGCGAACCATTGCTTCCTCGCCCTTTCCGGCTTTCATCAGCGCGCCGATCTCTTTACTAGCTCTATTCAATTCAGCGTTAAACGAGTCGGACTGAGAAATTGCTTGGCGTCGTCCGTTATCTAATGTTGTGAACACATCTAGCGGATCGGTCGGGGCGTTGCGCGCTCGGAGCGCGGCGCGGACGCGCTCCAGGTTATCGCGTACAAAGTTGAGATCGAGCATTTGTGCTGTCCTTTAACGTGTGGTATGAAGTTGTCTCTATTCGCCAGTGCCGGTTGATGAAAGGGGTCACGCTAGCCGACCGTCGGCGAGCGTGTCAAGCGGCAGCCCTGTTGCGCCCGCGCCTTTTGCGACAACTAATCCGATTGGCGAATGGGAAATTTCCGGCAAGGGGAATCAGACCACTATGGCACAGAAAATTCGCAAGGCGGTGTTTCCCGCGGCAGGCCTGGGCACGCGCTTTCTGCCGGCGACGAAGGCGTCGCCGAAGGAGATGCTCGCGCTCGTCGATAAACCGCTCATCCAGTATGGCGTCGAGGAAGCGGTCGCGTCGGGCGTCGAGTCAATTCTCATCATCACGGGGCGCGGCAAGAACGTCATCGAAGACCACTTCGACATCTCCTACGAACTCGAACACACCTTGCGCGAACGCGGGAAGGACAAGTTGCTCGCCCTTGCGCGCTCCGTCTCGGAACTCGCGCGCATCAGCTACGTCCGCCAGAAGGAAGCCCTCGGACTCGGCCACGCCAT
>DATCWB010000268.1:0-23004 GCA_036566625.1 Pyrinomonadaceae bacterium
CGAGGTCACTCGCCGCTGGCGCGGCGTTTAGAAGCGGTTGACGTACTCGGTCGAGTAGACGAAGCCCCAGACCATCGTCTTGTAATCGCCGGGGTTCTTGCTCAGGTAAGCGAGCCAGTTGTTGTAGCCTTCAGCCTCCGGCGCGCGTCGCAGGTAGCCGTAATATTGCATCGCGACGAAAGCCGGGTCGAACTCTTTCGCTTCGAGTTCCGCGCTCTCGACGATCTTTCTCAAGACCGACGCGCGCGTCTCCGTGCCGTTGGTGAGACCGGCGATGAGTTGATCCTTGTTCGACACCGTGACGCCCGCCGTCTGGAGCAGCTTGTTGACGTACTCGGAGGGGGTCAGGCTCGCCGGGTAGGCCGCCGCGAAGTCGCCGCGCGACAGCCACGCGGCGTTGAAGGCGTTGCGCTTGGCGACGACTTCGGCCTCGGTCTGCCCCGTCACGCTGCGCATGTCGGCGACGATTTCGGGATAGGTCGGCAGGCGTCCGAGGCTCGCTTTGTAAAAGCGGTAGACGAAGAAGCCTTTGATGCGGAATTCCAGCGACTGGAAAAACATTTGCGAGACGAGCACGCGCTTGCCGTTGACGCCGTCGAGGCAGTTGCGGTCGCCGTTGCAGTCGTTGAGCACTTTCATCCACGCGTTGAAGCCGTCGGTGTCGGGAAAGCGGCTCAGGAAGTCTATGTACTGCTGCTGGACGAAAAAGTCGTTGTCGTCAATCGTGATGCGGGTGTTCGTGCCGGGGCGGAGACGGACGGGCTTGACCCGCATGTCGCCGTAGAACAACTCCGACGGCAGCGACGGGTCTTCCGTCACGACTCTGAGCGTCGGCGCACTCTGACCCTGCGCGACGGCAAACGACGCGCACAGGGCGGTTAAGAACAAAGCGACGATTAATCTACGCATGTGTGTTTTACTCCCGGTACTCAATAGACGGTAGGACTATTTTTCTGTAGCTTAGGAAATCCTTTGGAGAGCCGGGGCTACTCGAATCACTCTTACAAGTGCCTGCCCGAGTGGTCGTGGGCGGGCGCGAACCCAACAACTGTTATCGTAGCTTGCCCTTAGAGCGTTTGTCAACGATATTGACCCGGCACGCAAATTAGACGCGGGCACGTATCGTTCGGGCGAAAAATAAGTTTGCGAGACCGCCCGCGGGGCGTCTGTAGAAACATCTCTCGGGGGCGCGTTTGAGATGCCGTGCGGCGCGGCGGGCGTTGCCGGCGCGGGGGCGCGACCGGGCGAAAAGATTGCGACTGATGGGGAAAACTCTGTGCAAATAGTGGGGAGCTTGAGCGCGCTCTGGCGGCGTCGGCGCGGCGAGGCGGCGGCTCTGGCCGTCATCGTCGCGTTCTTCACGCTGATGTTCGCGCCGCAAATTTTCGGCGGGAAGTATGTGCTGGCGGGCGACCCCCTCTACTATTCCTACCCGTTGCGCAGCGTGGGGTGGGAGATGATGCGCGGGGGGCAGTTGCCGCTGTGGACGCCTTTGGTGCTCTCCGGCTACCCGCTGCTCTCGATGTCGCAGTTGGCCTTCGCCTACCCGCTCACTTGGGGCTATCTCTTCCTGCGCGGGCACTGGGCGGAACAAATCTACGTGCTCGCGCCATTTCTGCTGACGCCCATTTTCACCTACGCCTACGCACGGGAGACGGGGCGCAGTCGCACGGCCGCGCTCCTCGCCGGACTCTCTTTCGGCTACGGCGGCATGATGTGCAGCGCCATCGCCTTTAACGGGGCGTTGACCAACAGCCTGATGTGGCTGCCGTTGCTTCTGATACCGATTGACCGCGCGGCACGCCGGGCGGGGCGATTCGTCCCGCTGCTCGTCGCCGCGACCGCCGCCTACGCGATGTCGGTCTTGAACGGACACGGGCAGAGCATGCTCTATACGGGTCTGCTGGCCGCCGCTTACGGGCTGTACCTCTCGCTCTTTCCGCCGGGCGTCGGCGCGCCGCAAGAGACGAAAGAGACTGGCGAGCGCGGCGCGTCGCGCACGCCCGCCGCCGTCTTTGATTTGAGCCGCTGGCGTCCGCTGTGCGTCGCGCTCTTCGCGCTCGTCGTGTCGGCGGGCATCGGGGCATTTCAGATTCTCGAAACGATGCGCGCCGCGCGCCGCAGCGTCCGCAGCGTGCTCACCTATGAAGCGTTCAGCACAGGCTCGTTCAGCCTCGCCAGTGTCTTCGCCTCGGCCATCGCGCCGCTCTATCATTTCACGGATGTGACGGCCTACATGCCGCCGCTCGTCCTGCTGCTGGCCGCCGTGATCTGCGCGGCCTCGGTGCGCCGACGCGAGACGACGGACGTGCGGCTCTACTTCTGGTTCGGCGTGGCCGTCGTGGCGTGGCTCCTGATGCTCGGCAGTAACACGCCCCTGCATCGTGTCGTCTATCACACTCCGTTATTGAACAAATTTCGCGTGCCCTCGCGTCACACCTTTGAATGGACGTTCGCGCTCGCCATCCTCGCTGCTTATGGCTGGGACGCGCTCGGCCGTCGGCTCGGCCAACCTCGCCGCCCGTCGCGTGGACGACGCCTCGCCGTCGAGTCGGCCGTGATTATTTTCCTGTTTACGACCGGCCTCGCCATAGGCTTTTACTGGTGGACGGCGATGCAGGCCAAGCCGCAGATCGGAACCATCTGGTACACGTCTCTGCCGGAGTCGGCTTTCCTCGTTTGGAAGGCGACGTTTACCGCCTGCGTGTTCCTGATCATCTGGCGGAGTTGGCGTCTGGCGGAGGGGCATCTGCGCGAGGGGTTTTTGATGGCGGCCATCGCGCTCGTCTGTTTCGTCGAACCCGCCATCGGCTTCTCGCGCTGGATCGGCGAGTTGTTGCTGACGGCCGAGCGGTTCAGCGTGATTGCGCCGACGACGCGCTTTCTGCAAAACTATCCGCCGGAGCAAAACCGCGTCTATACGCGCGTGCAGCTATACACGGAAGAGTTCACGCTCGCGCCGCGCATCGACAGCACGAACTTAAGCGCGCTGCGCGGCCTCCAGAACGTTGCGGGCTACGAGCCGCTGATCCTTGAGCGTTATAGCCGCGCGCTCGGCGGGGTGGGCATGGACGGCGTCACGCCACGCGCCGGATACGCGCGCAATAACGACCTCTTTCAACCGCGCTCGCGCGTCCTTGATCTGCTCAACACCACGCACGTCGTCTCTTTCTCAAGCCTCGCGACGGTCGAGGAGCCGATGGTGTACCGAGAAGGCATCGCCTTCTCGCCGTCCGACATGCTCTCGACGCTCTCGCCCGGCGCTTCCTTCTCGCTGGCGGGCGGGGCGGGAGAAAGCGATTCGCTCGCGCTCGTCACCAGTCTCTCCAACTCGATTGAGGTGCAGCAGGGAACGCCGGTCGCCAGAGTGCGCGTCCAATTTTCCGACGAGCACTCCGGCGGAAGCGACCCGCACGTTATCGAGCGCGACATTCGCGCAGGGATCGAGACCGCGGAATGGGCGCACGAACGCCCCGATGTGCGCCCCATCATTCAACACACGCTCGCGCCCATTTTCGAGGCGCACAAGGGCGACGAGAGCGACAGCTTCAAAGCGCACCGCTACCTCGCCAAACTCCCGCTCGGCGCGCGCGGGCGTGTGGAAAAGATCGAGATCGAGAGTTTGACCGAAGGCGCGCCGCTCGCCGTGTGGAAGGCCACGCTCTACGATTCGGCGGGCAAGAACATGACCCCGCTCTCGCCGGCGGCTTCGGAAGGCTGGCAGACGGTTTATCTCGAAGACAACACGCTCATCCTTGAGAACCGGCGTGCGCTGCCGCGCGCGTGGCTCGTCACGGCGGCCGAAGCCGTGGACGGCGAAGAAGCCCTCCGGCGCATCCGCGGCGAGAGCGCGCATGAGTTCGACCCGCGCCGCACGGCTTTGCTCGAAGTCGCGCCCGCGGAGTTGCCTGCGCTCAAGGGCGGAGAGTTGGGGGAGGGCAGCGGCGCGCGCGTCACGGCGTATGAAGCCAACCGGCTGGTGATAGAAACGCAGGCCGGAGAGCCGACCGTGCTGGTGGTCAGCGAGAACACTTATCCGGGGTGGGAAGCGACCGTGGACGGGCGCGCGGCGCGGATCGAGACGGCGAATTACCTGCTGCGCGCGGTCGCGCTGCCGGCCGGAGCGCACCGCGTGGAGATGCGCTATACCGCTCCCGCCGCACGCAACGGGGCTATCATCTCCGTCCTGACGCTGCTCGGCCTGTGCGGCCTCACGATCTACGATAGGCGCACGAGACGGACGCAGTTAACTCATAGCCGTTAAACTTGAACGACGCTCGCCGAAGCTGTCACAACTGATTGGATGAAGCATCACATGGCAGGCACAAAGGCATGAAGGACGTAAACGAAAGCCTCCGGCTACCTCTCCAGTGGATCGCGCGGCGACCGGTCTTCTGGCGCGAGTGCGCGATCTTCCTCGCCTTCATCGCGCTCGCGGCGTTGATGACGTGGCCGTGGCTGCGTCATCCTCTGGACACGGTCTCCGACCTCGGCGACCCGTACAATATCGCCTACACGCTCTGGTGGGATTACCACCAGACTTTCCGAGACCCGCTCCACCTCTTCGACGCCACCATCTTTTATCCTTACCGCGACACGCTCGCCTTCTCCGAGCACGACTACGGCATCGCGCTTCTGTTCTTCCCGCTCTTCGCGCTCGGCGTGCGCCCCTTGACGGTGCATAGCCTCGCCACCTTCTTCGCTTTCGTCCTGTCGGGCTACGGCGCGTTTCGTCTGGCGCGCACGCTCACCGGCTCTTACGGCGCGGCGTGGGTGGCGGGCGTGGCCTTCGCCTTCATCCCCTATCGCTTTCAACGCCTGCCGCACCTGCACTACATCTTCGCCGGGTGGATTCCGCTGCTGCTCGAAGCCCTGATCCTCTTCGCGCGCGGGCGAAGCTGGCGACGCGCCTCCTGGCTCGGCGTCGCATTTTTGATGAACGCGTTAACGTGCATCACCTGGTTCGTCCTCGCGCTCATCCCGCTCGGATTGTCGGCCGCGTTTCTGGCTCTCTGGTACGGCGCCTGGCGCGACCGCTCGTTTTGGCTGCGCGGCGCGGTCGCACTCTCGGCGGCTTCGCTCGTGCTGCTTCCGTTCCTGCTGCCGTACCGGCGCGTGGCCGCCCTGCATCAATTCACGCGCGGGGCGGGTGAGGTCAAACTTTATTCGGCGACCGCTTTGAACTGGCTTGCGGCCAGCCCGCGCCTCAAACTCTGGCGCGGACTCGGCGGGCTTTCGGCCACCGAGGAACAGTCTCTGTTTCCGGGACTCCTGCTCCCTCTGCTCGCCTTCGCCGTCCTCATCCTGCTCGATAGGCGAACGCGCGGCGACGGGCGCAACGTGCTCGATGCGCGGAGCGATGAGCGCAACCATCAACCGCGCGATTGGCGCGCGTGGTTCAAACGCCTCGCCATTCCCTCCCGACTCGCGCTGCTCTCGCTCGACCTGTTCGCCGTGGGCGCAGGGATAGTCGCGCTGTTAATCTCCGGCTACGGGACGATTAACTTTCGGATTTTCGGCCTCCACCTGATCACGGCGACGCGCCCGGAAGCCGCGTTCATCGCCTGTCTGGCGGCGGTCGTGGCACGCGCCGCGATCACCTTCTGGCCGGTGCTGCGCCGCGTGGCCGCGAAGAGGTTCGGCGCGCGTGAGGATGCGGATCGAAACGTCGAGACTTTCGTGATAGGCGCGATCTGGTTGAGCATCGGTTTCCTCGGCTCGCTCGGCACACACGCATTCTTTCACAAGTTTCTCTACGAGCATTTCGAGGTCTTCAAAAGCCAACGCGTCCCCGCGCGCTGGGCGATGATCTGTTACGTGGGTCTCGCCATCCTCGCCGGACTCGGCGCGCGCCTGCTCGCCGAGCGCCTCGCCTCGCCGCATCGCCGCGCGTTGCGAGCGGGCATCTGCGCCCTCGTCGTCCTCGCGTTGTTGTTTGAATTGCGCGTCGCGCCCCTCGTCGTCATGCGCGGGGCGGCTTATCCTGATGAACTCACCCTGCGCTTGAAGGAGACGCCGATGCGCGGTGGCCTCGTCGAACTTCCTCTGACGGACCTGTCCGTCTTTGAACGCATGATCCGCGCCGCCGATCACGAGAAGCCGATCATCACCGCCGCGTCGAGTTTTCTGCCGCCGATCATGCAGCGCATCGATTCGCTTTCACGGCAAAGCCCGGTTCCGGTCGAGTTGCTCGACCTACTCGAATCAGTGCCCGCTTCCTATCTCGTCATACACTACTCTGACATGACGCCCGAAGAGACGGCCGCCATCGACACGATGCTCCGGCAGGGCATCGAGACCGGACGCCTGCGCTTCATTCGCGGCTACCGGGATCGTGGGCGCAAAGACCTGTATGCGATAACCAAAACGGAACCCACAGCCCAAAGCGAATCGAGCGTGCCGCCCGAACTCGTCGCCCCCGCCGCCGTAGCCGCAGCCGAAGGCGGCAACGCGAAGTAGGATTCGAGCGACGAACCGTGAACCACGAGCGATGTAGACGACGATGCCGATCCTGAGAGATATGAGACGTTGGCCGGGAAGATCGCGCGGCGCGGACGCGGCGGCCGTCCTGCTTATCGCGGCCTTCTTCACCGTCTTCTTCGGCCGATTTTTATTCGGCGACAAATTCATCGTCGGCGGCGACGCCTTCGCTTACTCTTACCCGCTGCGAAGCGTCGGGTGGGAGATGATCCGGGGCGGTGAGTTGCCGCTGTGGACGCCTTTGGTGCTCTCCGGCTACCCGCTGCTCTCGATGTCGCAACTGGCCTTCGCCTACCCGCTCACCTGGGGCTATCTCTTTCTCGACGCTCCGCGCGCAGAGCAACTTTATGTGCTCGCGCCATTCCTGCTCGCGCCCATTTTCACCTACGCCTACGCGCGGGAGACGGGGCGCAGTCGCACGGCCGCGCTCCTCGCCGGTCTGGCCTATGCTTATGGCGGCGCGACGACAGGACTGCTCGGCGTCGTCGGCTTTTTCACGAACGCGATGATGTGGCTGCCCCTGTTGCTCGTCGCGATTAACAGGTCAACCAACGCGCACACGGGGCGACGCTTCGCCGGATGCCTGCTCGCCGCGTCGGCCGCCTACGCGATGTCGGTCCTGACCGGACTGGCGCAAGGGTTCGTCTACGTTGCCCTCATCGCCTCGGCCTACGCGCTCTTCCTCGCCTTGTTCGACGCGGCGCGGGATGAGAGGGGCGAGGCAGATGCGGCGCGCTCGTGGTTGAGCGCGGCGCGCTGGCGACCCGTGGCGGTGGCCGTGGCCGCAATCGCCCTGGGCGCAGGGCTGGGAGCATTTCAGATTTTGGAGACGATGCGCGCCGTGCGCCGCAGCATCCGCCGCACGCTCATCTACCCGTTCTTCGTGAGCGGTTCGTTTTCGCCGCGCGTCGCGCTGAAATCGCTCGTCGCGCCGCTCTACACGGAGCGTTTCGCCGACGTGGGAACTTACGTCGCGCCGCTCGTCCTGCTGCTCGCGCTCGCCGCCGTCTTCTACGCACTCTGGCGCGCGACGACGGCAACACTGCCGCCGCGACGCGACCCGCGCATCTTCTTCTGGGCGGCCGTCGCGCTCGTCTCGTGCGTCCTCATCCTCGGCCAGCACACGCCCGTCTACGGGTGGCTTTATCACCTGCCCGTCATCAACAATTTCCGCGTGCCCTCGCGCTTCGCCTTCGTCTGGACTTTCGCCGCCTCTATCCTCGCCGCCTACGGCTGGGACGCGCTCGCCCTGCGTATGCGTGAAGGTTCGACCACGGGTGCGCGCTCGCGCTCGACGCGTTTGAACTTCGCGCTCGTCGCCGTCCTCTTCGCTTCGAGCGCGCTCGCCGGATTCTTCTGGTGGCGACAGGCAGCCGCCTTGGCCGTCACCGAATTCGACGCGGCATCGGGCGTGCCGCGCGCGTGGGTCGAAGGCTTCTGGTACGTGGGGCTACCGCTTCCCGCCTACCTCGTGTGGAAACTCGTCTTCACGGTGTTGACCCTCGCGCTCGTCTGGTGCGGCCGGAAAATCGACGCGGCGCGGGCACGCTCGCTCGTGCTCGTCGCCGCGCTCGCGCTCGTCTGTTTCGCGGAGCCGTTCGTCGTAGTCTCGAACTGGTGGCGGCCGTTTGCGAAGCCCCGCGCCAGATTCAACGCCGCCTCGCCCGTCACGCGTTTCCTGCAGGCGGAGACGCGCGCTGACCGCACACGCATCTACACGCGCGTCAAGTTATTCGCCGAGGAGTTCGACGAGTCGCCGCGTTTCGACCCGCCGAATCTGACCGCGCTTCATGCTCTGGAGAACGTCGGCGGCTACGAGCCACTGCTGTTTGAACGCTATAGCCGCGCGCTCGGAGACGTACACCTCGACGCCGCCAGCCCGCTGCCCGGCTTCGAACCGAATCGCGTTGTCTTCGACGCGCGCTCGCACGTCCTCGATCTGCTCGCCGCGAGATTCGTCGTCAACGCGCAGATGGCGGCCGACGTGCCCCTGATCGAACGAGACGGCGTGCGCTTCGACGCGAGCGATCTCCTGACGGAACTGCGACCCGGCGAACGGATTTCTCTCAACGTAAACTCCGCCGCCGCCGCGACGGCCGACACGCTCGCCCTCGTCACTTCCATGTCGAACTCGGTCGGCATCGCGGACGGCGCGACCGTCGCGCTACTCCGACTCCACACGACGGGCGGGCGCGTCGTCGAGCGACAGTTACGCGCCGGAAGCGACACGGCCGAGTGGGCGCACGAGCGCGCCGACGTGCGCAACGCTATCCGCCACGCGCTCGCCCCGGTCTTCGACAGCGTGCCCGTCAAAGACGACCACGGCGATTATCCATCGCACCGCTACTGGACGCGCATCGCGCTCGGCGAGACGCTCGCCGTCGAGCGCGTAGAGATCGTCAACCAGACAGAGGCCGCCCCGCTCGCCGTCTGGAAGGCGACTCTCCACGATGCCTTGCGCGGGCAATCGCAGCCGCTCTCGCGCACGCAGCGGAGTCTCTATGCAGGACTGGATGCGGGGCGTTGGGTCGCCGTCTACGACGAGGGCGACGTGCTCGTCCTCGAAAATAAGCGTGCGCTGCCGCGTGCGTGGCTCGTCGCCGAAGCGGAAGCGGTTGACGGCGAAGAATCACTGCGGCGCATCAGCGGCGCGGGCGCGCGCCCTTTCGACCCGCGCCGCACCGCGCTGCTCGAAGTCGCCCACGCGGAGTTGCCCGCGCTCACGGGCGGCGAACTCGCGCCGGGGAGCGCGGCGAACGTGGTTTCGCACGAACCGAACCGGCTCGTGATAGAGACGCGCGCCGCGCAGGCGACGGTGCTCGTCTTAAGCGAGATCAATTATCCGGGATGGGAGGCGACCGTGGACGGCGAGGCGGCGCGCGTGTACGCGACAAATTATTTGCTGCGCGGCGTGGTCGTGCCGGCGGGTGAGCATCGCGTGGAGATGCGCTACCGCGCGCCCGCCGCGCGCAACGGGGCGATCATCTCCATGCTCAGTCTGTTTGCGTTCGGCGCGCTGCTTTTCTATTCATCCAGAAAACCGACGCCGCGAGCAGAAGCAGAGAGGCCACGCTGACAAACGCTCCCTTGTAAAATGAGCGCGGCCGGAATTCGAAATGAACCGCGTGCGTTCCGGCGGGCACGGCGAGGCCGCGCAGGACGTAGTTCGTCTGGACGAGCCGCGCGGGCGCGCCGTCCACGGTCGCCTGCCAGCCGGGGTAGAACACGTCGCTCGTAACGAGAAAGGCGGGCGCGTTCGCGCGCGTTTCAACTTCCATGCTTCCATCCGACAGGTGCGTGACGCGCGCCGTCGCTTCCGGGCCGAGGGCTTGCGCCTTGAAGTCGAGCGGTTCTTCGACGAGCGCGACCCCGGCCGGATCAAACGCGCTTCCGTCCGCGAGCCGCGACGAGTGGAGCGCCGCGAGCGCCTCCTCTTCCGTGACCGTCAGGACTTTGCCCACGAGCCACACGCGCGGTCTCGCGCGCAAATTCTCGTAGACGCTCGCCTCGCCCACATCCTCCGGTTTGATCGAGCCATACCCGCTGTTTTCAATATTGATGTCCGTGACGTGTCGCCAACGCGACGGGTCGGCGAGCGAACCCGCGACGGGGACGACGGCGAAGGAACTGCCGTCCGTTTCGTCGAGCAGGCTGATCTTTTTGAGCGAGAGCGTGCCGGCCGCGCCGCCCGTCCATTGAATCTCGATGCGCTTGATCTCGACGGTCGCGGGCAGGGGCAGACGCGCCGCGTAGTCGTGTCCTTCGCAGCGCACATCGCCGCGCGTGACGGGATAACTGCGGTAGATGGGCGCGCGCGCCTGCCGCATGGTCGGCCGCACGTCTGCGCAGTCATAAGCCCACTCGGAGGTGTCGCGCCCGGCCAGCAGGCTCGCGTCGTAAGTTTGCCCACGCGCGTCCGTGACGACGAGGCGCGCGACTTCCGCTTGATCCCCGACGGCGGCGGAGCAGGCGAGCGCGGTGGCAATGGCGATCACCTTCGCGCGCTTCGGCTGCGGGAGTTCGACTGTGAAGGCATCCGGGTTGGGCGCGCCGCAACCCGAACCCAGCGAGGCGTTGAATTCGCCGCGCGTCCACTTGACGCCGTGCCGGTCGGCGACGGCGGGCGGCTCGATTTGATCGCGCGGCACGGAGAGATAGCGCACGGCCAACATGTCGAAGCCGAGGTTCGCCGGGTCGCGCCACGGGCCGTTAAGGCTACCGTGCGGCGGCATCGTCAACAGGCGGCTGACGCGCGAGAGGATGAACGGGCCGTAGCCGCTCGCGCTCGGAAAATTCCAGAGCTTCGAGAGGTCGGGCGGAATCTCGCTGACGCGTCCCGTGCCGCCACGCACGGGCAGCAACCGCGCGTGCGTGGCCGCGAGTTCGTCGCGCAGAGGCACGCCCGCGAGCGGCGGCGACTGGTAAACTTTGTAGGGCGCGGCGTAGTGCCATTCGTAAAACCATGTGAACGAAGCGAGGTCGAGCGCGAGCACGACGAGCAGGAGCGCGCGGCGCGCAGGCGAGTGCGGATGCCTCCGCCACCAGAGGAGCGCGCACGCGCCCGCGAGAAAGACGAGGAGCGGCACGCCCGTCGCCGGGTTCGCCCACGGGAGAAAACTGAGCGAGTGCTTCACCTCGTCGGCCGCCATCGCGTTCAGTTGATCCGTCAACGCGACGAAGGCGATGACGCAGGTAAGCATCACGCAGGACGCGACGACGAGCGTATGTTTAAGTAAACGAGCCGACGCCGCTTTCTCAATGACGGCGTGCGCGCCGAAGGCCGCCAGCACGCTCACGCCGAGCGATAGTTCCATGAAGTGACGGGCGGGCACGCGAAACTTGTTGATGACGGGCAGTTGATAAGTAAGATGGGCGAGCGGCGTCGCGTCGCCGATGGCGAGCAGGAAGGCGACGGCACAAGTTCCAAGCCAGAACAACGCCAAGCCCCGTCGCCTCGTGGCAAAGACTCCGATTGATGCCAGCAGCAGCGGCAGCAGGCCGACGTAGCCGCTCAGTTCGCCCGCGCCCCATCCGCCCGCCGACGAACCCCACGTGCCGAAATAAGGCAGGGCGTATAACGTGCCGGGCGAGCCGCCGAAGAGATAAGGGAAGAGAAGCATCGGCGTCTGCCTGACCGGCAATGAGTAAGACGCGAATTCCGCGAAGTCGAGCGACGCGCGCAGGCTCAAGGCGGCGAGTTCCGCCGTCGGCCACAACTGAATGGCCGCAAGTCCCGTTCCCGTCAGGACGAGCAAGGCGCAGATGAAGTAGTAACGCCAGCGCGCGTCGGCGCGCCACCCGCGCGCGAGCGCATACACGCCGCCGAGCGCGAGCGTGTAGACGAAGATTTGCGGATGCCCCGCGAGCGCAGCGCACGCGACAGAGGCCGCCCCGACGGCGTACCAGAAACTACCCGCGCGACGTGAACTCGCCGCGTCGTCGCGTCGCACGTCGCCGGAGTCTTCGTCTCCCACATCGCCGGAGTCCCCGCGTCGCGCATCGTTTAAGTCTTCGCGTCGCTCCACGCCGGCGCGCCGTGCCAGCTTCTCAAGCGCGAGGAGAAAGAGAGGCAGCCAGGCGGCGGCGTGGACGAGCGCGGCGTGCCCGAGGTGCGCGACGATGAAACCGCACATGCCGTAGCAGACGCCGCCGATTGTTGCGGCGAAACGTGAGCGCGTCAGGGCGTAGCAGTAGGCGTAAGTGAAACTCGCTGCAAGAACGTAGGCCGAGAGCAGAAAGGCGTTCCACGATTTGAGGAACGAGAACAGGAGCGCGGGCGGATACCACATCATCAACTGCGAATCGCCCACCGCCGGAAATCCGCCCCACACGGACGAGTCCCACAGCACGCGCCGCGCGTAAAAGTTCGGCAGGAAATAGAGTATGCCGTCGCCCGGCGCGAGCAGGTACGACGAGAACAGGACGGGCGCAA
Organism: Pyrinomonadaceae bacterium; assembly: GCA_036566625.1. Classification (GTDB taxonomy): domain Bacteria; phylum Acidobacteriota; class Blastocatellia; order Pyrinomonadales; family Pyrinomonadaceae; genus JAIVJZ01. Next base: position 12,413 of record DATCWB010000268.1, read on the forward strand.
AGAAGAGGACGAAGAGCAGCGTGTAGCCGGCGAGGACGGAGAGCGCGTGCAACGCCGCACGCTTCGTTGATCTCGGCTCGCCGGTCTCGCCGGAATGTTCACGCGTGTTCGCTTCGGGCATTCGGCTTTAGGTGCGCAGTCTGGAAATAAACGGCCGCAGGGCTTTCTCAAAACGAGTCATCGCATCAATCATCGCGTGCTGGACCGTCTCCCAGCGGGCTTCATCGCCTTTACTGCCGCCGTTCAACAGAGGGTAGGCAACTCGACTGCTTTTGCTGCCCGGAAGTCTTTCCCATGATAACTGTCCTTCAAAAGCGGCTTCGATCTCATGCTTATGAGATTCCAACTCGTCGAAAATTCTTTTGTTGACCGTCGCATCCCGGCGAGCAATATAAAGTTCGACGCGGGTTCTCTCCAGCCCGACGACGTACCTGAGATGGAGGCCGCTCGCGCCTGCGCCGATCTCGATGAAGTCGCGTGCGGAAGGCGGCAGCTTGGCGTCGAGCGCGGTTCTTCCTTGGTGGAGAGTAAGAAGCCTCTCCAAAAATTTGCGATGCGGAAGTCGTGCGGCCGGTTCTCTGGCAATCATTGGTTTTCTCTTCCCGCGTCAACGCCGCCGTGCGATGACGTACATGATGTCGTAGAGGTTGAGGTAGAAGCCTAAGCCACCGACGCCGAGGCGTTCGAGCGGCCGGTAGAGTTGCGGCTTCTGCTGGCGCAGCACGAGGACGTTGTAGGCCATGTTGCCGATGCTGCGGTAGAAGCCGCAGTAGCGGTTGTAGACAACGTCGAAGCCGTGGGCGTCGAGCAGTTGCGCGATTGACTTGGGGGAAAAGTAGTGGAGGTGCGTGGGCGGGTGGATGAGCCGCCAGCGGTCTTTGCGCAGGCGCGCGTTCATGCTCTCGATGTCGCCGGTGGTGAGCGCGAGGAGCGCGCCGCGTTCGGTGTGCGCCGCGATCTTTTCAACGTACGTTTGCGGCTCGCGCAGGTGCTCGATGGTGTCCCACATGCAGACCACGTCGAACTTCCGCGCGCCGTAGTCGTGCGCGAGAAAGTCTGCCTGCACCACGTCCAGACGTAACTCTTCGCGGGCGTAGCGCACCCCGGCATCCGTGATGTCGATGCCCTCGACGCGCGCGAACTGGTTGCGCGCAACGTCCAGGAAGAAACCGTAGGCGCAGCCGATCTCAAGGAGTCGTCGGTGGCGCGCCGGGTCGAGAAACTTTTTTAGCTCACGCAGGCGAAGGGCGAAGTTTTTGCGGAAGAACTTCGCGTCGGCGGCGTAGTCGCTGAACTCCGCGCCGGTGAAGAACTCCTCGTTGTAGAGTTTGAATAGTTCTTCGTCGGTCAGGCGCATGTCGGCGAAGACGTAGCCGCAGGCGCGGCAGCGGAGTATGCCGGGATAGAGCGGCGCGGCGTCGTTCGCCTCGCACACGATGCAAGGGTTGCCGGTCGCAGCAGGCGACCGCAAGGGTTCGCCCCGTTTAGTTTGGGTGGAACTCAAAACAGTTCGGTGTCTTTGATGTAGCGCGGGCGCGCTTTGGTCTCTTGATAAATCTTGCCGATGTATTCGCCGACGATCCCGAGGAACATGATCTGCACGCCGCCGAGAAAGTAGATCGGGATGATCGTGCCCGCCCAGCCGGGCGGCGTGTGCCCCTTGATTTTGTGATAGAGGTAGAAGAGCGTCATGAGCACGCTGAACAGGAAGACGAGCATCCCGGCGACCGTCACGAGCCGGAGCGGGACGATGCTGAACGACGTGATGCCGTCGAGCGCAAGCGAGGCGAGTTTCCTGAAATCGTGTTTCGACTGTCCCGCGCCGCGCCGCCTGACGGTGAAGGGCACGATCTCGGATTTGTAGCCGATGTCCACAAATATCCCGCGCAGGAACAGGTTGTACTCGCGATATTCCGCGATGGCTTCGATGGCCTTGCGCGAAACGAGCCGGTATTCCGAGTGGTGCTTGATGATGCGCGCTCCCATCAGCCGCATCAGGTTGTAGAAGAAGCCGGAGGTCGCCTTCTTCACATAAGAATCGCCGCGCCCGCGCCGCACGCCGTAGACGATGTGCACGCCGTCCGCATACTTCTCCAGAAACGTTTCGATGACGGCCTCGTCCTGCTGCAAATCCGCGTCAATCGTGACGACGCAATCGGCGTGCTCTTTGACGGCTAAGAGGCCGGCGAGCAGCGCGTTTTGCGTGCCGACGTTGCGCGCGAGCTTGAGACCTTTGACGCGCACGTCGCTCGCGTGCAGTTCTTCGACGACCGCCCACGTCCGGTCGTGGCTGCCGTCGTCAACGAGATAGACGAAACTCGCGGCGTCAACTTTTCCGGCGACCGAGAGCTTGTGCAAAACTTCCACGAGGCGGCGCGCCGTGTCGCCGATGACGAGTTCTTCGTTGAGACAGGGCACGACGATGGCGAGCACGGGCGCATCCTGCGGGCGCGCCTGTGCCCCAGCCGTCGTCAACAACGACTCGCCCGCCGTCGCCTTGGCGCGCGCCGCGGGTTTCGTCGTCGTCCCGGTTTCTTTAGTCGTCGAACTCAAGAGCTATGCAACCTCTTCGCGGCGTCGCCGTCGGCGTTCGCCTTCGGCCGAGGTTTTACTCAAACGGGTCTTTGCTTAGACTGAATTGCGGCTCATTTACCGACAAAACATCAACGCAATCGTTACAGCTTAGAAATGCGAAATGTGTGATCGGATCATTCTCATAGATATTAACCGACTGCCGGTGAAATTCTTTGACGAGACTGGAATCTTCAACTTTCCAAAATGCGTGGGGGAACTGCACCTCATCTTTGTTTTCGATACCTGCCAGCCGGTACATTTCGTCGGAATTGGTGTAAAGCAAATGCGCTTCAAAGCGAACCACAATGATGCCGAGAGAGGAATCCTCTGGCCTCAACCAGATACGAAAGCCCTCCCAGTCGTCATGCAGCGCCTCACAGTAAAGCCGTAAGCCCTCCAGCCTCGGAATCGGATTCCAACGCTTATAGATACCTTTCCACATAAAACTCAATCAAGACTAAGTTCTGAACAGAGCTGAACCGGCAGCAGCGGAACTCCGCACCCTCGCCAGCAACTCGTCGAGAATCGAATGGACGCTCGCGCGCGTGAACGCCTCACGGCGCGCGCGCCCGGCGGCGATGATGCGACGGCGCAAGGCGTCGTCGTCGCGCGTGATGAGCTTAGCGAGACGCGCGGCGGCGCGCAAATCGTCTTTGCCGTCGAACACGAGTCCGGCCTCGCCCAGCGTCTCGGGCACGGCCGCGCTGCGGTAGGCGACGACGGGCACGTCGAACCACATCGCTTCGACGAGCGGCACGCCGAAGCCTTCGTGTTCGCTCAGAGACCAGTATAGGTGTGCCGTGCGGTAGTAGGCCAGCAGTTCGGCGTCCGTGATCTGTCCGGTGAGGATGACGTGATCGCCCATGTTCCGCGCCGTGATGCTGCGCACGAGGCGCATGTAGTAAGGATCGGACGGGCGGCCTTCTCCGGCGATGACGAGCCGCGAATGCGGATCAAGCCGGCGGTAATGCGCGAAGGCTTCCAGAAGTTCATCCTGCTTCTTGTTCGGCGCGATGCGCCCGACGAAGAGCAGGTTGATTCGTCCGTCCTGCAAGCTATCCATGAGCGCGGGGTCGGCGCGCAAATTCCACTTCGAGGGGTCGCAGATGATCGGCAACACGCCGGGCGACTCGAAGCCGCAGGCCGCGAGTTCGGCCGCGTTGAAGGCCGAGTCGCCGACGGAGACGGGGAAGTGCGCGGCGAGGCGCGGCAGGTGCGCGCGCCCCTCCGCCAGCATCCAGGCGAAGCCGGGACGATAGGGCGCGTAATATTCGGCCGGGGTCACGTTGTGATAGACGAGACATTTCGCGCGCTCGTGTTCGACGGCGAAGGCCGTCAGTTCCGAGCCGATGGAATGATGATAGAGCAGGGCGTCGGCGGGCGAGACGAGCGCGGGGTCGAACAATTGCGCCTCGCCTTTCATCCGCTCCTCGCGCCGCTTGACGAAAATCTCCGACGCGTAGCCACGACCGCGCAGGTAGTCGCGAATATTTATCGCCTGATTCGAGATGGCGTCGCCGTAGACGATGTCCGGAAGCAGTTGGTGAACGCTTCCGGCAGCCTGCGCGGGCGGGGCTTGCCGCTGCCCGCCCGGCTGCGCGAATCCGCCGGGCGCAAAATCAAAGACACGGGCGGGGACGACATGCTCCGCTCCGATTATGCCCGCGCCGTGCGGTGTGTCGTCCAGCGAGTTGAACAGTTGTTCGTAGCGCGCGATCACCCTGTCCCAATCGGCGTGCTCGGCGGCATAGGCGCGGCCACGCGCTCCCGCCGCGTCGAGTTCGGCGTCCGGCGCAGAGGCGACGCGTGAGAAGAGTTCCGCCCATTCCTCTTCGCTCGCCGCGAGCCAACCGCCGTCCGCGCGCGCGACGGCGATTGCGGTGGCGAGGCATTCGCGGTGCGCGGCGACGGGGCGTGCGCCGTAGCTCCACGCTTCCATCAGGGCGCGCGAGAAACTTTCGTTGCGGCTTGGTTGAAACAGCGCGCGGCAGGCGACGAGCAGCGACGCCTTGGTCTCTTCGCCGACGAGGCCGAGGTCGAAAATGCCGCGCTCGCGTTCGTCGTAAGAGTGTGCGCCCGCGCCCGCGAGGACGAGTTTCAGCGTCGAAGCCGCAGACTGCTCACGGAAGCGACGGAAGGCGCGGACGAGCAGGCCGGTATTTTTCACCTCGTCGCGGCGGCCGAGATAGAGCACGAAGGGCGCGCCGTCGTCCTCGCGCAGTTCGGCGGGGAGCGCGGCGGCGAGTTGTTCCGGCGTGGCGACAATTCGTTCGATGCCCTCGCCGACGACGAGGCCGCGCGCGAAGACGGCCGCCCCGTAGAGGCGCGCGGCTAGTTCGCGTTCGCCGTCCGAGTTAAAGAGAACGAGCCGCGCGCGTCGAAACAACTCTTCGACGGCGGGGAGATAAGCCGCCGGTTCGTCGTGCAGGCACGGTTGCAGGAAGGCGCGTTCGGCGACGAGCGGCAACCCTCGCGTGGCCGGTGCGAACATGTAAGGGATGAAGAGGAAGGCGCAGTAATCGTCGGCGTGGGCGCGTAGGTGTTCGAGGAGCGCGGGCGAGTTGATGTTCTCGTCCGTGAAGGTTTCGGCGTCCGCCTCTGAGACGGGAGAGACCCCGAAGCGCAAACGCTCGGGCGTGAGCGCGAGCAGTTTCGCGTTGACGCGATCAAAAGCCTGCGCGTCGCGCGCGCCGACGGGGAAACGGCGGACGCCTATGCCGTGCTCGCGCACGAGTCCCGGCGGAAGATGGTTCGTCGCCCAGTCGTCCTGAAACGAGCGGCAGCAGGTGGTTAAGACCTCCACTTCGCGCGCGCGCGCGGCCAGCCGCGTCGCGATCTGAAAGGACTGCTGCTCGGCTCCGCCTTTCAACTCCGCCCCGAACCAGGGGATGACGATGGCGAGCGGCTTCATGTTTGGCCGGAAAAATTTTCGCGCGCCGTCTCCCGGAGAGACTGCAAGCGGCGTAGCTCCGCGTCGAATTCATCGCGCGCTCTCTGTTGCCTCTCGGAGAGCGCGCGCAACTCCTCGCGCAACTCTTCGAGCACGAGCCGCTGCGTCTCCACGATCACGCGCTGTTCCTGAATCAAAAATTCCTGCTGCGCGTCGGCCGCCAGTTGCTGCTCGCGCCGCAGCGCGTCGGCCGCGAGTTGCTGATTGCGCCGCAGCGCGTCGGCCGCCAGTTGGTGCTCGCGGCGAAACGTCTCGGCGAGTTGTTGTTGCGCGGTGACGGCCTCGGTCAACTCTGCAAGCGCGTCCTGCGCCTGCTCCGCCTGCGTCTGCGTCTGCGCCTGTAACTCGGCGTGGCTGTTCGACACTTCGAGGAGCGCGTCGGAGAACATCGCCAGCGTCTCGGCGATCTCTTCGTGCTGCGAGGGTGCGAGAACGGGCGGCGCGGGCGCATCTCCCGTGGCCTCGCTCGCGTGCGCGTCTGCTGCGACCTCGCTCCTGTGCGCGAATTGCGCGAGCGTCCGGTTCAGGTAGTCGACGATGAGTTGCTGCTGCGCGAGCGCGTAGATTTCAAATTGCTGCTGGTGCTGCATCAACAGGGGCAAGCGCACGAGCGCGCGCACGAGACGCAACACGTAACCGACGACGGGCACGCGGCCGAGACGACGCATCGCGGGCGACGGCAAACCCTCGATTCGCACGCCCCGCCCTGCCGCGCGCGCCTCCGGCGACGACAACAGCCGTTCGATGATTTCGACTTTGCCCGCGCGCCCGCCGCGCAACTCGTCCAACGCGCTCTCGCCTTCGGCCGGAAACGGCGCGCGCCCCAGAATCGCCTGATAGACGCTTTCGACGAAATGCCGGTCGTGATAACTCAACAACTCCGTGACGTGATATTGCGATTTATCGCTCGCCTGAAATCCGGATTGCAGCACGAGCGGCTCCACGTCCGGCTCAACGCGCAGCGCGGGCTGTGGGTCGCGCATTACGGCGTCGGCGGCAGCGATTGAAGATGCGCCGGGAGCTGAAGCGTGAGATGCGTCGTCCACACCGTCCATGCCGTCCGCGCCGTTCGAGGCGAAGGCTTCGCCCGTGCGCGCCGCCGCGCGCTCGTCGCCGCCCTGCGCTTTCGACGCCGCCTCATCCGCGTTTGATTTCGTGTCGTTCAATTCGATCATCGAGTGCTTCGCTCAGGCTTTTAACGCGCGCTTCTCCTCCTCGGCGCGCCCGCTCGAACTTTCGCCGACGGTCGCGCGCCCGCCCGGCGCGTCGAGGTTGACGCGGCGCGTCGTGACCCGCGCATTGAGATTTGCGATGCCCTCCATCTCCACGGCGCAGGAGACGCGAAAGAAGATCGCGCCGTCGAGCCAATCGTAGGCTTCGCCGTCGGGCGTGTGCGCCGCTACCGAGACGAAATAATGTTCCTGCCCGAGCCAGCAGTCGAATGTGAAGACGGCTTCGATTACCTCGCCGCTTCTGGCCGCGCCGAGCGGTTGCCCGCGCTGCTCCGTGTTCGTCCCGTAGACGTTGATGCCGTGCCGGTTGCGAATCATAAACCCGCACACTGGCTCGGCCGCGTCTTCGTGAAACAGCACGAGCAGGCGCACCGCCAGCGCGTCGCCCGTCTCGACGAGTTCCACTGACTGACCCGTCCGGCCGTCAATCAACTCCGCGCCGATCACTTCCGCGCGCTTATTTCCATGCCGGTAAGAATACTGCAAAGGCTGCCGCGCGACCGCGCCCGCCGCATCAGCCGCGACTGCTGCATCAACCGCGACTGCCCCCGCGCCTTCATTCTCGGGGGCGGCTTCGTCATCCGCCGCCGCGCGCGCGCCGCTATTGTCCGCATAAGCCTCTTCGCGCGCCATGATCACGCGCTGGTAACGGTTGAGCACTTCCATCGGAGTGCCGTCGGCGATCATCCTCCCGGCGTTCAGCAGGATCGCGCGCGTGCAGAGGGCGCGCACCAGCGTCGGCTCGTGCGAGACGAAGAGGATGGTCGCGCCCGCCTCCTGCATCTCCTTGATGCGACGCACGCAGCGGTGCTGGAAGATCGTGTCGCCGACCGAGAGGGCTTCGTCCACGACCAGAATTTCCGGGTCGGTGTTGACGGCGATGGCGAAGGCGAGGCGCACGTACATGCCGGAGGAATAAGTCTTGACGGGCTGGTGCAGGAAGTCGCCGATCTCCGCGAAGCGTTCTATCCGTTCGAGGCGTGCGTCCGTGTCGGCGCGCGAGAAGCCCATCAAAGCGGCGTTCATGTAGATGTTTTCGAGGCCGGTGAATTCGAGATTGAAGCCCGCGCCGAGTTCGAGCAGCGCGGCGACGCGCCCCTCCACCTGCACGTCGCCGTGCGTCGGCGCGAGCGTGCCCGTGATGATTTGCAGGAGCGTGGACTTGCCGCTGCCGTTCGGCCCGACGATGCCGACGGTGGTGCCGCGCTCGATCTCGAAGCTGATTTCGCGCAGCGCCCAGAACTCGCGGTGTCGCTTCAGCCACCCGCGCGTCAACGTCTCTTTCAAGCGGTCGCTCGGATGATCGTAGATGCGATACTGCTTCGCCACCCCTTCGACGCGCAATGCCGTGCTCATAACTGCAAACCCTAATGCAAACAGTGACAAGTGACAAGTGACAGGTGACGGGAAAAAGCCGTGAATGGTGAATCGTAAATCGTGAATCGTGAATAGAGAAAGCCCGCCTTCGTCTATTCACGGTTGACGATTCACGATTTAGGTCTCTCAACGGCTTACGTCTTTTGTTCTAACTCGTCACTTGTTACCTGTCACTTGTCACTCGGCATTGTTTACAATGCCGGAATGATCTCGGCGCAGGATTCAAGGCGGTTGGTGTGGCGGCCTTTGTGGGAGTTGCCGGGGCGGGCGGAGTTGATCCGTTCGCTGGCGCGGCGCGAGTTGGCGGCGCGTTATCGCGGGTCTGCGCTGGGCGTGGTGTGGGCGATGCTGACGCCCGCCGTGATGATCTCGATCTACACGTTCATCTTCGCGGGGATTTTCGGCGCGCGCTTCGGCGCGAGCGGCACGGCGTGGGATTACGCGCTCTATCTTTTTTGCGCGCTCTTGCCGTGGACGGCGTTTCAGGATTCCTTGCAGGTCTCTGCAAACGTCATCGTCACGCACGCGAACCTCGTCAAGCGCGTGGTCTTTCCGCTCGAAGCCCTGCCGGTGGCGCAGGTGTTGGCCGCGCTCACGACGCAGATGTTGGGGACGGTCGTGCTCGTCGCGGGCGTCGTCATCATCCGGCGCGAACTCCACGCGTCGCTCGTGTGGCTGCCCGCGCTCGTCCTGCCGCAACTCGTCTTGATGCTCGGCGCGTCTTGGCTCGTCGCTTCGCTCGGCGTCTTCCTGCGCGACACGGGTCAGGTGCTCGGCCTGCTGCTCGTCACGTGGATGTTTCTGACGCCGATCATTTATCCCGAACAGATCGTGCCCGCGCGCTATCAAGCGTTCATTAACGCCAACCCGTTCACGCCGCTCGTCAGAAACTATCGCCGCATCATCCTCGAAGGCGCGTCGCCCGACTGGGCCGGTCTCGCCTACTTCACGCTCTTCGCCTTCGTCGTCTTCGTCTGCGGCTACTGGTGGTTCGCCAAGACGCGCAAGAATTTCGCCGACGTGATTTGAGCGCAGAGCATCTACGCGCCTCGAGCCTCGCGCCCTCATGCTCGCCTCGCCGGAAAAGCCCTCGTCGCTTTTTCGTCAACCTCGCGGGAAACGCCATCCTGATCAACGGAGACTGGTCACGATGCACGGAAAATCAGGTGCAAGCGCAGTCCGAAAATCCACGGACGGGGAACGCTCGCGCGCCGTCAGGCGCGGGTTGGAATTCATCTACGCCGTGGCCTGCGACGCGCGACACTTCGCCGCCTACGGCAGCGACTTGTTGAACTGTTTCTACTTCATCGCCGAAACCTCGCTCGATACGACCCTCGGCCGCATGTCGCGGCGGATGGGGCGCGAGCGGGCGCGCCGTTGGCGACGCGAACGCCCCGCGCTCCCGCCCGCAGCCTCCGCCGACACGATCCTCGACTACATTCACGGCAGCCACGCCGCCGATTGTCTCGGCATCCGCGACCTGCAACTCAAACAACAACTCACGCGCGCCGCCGCGCGCTTCAACCCGCGCGATTACCTCTCGTTCGACCCGCGCGTCGAGCAGCCGCCGACGGACGCGCCCGCCGCGTGCGAAGGGTGCGGGTGTTGGAACGAGCGCGGGCGCAAACGTTGCCGCGAGTGCGGGAAGCGGCTGGCGCACATGAGTCGTTACCTGGTCTGGTACGACGCGCTGACGCGCACCTACACGGGCGAATGTTACGGCCTGACGGCGAGCGGCCGTTTCGCGGACGTGCTTGGCTGGTTGCCCTCGATGCGTCCCTTTCGCGGGCGCGAAGCGGGGCGCAATCCCGATTGGTACGACGCGGTTTAGGCCGTCACGCACATCGTCTACACCCTCAACGACTACGACCGCTATCAACTCTCGCCGCGCTGGTTGCCCGCCGAGTTCGCCTTCATGAAGGAGAGCCTGCGCGAAGCGATAGCGACGGACGATGCCGAGATGACGGGCGAGATACTCGACGCGCTCAAGGCTTTCAAACTCGGCGACCGCCACCCGCTCATCCGCGAAGGCATGGATTATCTGCTCGCGTGTCAGAACGCGGACGGCAGTTGGGGCGACCCGGAAGCCGGGTGGATTTACGCGCGTTACCACCCGACGTGGACGGCCATCGACGGCCTGCGCGATCACCGCTGGCAGGGCACGCGCCTGCGGTTTCCCGAAGTGAAAGCGTTTTTACTCCGGTCGGGTCGCGACGCGCTCCCGGTCAACAATACTCACGGCCGTCCCCATCAGCCACCAGAGCACGAGCGCGACTTCCGCATCGCCGAAGTTGTAGTTGACGAGTGAACTGGCGAAGAAGCCGGCGAGCGCGCCGGTCGCTCCGAGCAGGAGGCCGTGCGCGGCCGCATCGTCGGGCGCGGCGCGCAATCGTCTCTCGCCGCGCGAGAGCGTGAGCCAGAAGACGGCAAGCAGCCACAGCCATAAGAGGAGCGCGGGC
>DATCWB010000269.1:0-4326 GCA_036566625.1 Pyrinomonadaceae bacterium
GGGCGCGCGCGTCGAGGCCGGTCAGGTTGTCCGGGTCGAATTCGGAAGGAGCGATTGACGCTGGGAAAATTGCGTTCGCCGAACGTGCTTGCGCTGCTGCAACCGCGCCCTCGTCAACAGGAAATTCGGTAACGGAGCGACTCAATGACAGTTCCCCCGCAAGATAGTCAACAATATGAGCTGAGACGTAGAATCGTAGATTGCCGGGAGCGTTTGCGGCGCAAGCGGGGCGCGCGAGATTCGAGCCGCCGTGCCGCGCAGACCGCGCCGCCACCGCCGCCGGAGACGCAGAAAAAAGAAGCGCAAAGGAAAAAGTAGCAGCGTGAACATACGTACGGCGTCTCAATACATGCGTGCCGACAACAGGGGCGCGGGCGAGGAGACGCGGGAGTTCTTTGACAAAGAGTTGACGGGTTTTTCCATCGATTCGCGCACGGTCGTGGCGGGCGAACTGTTCTTCGCCCTCTCTCCCGAAGATTACCGGCGGCACTTCTTCACCGCCACTTCTTTCGACGACGGGCACCGCTTCATCCCCGTCGCCTTCGAGCGCGGCGCGGCGGCCGTCGTCGCGCGTCGCGAACGCGTCGAGGGCGATGCGAAGTTGCAGGCGTTCGGCGACCGCCTCTTGTTAGTTGACGACGTGATCGACGCGTTGCAGCTTGTCGCGCACGGCACGCTCGCGGACTGGGGCGGCCGCGTAGTCGCCCTCACGGGAAGCGCGGGGAAGACGACGGCGAAGGATTTGACGGCGCACGTTTTGACCGAAACCGGGCGGCGCGTGTTGAAGACGCAGAAGAACTTCAACAACGAACTCGGCCTCGCGCTCTCGATCCTACAGATGGAGTCACGAGGCGCGCGCCCCTCTGATTTCGATGTGGCGGTGCTTGAGATGGGGCAGTCGATGTACGGGGAGATCAAGCAGCTCACGAGGGTTGCGCCGCCCGACATCGCGGTCGAGTTGAACGTCGCGCCCGTACATCTTGAGTTCTTCAATTCCGTCGAGCACATCGCGGCGGGCAAGGCGCAACTCGTTGAAAACCTGAAGCCCGGAGGCACGGCGATTCTCAATGCCGACGACGCGCTCGTCGCCGCGATGCGCGGCCGGCACAACGGACGCACGATCACCTTCGGCATCGAAAATGCGGCGGACGTTTCGGCGTCGGAGATCGAAAGCGCGCGCTTCGGACTCAGTCGCTTTCGGTTGCAAACGCCGCTCGGCGAAGCCGAGGCGCAGTTGCGCTTGCCCGGCCGGCACAATCTTTTGAACGCGCTCGCCGCCTCGGCGGTCGCCACCTGTTTCGGGATCGCGCCGGCAGAGATCGCACGCGCTCTGGCCTCCGCGACGGCTTCGCAGATGCGCGGCGAGGTGTTTGAATTCGCCGCCGGGTTCAGCGTGATCGACGACTGCTATAACTCGAACCCGCGCTCGCTCCTGAGCATGGCGCGTTCGGTGGCGGAGGCGAGAGGCACGGCGGGCGGCGCGCGGCGCACGTTCATCGTCGCGGGCGAGATGTTGGAGTTGGGCGAGACGGGCGCGGAGTTGCACGCCGAGGCGGGGCGCGAGATCGCGCGGATGGGCGTTGACGTGCTGTGGGGCGTGCGCGGGTTGGCGACGGAACTCGTCGCGGGCGCGCGCGAGGCGGGGATGGCGGCGGCGAGGTTTTTTGCGACGACGGAGGAGGCCGCCGCCGCGTTGACGGACGAGGTGCGTGCGGGCGATCTGCTGCTGGTGAAGGGATCGCGCGGCGTACACATGGAGCGGATCATCGAAGCGCTGCGCGGACGATATGAGGAAAACAGTGACGAGTGACAGGTGACAAGTGACAGGTAAAAGATGACGCAAATTTACTTTTTACTTGTCACTCGTCACTCGTCACTCGTCACTTAAAAAAGATGATCTATTACATCTTCTACCAGTTGATTTTCGAGCGTTCCGGCGGGCAGGGTGCGCAGTCGGTCTTCGTTAAAGCGCTCAACGTCTTCCAGTACGTTACGTTCCGCACGGCCTACGCCACCGTCACCGCGCTCCTGATCTCGCTCGTCTTCGGCGGGCGCGTGATTCGCATGCTGCGCGAGATGAACGTCGGGCAGCAGATCAGGGAAGAGGGGCCGCAGGCGCACATGGCGAAGCGCGGCACGCCGACGATGGGCGGCGTCCTCATCATCGGCGCGGTACTCATCTCCACGCTCCTCTGGGCACGGCTCTCCAATCTCTACGTCTGGATCATTATGCTCTCGACCGCGCTGTTCGCCGTCGTCGGTTTTCTGGACGACTACGCGAAGGTGGCGAAGCGGCAGAGCCTGGGGCTGACCGGCAAGCAGAAACTCGCCGCGCAGTTTTTGATCGCCGCCGGAGTGTGGGCGACGCTCTACTTTTTCGCGGCCGACTACTCGTGGAACCTCAGCTTTCCGTTCTTCAAACAGACGGACATCTCGATGATCACGAACATCGGGCCGTGGCTCTACCTCGTCTTCATCATCGTCGTGCTCACGGGCGCGTCGAACGCGGTGAATTTGACGGACGGGCTGGACGGGCTTGCCATCAGCGTGACCTTCATCGCGATGGTCGCGCTCACAGCCTTTACTTACGTGAGCGGCGACGAGCGTTGGGCGCGGCAATTGTTCATCGACCATCGCCGCGAGGTGGGCGAACTGACGGTCTTTTGCGGGGCGATGGCGGGCGCGTCGCTCGGCTTCCTGTGGTACAACGCGCCGCCCGCGGACGTGTTCATGGGCGACGTGGGCAGCCTCGCCATCGGCGGCGCAATCGGCACCATCGGCATTCTGACGAAGCAGGAATTCATCCTCGTGCTCGTCGGCGGCGTGTTCGTCCTCGAAGCGATCTCGGTGATGCTGCAAGTCTCCTTCTTCAAGATGACGAAGCGGCACACGGGCACGGGGCGGCGACTCTTCAAGATGACGCCCCTGCATCACCACTTCGAGATGCAGGGTTGGAAGGAGTCGAAAGTCGTTTTCCGCTTCCTGATTCTCGCGATCCTGTTCGCGCTCCTGAGTCTCTCGACTCTGAAGCTGCGTTAGACGTTGGCGTCTGAGAGCTAAAAAATTTGCAGCTTGAAGGGAAAAAAGTTCTGGTTATCGGCGCGGCGCGCAGCGGCGTGGCGGCGGCGCGCTTTCTGGCAGCACGCGGGGCGACCGTGGCCTTGAACGACCGCAAGCCCGTGGAAGAGTGGACGGAAGAGGCGCGCGCGTTGAAGGCGGAGGGCGTTGGGCTGCTGGCGGGCGACGTGCCGATGTGGTTGATGGATCAGATCGAACTCGTCGTCACAAGTCCCGGCGTGCCGCCGAAGAACATCCCGGTGCGCTACATGGAACGCGCGGGCGCGGAGGTGATCGGCGAGGTCGAACTCGCCGCGCGACACCTTCGCGGGCGCATCGTCGCCATCACCGGCACGAACGGGAAGACGACGACGACCGCGCTCGTCGCGGAGTTGCTCAGGGGCGCGGGGCTGCCCGTGCAGGTCGGTGGAAACATCGGCACGCCGCTCGTCTCGCTCGTGGACGCGTCGCGCGAAGATGGCTGGACGGTCGCAGAGGCGTCGAGCTACCAGCTTGAGACGATTGTCGAGTTTCACCCGGCGGTCGCCGTCGTACTGAACCTGATGCCCGACCACATGGATCGTTACGAAACCCTGACCGATTACGGCGCGGCCAAGCATCGAATCTTCCGCAACCAGACGGCCGAGGACGTAGCCGTTCTGAACGCGGATGATCCGATAGTCGCCTCGTGGGCGTCGGGCTTGCGTGCGCACGTCGCTTTGTTCAGCGTCGAACGCGAACTCGAAGAAGGGTTGTTCTTGAGAGATGGACGCGAGCTTGTGTCGCGTTCCGGCGGAGCGGAGCGCGTGTTGATGATGCGCGACGAGATGCAACTGCGCGGGTTACACAACGCCCAGAACGTGCTGGCCGCGCTGGCGTGCGGGTTGGCGTGCGGCGCGTCGCCCGCTTCGATGCGCGAGACGGTGCGGAATTTCAGACCCGTCGAGCATAGGCTGGAACGCGTCGCCGAGGTCGGGGGCGTCGAGTTCTACAACGACTCGAAGGCGACGAACGTTGACGCGGCCTTGAAGGCGCTCGAAGCGTTCGCGGAACACGCGGGGCAGATCGTCTTGATTCTCGGCGGGCGCGGCAAGAACGCGCCTTACGCGCCGCTCGCGCCGCTTGTCGAGCGCAAATGCCGCGCCCTCGTCGTCCTCGGCGAAGACGCCGAACGCATCGAGAGCGAGTTGAAAGCGCACGCGCGTGTCATTCGCGTGCGGGACATGGCGGAGGCCGTGCGGCAAGCGGCGGCGGTCGCAGAGGCGGGCG
>DATCWB010000270.1:0-4506 GCA_036566625.1 Pyrinomonadaceae bacterium
GAGCAGCGGCCGGCAGCGCGATCGGCGGAGGCTCCGGCGCACTCGGCGACGCGCGTTTGTTGCTGCTTGGCATGTGGCTCGGGGCGGCAGTGCTCTTCAGTTTCGCGGTCGCGCCGGGCGCGTTCGCGGTGCTGCCCGCGCGCGAATTGGCAGGCGCAATCGTCACGCGCATTATCGTGGTGGTGAACGCCGGCGGGTTCGTGCTCGCGCTGCTGCTGCTGGCGACGGCCTTTGCCCGGAGAGGAGCGGCGACGAAGCGCGCGCTCAACGCGGAACTGATCGCGCTCGCGGTGCTCGCGCTGGCGACGGGCGTCGGGCATTGGGTTGTCAGCGCACGCATGGCCGCGCTCCGCCTGGCGATGGGACGGCCGATTGACGAAGTGGCCGCCGGCGACCCGCTGCGGCTCGCCTTCAACAGCCTGCACGGCTATTCGGTCGCTATGATGACGATGGCAATGCTCGCCGCCGTCACAACGTTTATCCTGATCGCGCGGCGCAACCGTGTTTAGTTTCAAGTTTCAGGTTTCAGGGTTCGAGTTAAAGGCCGGAAACTCTCAGTCTTGAAACTTGAAACCCGAAACTTGAAATTTATTCCGGAGGAATGTTTGGTGGAAACGATTGAGCGGATTGACGAGTGGCGCGAAAGCTACCAGCGTTGGAAGCGCATCAACGAGATGCGCGGCGACGACATCGGCGAGCATTACCCGTGGGTCGTGAACGAGCGCGCGCCGTTCAAATCGGCGCGGCGCGCGCTGCCCATGCTCAACCTCGCGCTCATCACTTCGGCGGGCGCGTACATCGACGGCTCCGAACCCTTCGACACAAGCATTCCCGGCGGCGACGCCTCTTTCCGCGAAATCCCCACGCTCATCGAGGCCGAAGATTTGCGCTGGGCGGCGCGCGGCTACGACCCGGCGACAGTCCAACAGGACATGAACTCGCAAGTGCCGCTCGAACGCCTCTTCGAGTTTGAAGGCAACGGCATCATCGGCCAACTCAACCCGGTCTTCTGGAGTTTCTGCGGTTTCATCCCGAGCGCGGCGCGCTTCGCGGACAACGCATTGCCGCAACTCGTGGAGCGCGTCAAGCGTTACTCGGCGCAGGCCGCGCTGCTCATCCCGGCCTCGCGCCTCTGCCACCAGTCGATGGGACTCGCCGCGCGCGCCCTCGAAGCGGCGGGCGTCACGACCATCGTGCTCGCCGTGGACAAAGAGGCCATCGAGCGCGTGCGCCCGCCGCGCGGCGTGTATTACAAGGGCGAGTTCGGCAGCGTCGCGGGTCTGCCCGATTTCCCCGAACACCAGCGGCGCATCCTCGACGAAACGCTGCGCCTGCTCGAACCGTGGGATCAGGTTGACGTGCGGAAACTGACCGTCACGCTGCAAACGACCGTCGAGGAGGAGCGCGGCGAAAGATAAAGTAGAAGGTAGAAAAGCGCGAGTCGGAAAAGCTGAAAGGGAAGACCGGCGGGCTGTTAGCCTTCCGGTCTTCCCTTTTCCACTTTCAACTTCGGAGCGTTCACCCCGCGCCTTGCTACTTTCTCCGTCTCGTCGCCGGGGCGGCATCGCTCTTGGCGAAGTAGCCCTGGCGGTAGTTGAGTTTGACGTTCTGCTTGCGGAGTTCGGGGTTGACGACCTCGATCTGGAGTTTGCGGTAAGAGCCGTCGCGCCGCTTGTTTGTCGGCGAGTAGGCGACGAGGAACTGCTCGCGCAGTTCGCGCTGGATTTGGGCGAAGGCGTTGCGAAGGTCTTCCTCGCTGCGCGGGAAGTAGGCGCGCCCGCCCGTGCGCTCCGTGATCTTGCGAAGCGAGCCTTGGTCCACGCCGCTGTAGCCGAAGCTGTCGCCGATGCCGATGGCGAAGACGAACGTGTCGGTGCGCAACGCCTCCTGCACGGCCTCGTCCAGTTTCAACATGCTGCTGGTATCTTCACCGTCCGTGAGCAGCACGATGGCACGCCGCGTCTTGTCGGACGACTCGACCATCACCTCGCGGCAGGTCGCATAGACGGCGTCCCAGATGGCGGTCGAACCGGCCGTGGACTGATTGTCGCCGGAGATGGGGGGCGTGCCGCCGACGGTGACGCCGCGGCCGATGTAGCCGGAGGGCGGCACGAACTCGACGCGCTCGATGGCGCTGCGCACGCGCGCGGCGTTGCCGGTCAAGCCCTGTTCGAGCGTCGAATCGCCGGTGAAGGAGAGCACGGCCACCTCGTCCTTCGCGGGGCGCATGACGGCGTCCACGAAGGCGCGCGCAGCGGCCTTCTCTTCCGGCAGCGTGCGTTCCTGCGAGATGCTCGTGTCGATGACGATGGCGAGCGTAAGCGGCAGGTCGATCTGCGTCTGGAAGGTGAAAATCTGTTGCGGCGTGCCGTCTTCGAGCACGCGGATGTCTTCCTGCTTGAGGTTCGTGACGAAACGCTTGTTCTTATCAACCGCCGTGAAGATGATGTTCGTCAAACTGGTATCAACGCGCTCGATCTCGTCGTCGTCGAGCGTCGTGTTGTCATCAGTCCGCGTGGGCGTCGGGCGCGGCGTCGGTTGCTGTTGCGGCGACGCGCCGTCCTGCTGCTGCTGCTGTTGCGCACGCGCGCCCGCGAGCGCGCCGCCGACCACCAGGCCGACCGCGAGAATAAAACTCAACACGCGCACAAACCGAATCCGATCAGACATTAATTTCAACTTGTCCTTCTCTCATGAATCGTGAATCGTGAATCGTGGATAGAAAGAATTGTCTTCATCTATTCACGATTTACGATTCACGATTTACTACTTGTTTCTGTCCGCCCAGGCCGTGTAACCACGGCGGGTGCGGACTCTGAGGCCGTCGCGTTCGGCGGCGAGTTTGACTTCGATGCGCCGATAGCTGCCGTCATATTTTTTGTTCGTCGGCCGGTAGGTGACGATGTACTGGCCGCGCAGTTCGCGCGCGACGCGCGTGAAGGCGCGTTCGAGTTCGAGGCGGTCGCCGATGAAGAAGGCTTTGCCGCCCGTCGCATCGGCCAGACGGTCGAGCCGCTTGTCGTCGTCGTCTTTGACCGTGCCCGCCTCGACGCCGGGGACGACGCTCGAAAACCCGGCCTTGGTGGAAATGGCGAAGATGATCGTCTCGGTGCGCTGCGCCATCTCGATGGCCTCTTCCAGACGGGCGCGGCTCGACGTGTCCGTGCCGTCCGTGATGACGACGACCACACGCCGTCCGGTCACGCCGCGCATCTTCTCGTCGCACATGCGCCACACGGCGTCGTAGAGCGCGGTGGTCGTGCCCGGCTTCTTCACGCTATCGACGGCCGTGTCGAGCTTGTCGAGCCTGTCCGTGAAGTCCTGCAAGAGGTTCACGTCTTCATCGAAGGTGGCGAAGGCGGCCTTGTCCTTGCGCACGCGCACGACCGTGTAGAGAAAATCCTTGGCCGACTCTTTCTCGAAGCGCAGCTTGGCGGCGGCCGACGAAGAGATGTCCATCAGCACGGCCACGTAGATCGGCGTGCCCGTCGCCTCGTCGCGGAAGCTGGCGATCTGCTGTGGCTGCTTGTCCTCGTAGACGACGAAATCGCTCGCCTTGAGTCCGGCGACCGGCTGCTCCTTCTTGTCGAATACGGTGATGGGCAACTGCACCTCGCGCGTGAAGACGGGGCCTTCCTGCGTGCCCGCCTCCTGCGGCAGCGGCGTTGCGGTCGGGCGCGGCGCGGGCGGTTGTTGCTGCGGCTGCGCCGGATTCTGAGCCGAGACGGAGGCGTCGAGAGCCAGCGCGCAGACGACGAGCGCGGCGGCGAACAAAAGTGAATAGACAGCAGTTCTCATGAATTTGAATCAAACGGACGGAATGGAAAAGGTTGACCTTTTGAGCATCCAGGCGTCGAGGGTTCGATGCCGCGCGGGTGAATGTCAGTTGCCTTTCGACGGCCTGGTTTACGACGCCACAGTATAACAACCCGCTTGCCCGAACGCATGCCGGGCGCGCGCCGGTGCGCGTGGCGGCGCGGCTCATTCCAGAGCCTCAAGCATCCGCGAAAGTTCTTCGGGGAGCGGTGCGTGGAAGCGCAGGGGGTCGCCCGCGAGCGGGTGGCGGAAGCCGAGCCGCTCGGCGTGGAGAAACTGTCGCCCCATCGTGCGGATGGCTGCGCGCGCTCGCACGTCCGCGACGGTCGCGTCGCGCCCGCCGTTATAAACTTTGTCGCCGACGACCGGGTGCTTGAGGTGCGCGAGATGCACCCTGATCTGGTGCGTGCGCCCGGTCTTGATCTGCACGTCGAGCAGCGTGAATCGTTCGTAAGCGCGGCGCACTGTGTAGAGCGAGAGCGCGGGGCGGCCGCCGCGCACGACCGCCATGCGCGTGCGCTGGCGCGGGTCGCGCGCTATCGGTTCTTCGACGCGCCCGCTCTCATCTCGCACGCGCCCGTGGACGAGCGCGACGTACGACTTGAACACTTCCCGCGCGCGAAATTGATCGGACAGATGCTCGTGCGCGCTCTCGGACTTGGCGACGACCATCAGGCCGGAAGTGTCGCG
>DATCWB010000271.1:0-3519 GCA_036566625.1 Pyrinomonadaceae bacterium
AAGATGGTCGCCCCGTCGTCGTTTCACCCTCCGGCACGGTCGAGACGTTAAAAAATCCGCGCCGACGTGATGCCCTCGGCCATCGGTCTGCCGCGTTAATTAATGCAGGCGGAATAAGCCCTCGCGCGTCGAAGATTACAACGGTTGCTGTAAGCCTTGCCGCGAAACGCCCGCAGCTTCTACCAAAATCGAGGCTATTCCCTGGTCGGATTTGCAGTCAGCGACGCGGGCGAGGGCGCGCGTTGCCGGACTGAATTGTTCATCTACTGATACATATAGCCTAGATTGATAATGCTGCTTGCATCGGTGGCGGTATGCGGCCATGGATCCATCGTGGCGTTTATCCCGGAGAGGTTAGGGACACCGGAGTGCTTGGCCTGCCATAAATCCCAGATGCGATCAACGTTGGCGTGCAGCAGCCAAAAGATCGGATCGCGGGTCGATCTCATCGGATTGCTCATCGTCCCATTGCACCAGTTGTGGACATCGTTGTGTGCGTCGAACTCCACGCCGTTAGTAAAAGCGTCATAGGTCGCCACGTTGTTGATGAGGTTGTCCACGGTTGCCTGGGACGGAAGAGTGGCTCCATTGCCGGGAGTATCTCGGATGACATTGGGCGGTTGCCACACCCAATCCGGGCGCGCATGGTCGTTGGAGTAATCCCAGTAAGGAATGGTCACGCCCCACTGCTTGGAGCGGAGCAGATTCTCCATCTTCACTAGATAAATGCGATGCCACGGGAGGAATCTCTGCCCGCCAATATAGCCGCCTCCCATCATCGTATGCATCCGATGGCTCATGTCTTCATGCACTGCGGCGAGTGTGCGATAGCTGCCGTCGTTATATGCCGTCTCGACCGCTTTATTAAAGCGGTTGCGTTCATCATTATTAAGCGTGAGGTGATTCACCCTCTGACGCTCATTTGCGGCCAGAAGCGCCGCTATCGAAGGCCCGAGGAAGTCGCTCCACTTGGCGTCCCTCCACTGCGGCCCCTTCGTAATCAAATCTCTGAGTCCAAGTGCCTTTGTACTTTCCAGCACCAGCGAACCCGCATCCTCAAGCTCAGGAATCCCCGCGCCGCGTAGAAGCTCGGCGAGGTGCCGCTCAATCCTTTCGCCGATTTCGCCGCGATTAAAGCGTCGGACGATGCCCATCTCCTCTTCCTGGAGACGCAGCTCCTCCCTGGTGGGAAACCTTCCTTGAACCTCGTGGTCGGGATGCTCGGAGTCTTCAGGATGTTGAGGGTGGATGTGTTCGAGAGGGAGAGAGTGCGCGGTTCCGGCGGTCGGTCGCAGCACGGATTTTTCGCCCTTAGCTGCCCCCTTAGCTTTCTTCTTCATTGATTGTCTCCTTATTTTCCGGTTGTCATTCTGAGGATTGACTTATTCGTGCAAGAGAGCTTGAGGGTCGAATAATCGGTGAAGTATCAATGTTCAGGGCTGATGAGTCTATAACCGCTGGAAGTAAAGGTCAATCTTTTCATTTTTTACTCGCAAGTGCCTAACGCATATTGTGCCGAGTGATTCGGCCTGACTACGTTCTGGAGAGTGAACAGCCGATAGTGTCGGCCTGACTCCCTAAATAGAGCGGCAAAAGCCGAGTGATAAGGTCGGCACACGGTAGGCACACAAAACAAGACAGGGCATCCGTCGGCGGATGCCCTGTCTTGTTCTATCTAAAGATGAGCCGAGGTGGGCTCGAACCACCGACCCGCAGATTAAGAGTCTGCTGCTCTACCAACTGAGCTATCGGCCCTGATGCGAAGAAATTATATGAATGACCGGAGGCGTGTCAAGAAAGCATGAGCCGCCGGGGGAAAACGAGAGATGAGGACGCAAGGCCGTGGGATGAAAGGAAAACTCAACTCGCTTGAGTGGTTTTCTTTATTCATCCCTCGGCCTTTCGCCTTCATTCGTTTCTTCCTACTGTCCCGTTAGTTGTGGCGGGAGTTGTTTGTCCACGCGCGGGCGCGAGGGGGCGTTGGCGAGTTCGTTGGCGGTGAGGAAGATGGTGCGCGTGATCTTCTCCATCTTCTGGTAGTCGATCTTGTCGGGCGTGTCGGACGGGCGGTGATAGTCTTCGTGGACGCCGTCGAAGTAGAAGATGATGGGGATGCCGCGCAGGGCGTAGTTGTAGTGGTCGCTGCGGAAG
Organism: Pyrinomonadaceae bacterium; assembly: GCA_036566625.1. Lineage (GTDB taxonomy): Bacteria > Acidobacteriota > Blastocatellia > Pyrinomonadales > Pyrinomonadaceae > JAIVJZ01. The sequence continues at coordinate 2,152 of DATCWB010000271.1, forward strand.
AAGAAGCGATTGGGGTCTGCCGGGTCGTCGTACTTGTAGTTGAAATTGAGGTTGAGGTAAGCGCGGTTGACGCGCTCGCTCAGGACGCCGAGTTCGGTGCTCATCATCTTCGAGCCGATCACGTAGACTTCGTTTGCGCCGGAGAGTTCGCGGTTGGCGTCGTTGGTGTCGCCCTCTTTTTTGCTGCGGCCGATCATGTCTATGTTGAGTTGGGCGACGATCTGTGCGAGCGGCACGGTCGGGAACTTCGTGAAATACTCCGAACCCCACAAACCCTTCTCTTCGGCGCAGTGCCAGACGAAGAGTACGGAGCGTTTGGGACGCGCGCCGCGCGCGAGGGCCTCCGCGATGGCGAGCACGCCGACCGTGCCCGACCCGTCGTCGTCCGCGCCGTTGTAGATCGCGTCGCCGTTAACAGGCTGCCCCGTGCCGACGTGGTCGTAGTGCGCGCCGATGGCGACGTATTCATTCTTGAGCACGGCATCGCTGCCTTCGAGCACGCCCACGACGTTCTGCGTCATGGCCTTCTGGGTAGCGATGCTGACGTTGAACTCGGCGCGCTTGTTCGCGCTCAGGCTGAAAGGCTCGCCTGCGTCGCCGGCAGTGATGCCTTTCAACAGGTCAGCCCCGGTGCGCTTCTCGCCTGCGAAGATGGCGTCGAGCAGCGCGGCCGAGGGCAGGATGGCCGGCAAATCGCCGCTCCCGCCCGCGCCGCCCGCGTTGGAATGAAGGCGCGCGACCTGATAGTTGACGCGCTCGGCCGCGAAGCGTCCGAAACGCCACACGCGCTCGAAGTTTCGCGGGATGCGGATGAGTCCCTTCGCGCCGTTCTTGCGCGCGTAGCTCTCTGCATCTTCCCAATCGCCCTCGCCCGCGCGGCCTTTGAGATCGGTGCGCACGACGCCCTGCGGCAACACCCCGGCTGCTGCGACGACGATCTTGTTGCGCACGTCGAGGCCGTTGTAGGCGTTGATGTTTTTCGACTTGACGACGTAGCCGTGACCGGCGTAGACGAGCGCGCCGCTCGCGCTGCCGCTGACCGGGCCGGCGAGGAAATCTTCGTTGAACCTGGAGACGCGATCCCCCAGGCGGACGCTCGACTTCAACGGATCGACTTTGAGACTGACGAGTTCGATTTTTTGGAAATACGTGCCGTCGTCGCCCGCGGGTTTGATTTTGAGTCTGGCGAGGTGGTCGGCGAGAAACTTCGCCGTGTCATCCAGACCCTTCGAGGGCGTGTCTCGCCCGCCCATCGCATCCGAGGCGACGAAGTGCAGATGTTCGCTCAGGCGCGCCGCCGTGATCGCGCCCGCGGCTTCGAGCGCGGACGGAGGCAGCGCGGCGGAAGTCGCGGTTCCGGCGGCGGCG
>DATCWB010000272.1:0-13051 GCA_036566625.1 Pyrinomonadaceae bacterium
CGGGGAGTTACAGGTTTCCGTGATAGCCGTGGATGATTTGGGGAAGGCGGTCGGACAAAGCAGCATTTGTATTACCTGCACGCCGTCCACACAACCTTTCCTGCGACACGAAGATGTAGCCGCGGGAACTTTCATTGCGGCCGTAGGGGCGGACAGTGAAGAGAAGCAGGAACTCGAGCCCGAGCTGCTCGCCTCAAGTAAGCTGGTGGTTGATCTGTTGGAGCAAGGCGCGAACATTGGTGAGCTTCATCATGCTCTAAAACTAGGGCTGATGACGCGCGCAGATGTCCACGCGGAACTTGGTGAAATCATCTCCGGTAAAAAAGCGGGGCGCACGTCAAACGAAGAGATCGTCGTCTTCGACAGCACGGGGATGGCTTTGCAGGATGTGGCCTCCGCCGCAATCGTTTACGAGAGGGCTGTGCAACAGGGAATCGGGAGGAAGCTGAATTTCGCAGAGTAGAATCGTGAAAGATCATGCGTGCGACGCGCTTTACACTGCCGGCCATCTCTGACGCCGCCGATTACCGGCGGCAGTTCAATTGCGACGCGTGGCGGCAGGCGGGCGCGTTGATTTGCGCGCGGCATGGAATTACCTACGCGAGCCTGAAACGTTCGGCGGAGGGCGAAAACATCATCTTCCTGGTTGATGAGACATACGTCGTTAAAATCTTCGCGCCGTTTCGGGAAAATTATTCGCGTGAAACCAAGGCGCTGGGGTTCGCACAGGGCAAGCTCGGCATCAGAACCCCCGAGTTAATACACAGGGGCGAGATCGAAGGTTGGTCGTATCTGGTAATGACGCAGCTGGCGGGTCGCGCATCGCGCGAGGTGTGGGCGGAGGTGGGGCGGCGAGACCGCCTTGAAATCATCTCACGTCTCGGCGTCGCGTTGAGCGAGTTGCACGCGCACGCTGCTCCTTTGCGGACGGCTTTGGATCGTGACTGGTGGGGTTTCGTTAAACGGCAAGCGAGTTCGTCGGTCGAGCGCCAGAGAAGTTGCGGGGCGAGCGCGGCGTGGCTGGAAAGTTTGCCTGCCTACATCGCTGCGCGACTCCCGCTGCTTGAGACAAACTGCAAGCAGGTGTTTCTTCATGGCGATATTCACGCCGGTAACCTGCTGCTCGCCGAAGAGTGGGGGCGTTGGCGCATCGCGGGATTGATTGATTTCGGCGACTCTCTCTGCGGTTCTAAAGAGTATGAGTTGGTCGCGCCCGGCGTGCTGATGGTGCAGGGCGACGCCGAACTACAAAGGACACTTCTGCTCGCCTACGGTTACGCTGAGGCCGAACTCGACCTCGACCTGCGCGCGCGTCTAATGTTATTGACCATTCTGTATGAGTGCAGCGATTTGCGTAAATATGCTTTGCGGCTCGCGCCCGAAGCGACCGAGTTGACGCTCGACGGACTCGAACGGGCGATCTGGAAATTTACCCAAGCGGAATAGAGAGTAGGCAGTCCCTTGTTAGTTGCGGTCTGCGCAAGACATATTTACCTGCCCCAAAGTCCACTCAAGCATTGTTTCCAGGTATTCAGGAGACGGCTGCGCTCCGGACTCGGTATTCATGCTATGGTCGGCATCCTCAAACACGCGGTAAGTGACATTTCGATTCCCACCTCGCGCAAATGCCCCCTCCACTGCCGACCGACTTTCCGCAACGGGTACGAGCACGTCGCGCGCGCCCCAGAGGGCAAGCACCGGCACTCGCACCTGCTCAAGCATCGGCACGGGCTCGTAATCCATCTTCGTTCTGTACCACAGCCACCACCAGTCGTCCGGTGCTGACGGCCCTCCGAGAGAAGCCCACGGTTCATCGCGCGAATCTTGCAGGGCTTCGGCATATTCCTGCCACCCCGCGCCGGTGCGCGCGTATGCGTGCTTGAGCCGTTGAAAGGCAAGCGCCTCTCGCACCTCTGAATCGGGTAGGTTCAGGGCGCGCATCTGGCGCTCTGTCTGGTAGAGATTCTGCTGCGCGAAACTGACGCCGGTCGCAGACTGCATGATCACGAAAGCCACATCCGGCGAACGCGACGCCGCCCAAGGCGCGATGATACCGCCCTCACTGCCGCCCCATAAACCGATTCGCCGTGGGTCTATCGCGGGATGGGTTTTGAGAAACTGTACGGCGGCGAGCGCGTCGTCGGCGAGGACGCTAAAGGGGCTGCGCCGCCAATCGCCGGCGGAAGCGCCGACGCCGCGTTTATCGTAAACAAGAGCGGTTATTCCTTTACGTGCGAACAGGTCTGCGAAAAAGCGATATTGCTCACGGCTATCGGGACCCGAGCCATGAATAAAAATTATTGCCGGATGAGCGCCGCCCCCGGAAGGTATGTAAAGAGTACCGGCGAGAGTCACATCGCCACTTCGGAAACTGAGTTCCTGTTGACGATACGAACAACCCGCCGATACGAGAATCAGCGTCGTTGTAATGACAAGCCTGAGCATTACCTTTACTTTAACAGGCGGCAGCATCTAACGCCTGACTTAACCGGCAAGCAATCAATGTTAAAGATAAGAGTCAAGCTCGTTGCGTGTCCGGTTGAACGGGTGGTTGGGCGGCGCGCCACGCTTTTTACGTCAAGGTCATTTGTTTTCTTTGAAGACATTACCGTTCTTCATGACGAAACTCACTGCCTTGAGCGTGTTGATGTTGTCGAGTGGATTGGCGGCGGTGGCGACGATGTCGGCTTTCATCCCGACGCGCAGCGCTCCGCGTTGCTTCTCGACGCCGAGCAGACGCGCCGCGTTTGTCGTCAAAGCTTGTAAAATCACACGCGGCGGGATGCCCGCTTCAACCCAATTATCTATCGTCTCGATGGACAACCTGCCGCGCGAATACTCTTTCGTCGTAAAGATCACGTCGGGGCCGAAAACGAGCGTCACGCCCGCCTGATGCGCACGCTTGACCGGAGCAATAAACCAGCGCTCGTTCACCTGCCTGTTTGCTCCCGGCGTGCGAAACTCGCGCGCATCAGTCTCCGTAAAAGGGGTCGGAACCAGTGCCACCCCGTTGCGCTTGGCGATGGCTAACGCCTCGTCCGAGATGGCAACGCCGTGCTCGATGGAAGCCACGCCTGCCTCGGCCGCGTTACGCGCGCCCGCCTCGGTCCAGCAGTGGGCGGCAACCTTTAGTCCTGCGCGACCGGCCTCTTCAATCACAAAGCGGATGTCTTCAACCGAGTAGATGTACGGCTGGTCGTCAACCACTATCTTGATCACGCGCGCGCCATAATGGATGTTCTCGCGGACGGCTTTTTTCAGTTCATCGCGTGTGTCCGCGTAAAAATATTCGGGGTTGCCGAGGGCGGGTTTATCCGGCTGCATCTGAAATTGTCCGCCGTACGGGGCGATGATGCGGCCGGCGTTGATAATCGTCGGACCCGGCACCAGCCCTTCATCTATCGAACGGCGCAGGTCGGTGTCGGCGTAGTTGCCCGCGTTGCCGATGTCGCGCACGGTGGTAAATCCTGCCTCCAGCATCGAACGGGCATTGGCTACGCCCTGTATCGCGCGATAACCGTTCGAGTCAATAAGAGTGGTGAAGTAGTACCTGCCGCCGTCGCGATCACGCCGTGTTGTCATACACAGATGAGTGTGAGCGTCGAACAGGCCGGGTAAGACCGTCCGTTTTGATAAATCGATAATCGCAGCCCCGGTCGGGATCTTAACGTCAGAGCCAATGGCCTTGATCGTTTGACCCTCGACGAGAATGACTTGGTTGACGGTAACAGCGCCCGTCTCCGGGTCAACCACTTTACCGGCCTTAATCGCCGTCATTTGCGCATGACCTACGATCTGGCAGAGAAGTGCCAACACGGTGATGAAGACTAATTTGAAAGCGTTCGTATGTTTCATACATCCTCCGATTAACAAAGCTGTGTAACGTCCGTCGTCGAACCCCCGCGAAAGAGACTTTGATTAGCGGGCGGCTCGCGGATGAGAGCCACGCTCGCGGCGTTCAGGGGCAGCCGGCATGACGCGGTCACAAGCAGCGGGTCGTTGGCGGGAAGCTAATAGAGCTTCAGCATTCTAACGGACGGGATGAAATAGGGGTTAGTGTTTTTAAGGCGTCACGTCATCCGCCGCTCGGAACTTAACAATCAGTAAGCGGCGAGCGTTCGCCGGTTTCGATGCCATCTGGCTTCCAAATTAATTCGCGGCTGTAACCTTTGGCGTGGCTCAAACGTGTTGGTGTTGTAAAGCGATTTATCGGGAGCGATGAGGAGGGATGAGTAATGAGAATCTTTATCACGGGAGCTACCGGAGTTTTAGGTCGCCGAATGGTGCGGCAGTTCAGGGGGAAAAATCATCGTGTCATCGGTCTGGCGCGTGATGAAAAAGGGAAACAGACTATTCAAAGGTTGGGAGGCGAGGCGGTCGTCGGCGATATTTTCGACGCCGATTCGATGGCCGCGGCGGTCAAACAAGCGGATGTTGTAATTCACGCCGCGACGGCGATCCCCACCAAGGTTTCGAGTAGTCGCGCGGATTGGGCGTTGAACGACCGTCTGCGGCGCGAAGGCACGCGCGCGCTGACCGAAGCGGCGGCCATGTTGGGGGCGAAAACTTACATACAGCAAAGCATCGTCTGGGTCGCACGCCCCACGGATGATTCGTTCTTCGACGAAAGGACGCCTGTAGAACAACCGGACGAAGTGTATCGTTCGGCGTTTGACGGCGAGCAGATCGCTCTGGCGGCAGGCGAGAAATACGGGTTCAATGTTTCCGTTCTGCGTTGCGGCGGCTTTTACGCGGCCGATGCGCACCACACACGGAGCTTTGCCCGTGGTTTATTGAAACGCCGACTGCCGCTCATCGGCGCGGGCGAGGCTGTTTCGGCGAACATCCACGCGGACGATGCCGCGAGCGCGTTCATGGCCGCGGCGGAAGCCGGGAAGCGAGGGTTGTGGCACGTTACCGACGACGAACCGACGACGATCAGAGACATGCTGTTTGAATTCGCCGGGCAACTCGGCGCATCCACGCCGCGACGGATTCCGTTGTGGCTTGCCGGATTGTTTGTCGGGAAAAGCGTGGTTGAATTTTTCACACGCTCGACGCGCACCTCAAACCGCCTCTTCCGCGAAGAGCATGGATGGTCGCCACAATTTTCGTCTTTCCGCGTGGGCTTGGCGGAAGTGTTGGGAACGTGGCGCACCGAAGGTTTTGCCGACTGAGGAGGCCGGAGAGATGAACAAACAAAATTCGCGGGCGTTAAAATTAACTGCTCTGGGTCTAGTCGGATTTCATTTCTTGACGGTTGTGGTGCATTCCGTCGCGCACGAGATTTTATCCGTCAAGGCGACCCCGGCGCAGCTCGCGTTCATCGTTCCGGTCATCATCATTGCGCCGGTGTTGGCAGGGTTTATGATTCCGACATTTGGAAAAGCCGGGGCGGTCGTGCTGTCGGTTTCGATGCTCGGCTCGTTCGTGTTCGGCCTGTATTACCACTTCGTTGCGGAGACGCATGATCATGTGGCGCACGTCGCCCGGTTGCAGCCTGCGTTATGGTCGGGGATGTTCCGGCTCACGGCTTACCTGCTGCTCGTCTCCGAAGTTTTGGGCGTGACGGTGGCCGTGCTTTCGCTCGCGGGTCAGACGCCGGAGTCTTTGAAACATCATGCAGCTCGAACAGATTTTTAGCGAGAATCAGAGATTCCTGTGGGGCTTGAGTTACCGGATGACCGGCAGCGCGGCCGATGCTGATGACATTTTGCAGGAAACTTTCGTCCGCCTGCTGCAAAAGCCCCCTGCGAACACGCAAGAGCCGTTGCGTCCGTGGCTCGTGCGAGTGGCGGTTAATTTAAGCCGCGACGTTTTGCGGCGGCGTCGCCGGCAGGGCTACGTCGGGCAATGGTTGCCCGCGCCGTTCGAGACCGAAAATAACGAAGACCTGCCGGCGCTGATTAACTTCACGGGCGGGGGCGACGCGTCCGGTTCGGTCAACCCATCGGCGCGTTATGAAACGCTCGAAAGCGTTTCGTTTGCGTTCCTGCTTGCGCTCGAATTATTAACGCCGACGCAACGTGCCGTGCTGCTCCTGCGCGACGTGTTTGATTTTAACGTGACGGAGACCGCCGAAGTCCTACCCCTGACCGAGCAGAACATTAAGACCACGCACCATCGCGCGCGACGGGCGATGCGCGCGTATGAGGAAAAAAGATTCGTGCCGCGAAAGTCGCTGGTCGAAAAGACCGGGCGAGTCGTCAGCCAGCTCGTCGAGTTTCTCACCAATCGTGATACGGAAGCGGCGGCAAAACTGCTGGCGGCAAATATCGTCAGCGTGAGCGACGGCGGCGGAGAGTTTTTCGCGGCGAAGATTCCTGTCGTCGGGCGGGCGAAAGTCGCTTTGATGTTAGCGAATTTATTCAAAGCGACCGTGGGCTTTACCTCGAAAACCCGGCTCGTCGAGTTGAACGGCCTGTTCGCGGTAGCGACCGAGAGAGAAAACGTCCCGCCCGGTTTAGCTAAAAAGTTAGCCACGTTGTTTCAGCTCAACGACGAAGGTTTGATCGAGCGCATCTATTTTGTGATGGCTTCGCGCAAGCTGACAGGATTGGAGAAGGTTGCGCCACGGAATACGAATTCAACCGTTCGACGCGATGGGGGAACTACCCTGACAGCTTGAACTCATGCGCCGGATACGGAAGAGCAGGGGATTGATTGAGCGGGGCGAGTATAACCTGGGACGGATTGCCGCGAGGCCGCCGTCGCAGTAGCCCGGCCTGCGCCGTCAAGCACTTCACGGACGGGGGCAGAGTTTATGAAGACATCACGTAAACGCTCATCGCTTATGCCTTCGGCGATCTCTTTGACGATGGCGGCGGCGCGGGAGAAGGCTTCGAGCGCGCGAATTTTATCACCGCCGAGGGCGCGCAGCCTGCCGAGGGCGGCGTAAGTCTTCCAGGCGACAATCGGAACGGGATGAGTTTGAATCACTCCGAGGGCGGCGTCCAACTCTTCCGCCGCCGTCCCGGTATCTCCGCGTGTGATTACCACATCGGCGAGCAACTTGTGAGAGACGGCGACATACTTGCGCGCACCGTACCGGGTCGCTGTCTCCTGCAAACGTTGCGCGTGCTCCTCGGCTGAGGCGAGATCGCCGAGCGCGAGTTGATGTTCGGCCGTTGCCGCTTGCAGGCGTATCTGGTAACGCCAGCGAAACCATGCATCGCGCCGGAAGATTTTCTCCACCTCGCGGAAGGCCGTCGCCGTCTTTTCGCCGCGCCCTGCCTGTCCATGATCAATGCCGAGGTTGATGAGCGAGTTCGCCTGCGCTTCGAGGACGCCCCTCGTCCGCCCGACCTCGACGCCCTGCTGGTCGTATGCGATGGCGCTCTCGAAGTCCTGAAGCTCGCGGTAAATCCAGCCGATGCAGTTTGGAATGCGCGTTGACCAGAACTTGTCGCCGTAGCGTTCGGCCATTTCGAGACCTTCCCGGAATGTGGCGAGCGCCTCGGACATGCGCCCCTGATTGCCGCGCACCATCCCGAGCACGAAATAGCCTTCAAGCAGCAGGAAGGAATCGTGCAACTCCTCTGCGAGCGCGCGCGCCTCCAGCAGCATGAGCGCGGCCTCGTCGTATTCGGTCTGGAAGAAATACAGGATGCCCCGCCAGGCCAGACCCGTGAGCAGCACCGATTTATGGCATAAGCGGCGGGCGCTCTGGATGATCTCGTCGAGCATCCTTTCGGCCTCGTCCAGTTCGCCGCTGCCGAGATGCTTGAGCGCGAGCACCTGCATCGCCTCGATGCGGAGGGCGTCGGACTGGGAACGCTCGGCCGCACGTAGAATCTCGTCGGCGCGCTCGGTGATCTCGTCGAGGCGGTGCGAGTAAAAGAGGGTCATGGTCAGCGCGTTGAGCGCGGCCGACTCCTGTTCGGGAGAGCCGGCGCGCCGGGCTTCGCCGAGCATCTCGGTGAAGTCTTCAACCGCCTCGCCAAACCGGCCTAACGCCAGCAGGGCGCGCCCGCGTTTGCGGAAGAGGTTGATGAGCGACTCTGCGCTCCCCCTGGCCGGGAGTCTTTTCGCCAGTTCCACGGCGCGCCCGTAGTTCTCGGCGGCTTCCGAGTTAGCATAGAGGTCGGCCGCGTTGTCGCCCGCGCGGGCGAAGTATTCACCGGCGCGCGCGTGGTCGTGGCCGCGCTCGAAGTGTGAGGCGAGCTGCGCGGCGATGCGCGCCGACAGTGTGCCGTAGTGGCGTTCGAGCCGTTCGCCCACCTGGCAATGGAGCAGGCGTCGCCGCTTGCCGACGAGGTCTCCGTAGAGCACGTTCCGGTAGAGGGCGTGCGCGAAGCGGTAGCGGGTCGAGAGACTTCCGTCCGGCAGTTCCTCCTCGCCGACAGTTTCGATGAGACGGTAGGCGCGCTCGACGTGCGCGAGCCGCTCTTCCAGTTCGAGGTCGTCCGCGCCGAGAAGTCCGGCCAGCACGGTGGAAAGAAACTCCTCGCCCGACACGCTCGCGTACTGCAACGCGCGCAGGTCTTCACCGCCCAGCGACTCCAGCTTCTTGCGAATCATGCTGCGCACGTTCTCCGGGGCTTCGAGGCTCATCTCGGCGAGCGGGCGCGTGAGCGACCAGCCGCTCTCGCGTTGTGTAATGTCGCCACGCTCGACGAGGAACTGGGCGAGGCTCGTCACGAAGAGCGGATGCCCCTCGGTCTTGGCGTGGACGAGCGCGGCCAACTCCTTCGGGAAGTCGTTGGGCGCGAAGCGCGAGTCGAGATAGCTTGCGACGGCGGGCGGCGACAGAGAGCCGAGCGCGATCTCGTCACAGAGACTATGTGCCTCCATCTCAAGTTTGTACGACCTGAGCGGGTGATCGGACGCTGCGAGGTCTCCCGGCCGTTGCGTGCCGATGATCAGCAGGCGTTGGTCAACGACCCGTTGCGAGAGGTGGCGGATCAGGTCAACGCTCGAAGGGTCAGCCCAGTGGATGTCTTCGAGCATCAAGGCGACCGGCGAGTGCGCGGCCAGCGCGGCGAGCAGGTCGCCCATTTCGCGCAGCATGCGCTCGCGTCCCGCGCCCGCCGTCTCCTGCTGCAACTGTTCCAGTGCGACGCTCGAAACGAGGGCGGCCGGAAACTGCAAACACCACGTCGGGGCGTAGGTCCGCAGCAACGCCACGATGCGCTCACGGTGCGCCCCTGTCAGCAACGATCCGATGGCTTCGAGAAAAGGCAGGTATGCCTCGCCCGTGCCGTACTGCTCGACGCAGCGGCCGCGCGAGATGACAAGCACCGGGTGCTCGCGGCGCGCACGCCGCAGAAACTCGCAGGTGAGCGCGCTCTTGCCGATGCCCGGTTCGCCGGTGATGAAAACTACGCCTCCCCGTCCTTCAATAGCCCGTTGGAGTATGCCGTCCAGTTTCTCCATCTCGGTGACGCGCCCGACCAACGCCTCGCGGCCAACGTCCTCGCGGGCGGGCGCGGTCGGCAGTTCCAGAGCGAACCGGAGACCGGATGCAGACGTGCCGCCCAGAATCTTCAGCGCGTCGGCCAGTTCGGAGGCCGACGCATAGCGTCGCTCCTTATCCTTCGCCAGCGCGCGGTCAATGATGAGGTCGAACTCGACGGGGAGGCCAGCCTTGAGGCTGCTCGGCGGGCGCGGCTCGGAGGAGGCGATGGCATGCATGACCGATAGCATGGTCGTGCCACGGAAGGGGAGCGTCCCCGTGGCGGCCTCGTACAGCACACACCCGAGCGAGAAGATGTCAGAGCGCGCGTCGAGCGGCTCGGCGCGCGTCTGCTCGGGCGACATGTAGTGGACGGTTCCGAGCACCGTGCCCGCGCCGGTCAGGTTAAGCCGCGTCGCCGCCTCGGTGTCCACTTCGCCGGAGTCGTTCTCCAACGGCTTCGCCAGGCCGAAGTCGAGCACCTTGATCTGGCCGCGCTGGCCGAGCAGGATGTTTTCGGATTTGATGTCGCGGTGGATGATGCCGGAGGAATGCGCCGTGGCGAGCGCGTCGGCAACCCGCGCCCCCAGGTCGAGCAGCTGCGCGAGTTCCAGCGACCCGCGCTCGATCACGGCGCGCAGCGTTTCGCCCTCGACATACTCCATGACGATGAAGTCAACGCCCTCGTGCTCTTCGATGGAGTAGATCGTGACGATGTTCGGGTGGTTGAGAGCCGAGGCGGAGCGGGCTTCCTGTAACAATCGCTGTCTGGCCGTGGCGTTCCATGCCGCCTCTTCGGGCAGTAGCTTGACGGCGACAAAGCGCCTGAGCTTTGTGTCCTCGGCCTTGTAGACTCGCCCCATGCCGCCCTCGCCGAGCTTATCGAGGACGATATAGTGCCCGAGGTTCTGACCTGCGTCCAGGAATTCCATCGCGATCCCTCCCATCCCGGCAACTATCCGGGCGGCGCGCCCCGGTGCGTATTGCGCTCAACTATTTCGTCGCCGACCGTGCGATGAAGGCTTCGAGATCGCGCACGAATCGCTCCGGCCGTTCCCAGTGCGGCGAATGGCCGGTTTCCGGATAGACTCGCAGGACGGCATTCGCGAGCGCGCTCGCTAAAGCCTCCTGCTCGGCGCGTCGCAACAGCGCATCCTGCTCGCCCCATATGAGCAGCGTCGGCGTCCGTATGCGGCAGAGCCGGGACGTGTGATCGTCCGCGAGCAGTCCCTGAAGCGTGGCGCGCCAGATGCCCGGCGGCACCTTCAGGCTCTCGGCAATCACGCCCTCCATAAAACCCACGGGCACGGGGCGGTAGACCGTGCCGGTCTGAAAGTCTCGCGCGAACTCCGCAGGGACGAGGCCGTCGAACGCTTCTATCGCCCGCTGCAACTCGAAGATGCCCTCCATCCGACGCGCGGCTGTCATCGAACTGATGAGGACGAGTCGTGTCACGCGACGCGGCGCGACAAGGGCGATTCTTTGTGCGACCAGACTTCCCATACAGTGGCCGACGAGAGTCGCGCTCTCCAGACCCGACTCATCCATGAACGCGATCACGTCGTCGGCGAACTCGCGTAACTCATACCCGCCGGACGGCCGCTCCGAGTCGCCGTGGCCGCGTAGGTCTAAGGCGTAAACGTGCCGGGACGCATCGAGGAGGGGCAGCACGCGGCTGAATGAGAAAGAGGAGTCAGTGTAGCCGTGAAGCAGGATGACGGCGTGGCCGGTGGTGTCTCCCTGCTCTACGTAGCGCAGCCTCACACCCGTCGGAAGGTGCGAGTCGGCGAAGCGTTGTGGTGTAACGACGAGATTCATCTATTCAAAGTCTCCTTGTCGGCCGCCCCGCGCCCCAGGCAGAGGAAGGGGGCGGCCGGTGTTGTGCGACACGGCTGCTACACAGCTACTACACAGGACGGCTCAATTCTTCCGCGCGATGTAGAAATTATTCATGAAGTCGTGCGCAAGTTGCCTGACCTCGACTTTGCGGAAGCCCGCCTCGGCGAGCATCTCGACGGCCGTCTCCTCGCCCCACATCGTACCGAGTCCGTCGCCGCCCGCAGCCAGCGAAACCGTCATGCAGTGCATGGCCGAGATCGTGTAGAGGAACGGCGCGACCGGGTGATCGAGATTCTTCTCGACGTGCCGCGACCCGCGAATGTCCTGCATGAGAAAAGTACCGTCGGGGCGGAGCGCGTCGGCGATCCCTCGAAGCACCAGAGCGGGGCGTGCCTGATCGTGTATGGCGTCAAAGGCCGTGACGAGGTCATATGCCTCACTCTCCCCGAGCCGTGTCACGTCGCGGGTCTCGAAACGCACGTTCGTCAGTCCCAGACCGTCGGCTTCTCGCCGCGCCGCGCCGAGAGCCTCTTCGGAGAAGTCGTAGCCGGTGAATTGACTGGACGGGAAGGCGCGCGCCAGCGTGATTAACGCGCGACCGCTCCCGCAGCCGACATCGAGCACGTCGCGCCCCTCCCCCAGAGCCTCGGCCAAGCCCGGCGCGAGCGGCAGGATCGAATCGAGCAACCCTGAGACGACGGTCTGCCCGCTCTCTTCGGCCATCACCTGATGGAAGCGCGCAAACGACGTGTAGGGGACGCCGCCCCCGTGGCGAAAGCATTCGACGATCCCGTCCTCGACTGCGCCGAGGATCGGGATGAACTGCGCCGTCACGGCGAGGTTGTTCGGCACGGCCGCGCGCGTCAGGAAAGCCGCGTGCTCGGTCGGGAGGGAATAAGTGTCAGCGTCCGCGTCGTATTCGATGACGAGTCCCGTCGTCATCGCACCCAACCACTCACGGACATAACGCTCGTTGAGTCCCGCCGCCCCGGCGATTCCGGCGGGCGTGGACGGCGGGAGCGTCGCCATCACATCGAAGAGACCTGTCCTGTGACCGATGCTCGTCATCAGCGCGACCGAGGCCGCGTTGAACGCGCCGAGCATCTTCTCGGCGAATAGCTCGGCCCTGGATTTACTGTTCTGCTCTAAGACCTGTGTAGACATATTCATCTCCTTCATCGACGCCCGTTACCGGCGCGCCCTCTTGCTGTATAATCGGGCGCTGGCGGAAGCGACGCCTCCTACCTCGCAGCACCCTATACGTTAACGCGCAGGCGACGAGCCCCGCAGTATCCGGCCGCCGCTCAAATAGTTCTCAATTAAATCTCAAATCAGAGACGATGCCTCTACCACGCTTCTACGAATTCGCCCCCTTCCGTGTGGACACCGTCGAGCGCATGCTCCTGCGCGACGGCGCGGCAGTGCCGCTCACGCAGAAGTCTTTCGACGTTTTGCTCGCGCTCATCGAACGGAGCGGCCGTCTCGTCGGTAAAGAGGAGTTGATACGGAAAGTCTGGCCGGAGCAGTTCGTTGACGAGGGAAACCTCACGCAGCACATTTATACGTTGAGGAGAACGCTGGGCGGGGCGGTGGGAGGCGAGCAGTACATCGAGACCGTCCCACGCCGGGGCTACAGGTTCCTGCCTCGTGTCGAGGCCAAACCCGGCGGCGCGGCGTCAGCCGTCGGCGGAGCGGGCGCGCCGACAGAAGCGGCGGCGGAAAAGGGGCGCGCGCCCGAGCCGGAGCCTGCGCCGCAACCCGAGACGAACTACACGCGGAGCGGTGAGGTGAACATCGCCTATCAGGTGATCGGCGACG
>DATCWB010000273.1:0-9580 GCA_036566625.1 Pyrinomonadaceae bacterium
TCCGCGCTGGCGCTCGCGCTGAACCGGGGCGGCTATCAAGTCGTCGCCCTCGTCGCACGCCGCGCCGCGCGCGCGCGCCTCATCGCACACACCATCTCGCCGCGCCCTCTCGCACTCGACGCCACACAACTGGACTTGCTCCCAGACACAGTAGACCTCATCCTCGTCACCACGCCCGACGATCAGATCGCACGGGTCGCCGCGCGTCTCGCCGCAGTGTATGCGGCGAGACCCGTTGACGTTTCTCCGCGTCGCCGCCGGCAGCGCGTCGCCCTGCACGCCAGCGGTGCGCTCCCCTCGGACACACTCGCGCCGCTCGGCGCGCACAATTTCAGTCTCGGCTCGCTCCACCCGCTCGTCTCGATCAGCGACCCGGCGGGCGGCGCGCGTAATCTGCGCGGGGCTTTCTACTGTCTCGAAGGCGAAGCGCGCGCGCTCGCGGCGGCGCGCAAGATCGTCCGCGCCCTCGGCGGCCGGAGTTTCTCCCTCGCCGCGCGCGACAAATCTCTCTACCACGCGGCGGCCGTCATCGCTTCCGGCCACACGGTCGCGCTCTTCTCGCTGGCCGCCGACCTGCTCGCCGCTTGCGGCCTGAGCCACGCCCGCGCGCGTCAAGTGCTGCTGCCGCTGCTCGCGAGCACGCTCGACAACTTGAGGTCGCGCGCGCCTGAGGAAGCCCTGACCGGCACGTTCGCCCGCGCCGACCTGTCCACGGTGCGCAGGCACCTCGCCGCGCTGCAAACGGCCGGAGACGCACGCCGCGCCACCGCCGTCTACGCCCTGCTCGGCGAGCGTTCGCTGCAAATGGCCGCGCGCCGCCGCAAGTTCGATTCGTCCGTCGCCGCAGAGATCACGCTTCTGTTAGAGAAAGCGTTGAGCGCATCACGCGACGAGTGAGGCGGCTACCACTCCCTTGCGCGGCGCGCGCCGTTGGCGTTAGAGTTAACGCCAACACTCCTTAAATGATCCCGTGCGAATTCGGAAAGGATTAGTCATAGCCGCGATGCCTAATGCGCCAAGCGTCAGTTACAGTTCGACCCTGCGTGTAAAACTATCGAGCCGCACCGGCACACTCGGAGAGTTGACGACCGCCCTCGGTCGCGCCGGGGCCGACATCGGCGCGATTGACATCGTCAACGCCTCGCGCGAGAGCATCACGCGCGACATCACCTTCACTGCCTCTTCGAGCGAGCACGTCAAAGAGATCGTCGAGGCGGCGCGCGACATAGACGGCGTCGAAGTCGTCAACGTCTCCGACCGCACCTTTCTCCTGCACCTCGGCGGCAAGATCGAAGTCGTCTCGAAGTCCCCTTTGAAGACGCGCAACGATCTCTCGATGGCCTACACGCCCGGCGTCGCGCGCGTCTGCGAAGCCATCCACCGCGACCCCGAAAAGGCTTTCACGCTCACGATCAAACGCAACACCGTGGCCGTCGTCACGGACGGCACGGCCGTGCTCGGCCTCGGCGACATCGGCCCCGCCGCCGCGATGCCCGTCATGGAAGGCAAGGCGATGCTCTTCAAAGAGTTTGCGGGCGTGGACGCTTTCCCGATCTGTCTCTCGACGAAAGACCCGGACGAGATCGTGCGCACTATCAAGCTCATCGCGACGGCCTTCGGCGGCGTCAACCTCGAAGACATCTCCGCGCCGCGCTGCTTCGAGATCGAAGACCGGCTCAAAGAGGAACTCGACATTCCGGTCTTTCACGACGACCAGCACGGCACGGCGGTCGTCGTCCTCGCGGCGCTCATCAACGCGGCGAAGTTGATCGGCAAAGAGATGAGTGATTTGAAAGTGGTGGTCAACGGCACGGGCGCGGCGGGCGTCGCCTGCACGAAGATCATCATGGCGGCGGGCGTCCGGAACATCATCGGCTGCGACCAGCACGGCATACTTTATAAAGGCCGCCGCGAGCACATGAACTGGGTCAAGGAGTGGTACGCCGAGAACACCAACCCCGAAGGCGTGCGCGGCACGGTGCACGAGGCGATGGCCGGGGCGAATGTCTTCATGGGTCTCTCCGTGCCGGGCGTCATCAGCCGCGAAGACGTAAAGCGGATGGCCGCGAAACCCGTCATCTTCGCGATGGCGAACCCGACGCCCGAAATCATGCCCGAAGAGGTGGCCGACATCGTCGCCGTGATGGCGACCGGCCGCTCCGACTATCCGAACCAGATCAACAACGTGCTCTGCTTCCCCGGCATCTTCAAAGGCGCGCTCGCCTGCCGCGCATCGCGCATCAACGAGGAGATGAAACTCGCCGCCGCCCACGCCATCGCCGCGCTCATCTCCGCCGAAGAACTCCACCCCGAATACATCGTCCCCTCCGTCTTCGACAAACGGATCGCCGAAGCCGTCTCGCGCGAAGTGGAAGAGGCCGCCTACCGCACCGGCGTCGCCCGCCGCGAACGCGCCCAGCCCGACTTGGTTTCATAAACAGCCCGGCCAAAAGATCGACACGCTAACGTCGAGACGCGCCGCGCGGCGCGAGGGACGCTGCGCTCCCTGCGGCTAAAATATTTAGACGGTGGCGCGCAGGCTCTGAGCGATGAGGGGGACGATGCGGCGGGGGACGGCGATGGCCTGTTTGATGTGGCGTGCGTGTGTGAAGTGGCCGGCGACGTAGAGGCCGGGGACGTTGGTTTCGTAGGTGTCCGGGTCGTAGACGGGCACTTCGGCGAGTCCGGTTTTGACGAATTCGACTCCGGCGCGGCGCAGCAGGGTGTGGTCGGCGTCCGCGCCGATGAGGATGAAGACGGCGTCGTTCGTGAGCGTGCGAACGACGCCGTCTTCCATGTGAAGGCGGACTTCGCGTTCGGTGATCTGTTCGAGCCGGGTGAAGAAGGCGAGGCGAAGTCGCCCCTCTTCGAGTTCGCGTTCGAGCGGGGTGCGTACCCAGTGTTTGATGGCGTTCATCTTGGGGTCGCGCTGTTCCCAGTCGGCGCGCCAGATGGCGAGCGTGGTGTGCGCGCCCTCTTCCGAGAGAAAGAGCGCGGCCTCGGCCGCAGAGTTTCCGCCGCCGACGACGAGCACGTCTTTGCGCACGTAAGGGTAAGGCTCGACGAAGCGATGCCCGACTTTCGGGAGGTCTTCGCCCACGACGTTCAGGCGGCGCGGGTAGGCCATCGCGCCCGTCGCCACGAGGACGCGCGAGGCGCGGTATTCGGCGCGCGTCGTGCGTACTGCGAACGCGCCCGTCTCTTCGCGGCGTTCAATCGCCTCCGCGCCTTCTTCGGTGTGGATGCGCAGGCGTTCGTCGAGCGCGAAGCGGACGTAGTGCGAGAGCAGTTCCTCGCGCGTCGGCTTCGCGCGGCAGGGGCGCAGGGTGTTTTCGCTGAGCTCCAACTCGTCGGGCGTGGAGAAGACCGTGCGGCCGACGGGGTAGTGATAAATCGTGTCGGCGATCAAACCTTTTTCGATGACGAGGTAGTTGAGTCCTTCGCGCGCCGCCGCGCCGGCGGCAGATAACCCGGCGGGGCCTGCGCCGATAATCAACAAGTCCAGTTGCTCTCCACGCTGGTTCGACATTTGAATTAATACTCGCACGCGCCCGCGCCCGGCGGCAACCTGAGCGCCCGTCTCGTCTCATCCGCACGCGCCGACGCGCGCCGCCCATCTTCGTTTCACCGTCCCGCGCCGCGCGAGACGAAAAAGTCTTGACACTCAATTCTGACTTGCTTTATCGTTCGCGCGCGTTCAGACACCTTACTTTCGCGTAGGCTGCGGCACCCTTCCCCGCGCATCTCACTCGACGTACCTGCTGCGGCCCTCGTAAATTCTCAAACTCTTACCCGCTCATCTTTTTCAACTGCGCCGGCCGGGCAGCCGCATCACTTTTGAGCACGCGCGACATTTCAAATGAGGGGAGACTTCCGGTTGAGTAGCCCGCCCGAAGCGGCGAGTCTGCCGACAAGTAGGCCGGAGTAGAGAGATGATAACTTCAACGACCGCAAATACCACCGCCGCCGGGTCGCGCGATTACAGGGCACTGGAAGAGGATTTTGAGCGGCAACACATCTACCCGCTCTACCGCGTGTTGGAGGACGAGTTCGTCCATCAACACGGCGCGCTCCCGCCGGGTTACCTTGAGGCGAAAAGTAGAATCGATCCGGAAGTTGAGAGGCAGATTGAAGTCGAGATCAGAGCGGAGATCGAGTCGGAGATCGAGCGTGAAGTCGCGGAGGAGCGAAGGGCGTCGCGCCGTCGGCGGACGAAGCCGGACGTGTCCGAGGGGGAACTCCGCCACCGCGCCGTCAGTCAAATCAAGCATTCGTTCGAGGAGCGGAGGGCGGGGAAGCAGAATCGCTACGTTGCCCTGTTGAACGAAAGAATCACGGCGGAACTCTACAAACACATCCACGACCTGCCGGAGAAGCGCACCGCGCTCTGCTTCTCCGGCGGCGGCATCCGCAGCGCGAGTTTCGGACTCGGCATCGTGCAGGGACTGGCGCACTACGGCATGCTCGACCGTTTCGATTATCTCTCGACCGTCTCCGACGGCGGCTATCTCGGCAGTTGGTTGTCCGCGTGGATTCATCGCGCGCGGTTGTCCGGGGTTATCAGCGCGCTCAGGAACGAATCGGAGAAGAACAAATTCCAACCCGAACCCGAACCCGTCCGCCACCTGCGCAACTACAGCAACTACCTCAACCCGCAACTCGGCTTTCTCTCCACAGACACCTGGACGCACGTCGCTATCATCGTGCGCAACTTGTTGCTCAACTGGCTCATGCTCATCCCCATCATCGCGGCGGCGTTGATGTTGCCGCGCATCGTCGTCGCCGTCGTGCAGATGAACTCGCAGACGGGCGCGCGCGTCGGTTGGGCGTTCTGGCTCGGCACAGTCTTCGGCCTCGCCGCCATCGTTTACATGGGCGTGATGCGTCCGAGCGCGAACCCGTCGCTCAAGCGCAACAGTCAACGTTTGAACCAGCAGGGCTGGTTTCTCACGCTCTGCTTGCTGCCGCTGTCGCTATCGGCCATCTGCCTGACGAGCGGGTGGGCGTGGCGTCGTCCCTACGACCCGAGCGACTGGTTCGGCGAGGATTGGGTGGGCTTCTTGCGGTACGGCATCGCGCTGCACATTGCGGGCTACGTCGTCTACACCGCCATCCTCCTGTTCAGAAACTTCGCGTTCTGGCGGCGGCGTTTGGCGCGAAACGGGGCGCTCCTCGTGTTGGAGCCGATGGCGGTCGGTTCCATCGGCGGGCTGTGGGGAACCCTCGCGTGGTGGGCAGCCACCTACATCTTCCCCGTGCCCGTCAGCTCAAGCCCCGTGCCCATGCCCATGACGGAGCTCTACGCCTGCTTCTCCGCCCCGCTGTTCCTCTGCTTGTTCCTACTGGCGGCGGTTTTGTTCGTCGGTATCACAAGTAACTTCACGGACGACGAAGATCGCGAATGGTGGGCGCGTATCGGCGCGTGGGTGCTCGTCGTCGCCGTGGTGTGGAGCGTGATGAGTGCGCTGGTCATCTTCGGCCCGGTCGTGTTGCTGAGGTTGGGAGCCGACAGCACAGCGGTTAAAGCGGCACTGGCCGCGCTCGGCGGCGTGTCCGGCCTTCTGACCGTCCTCGGCGGGTTGATGGGCACGAAGTCAAGTACGCCGCAGGAACAGGACGCAAGATCAAGCGGCTTGAGGAGCTACGCCGCGGCGCTTGCCGCGCCCGTCTTCGCTTTGACACTGCTCCTCGCCCTTTCTTTCGGTACGAGCCTGCTTATCAGGGAACTTGCGCCCGCGTCGTTTGATTGGCACGACGACATTAATCTGCACGTTTACCCGGCCGTCACACTATTGAATACCATCCACTACGCCCCGCTCAGCCTGCTGCTGCTCTTAGCCTTCGGACTCGTCGCCATCAGTCTCATCATGTCCACGCAAGTCAACGTCAACAAGTTTTCGCTGAGCGCGATGTATCGCAACCGTTTGATCCGCGCCTACCTCGGCGCATCGCGCCCGCAGGAGGCACGCCATTCCAACGCGTTCACGGGCTTCGATCCTTATGACAACATCGCGATGCAAGAACTCAGGCATTATCGAGACGCGCCGGGCGAGATGAAGCGGAAGCTGTTCCACGTCGTCAACATCTGTCTCAATTTGACGAGCGGGCACAACCTCGCCCGGCAGCAACGCGAGGCCGAGTCTTTCACCGTCTCGCCGCTCCACTGCGGCAGTTTTCAACTCGGCTATCGCCGGACGGAAGAATACGGCGGCGACGGCGGGACTGGCGCAAGCGGAATCAGTTTGGGCACGGCGATGACGATCTCAGGCGCGACGGCAAGTACGAATATGGGCTACCACGCTTCGCCCGCGCTCGCCTTGCTGCGCAGGACGCTCTTCAACGCGCGGCGCGGCTGGTGGCTCGGCAATCCCGGCCCCGCCGGCAGCGACCGTCGTTTCCGCTCTCTCCATTCTTACAAACGTTCGGGGCCGCGTTTCTCCCTGCGACACATTCTTGCGGAGGCTCTGGGGCATAGCGATAACACAAGCCCTTACGTCTATCTCTCTGACGGCGGCCACTTCGAGAATCTCGGACTTTACGAGATGGTCTTGCGCCGCACGCATCTGATCGTCGTCGCCGACGGCTCGCAAGACCCGCAGAGCCACTTCGCAGACCTCGCAAACGCGGTGCGCAAAATTCGCATCGACCTCGGCATCCCCATTGATTTCGTCGGCGGTGTGCCCATCTACTCCAAAGACGACAAGGAGCACAAGGGACAGAGCAAATACTGCGCTGTCGGCCTCATACGCTATTCGACCGCCGACAGAGATACGTCGGGCACGCCCGCGAGGGACGGCGTCATCATCTACATCAAGCCCGCCATCACGGGCGGCGAGCCGATTGATATTCTCAACTACGCCAGCACCAGCCTCGCCTTCCCGCACGAAAGCACCGACGACCAGAACTACACCGAACAGCAACTCGAAAGCTATCGCGCGCTCGGCGCGCACGTCGTCCAGACCATCTGCGGCCTGCACCTGCACGACCTACCTCTCATGGCCGACGACGCCGACAACTTCATCAAGTACGCCTACGAGCAAGTGCCCGTCGCCATGCAACCGAGTGAACTCAGAGGCCGCTTCAACATACCGTAAGCGGCGCGCTTCAACGACGTGAAAAGAGCGGCGGCCGCCGCGTTCGAGCAGTCTTCAGTGCTCTCAGACAGAAGCGAACCGCCCTTAGTTTGCAAGGCTCACGCCAGGCGACTTGTGCCGAAGTCACCTCGGTTCGTTCTCCGAAAGCCAGTTTTCCAGCCACTCGATAAATGGCGCGTCTGTGAGTACCGCGGCTTCGCGCGACTGTTTGAAAGCCTTATTGACGACAGTGTAGAGATCGAGCGGCGTGGTGCCTTCACCGCAGAGGCGATCCATGATGTGCGAACCGAGCACGCGGTAACTTTCAAACTGCGGCTCGTCGAAGAACTGGTCGCCGGTGGATTGATGCGGGAACGCCGGGAAGTTCTCCTTGTACTCAAGGACATCGCGCGGCTCGCTGCCGTAGACGGCGGGTTTGATGTAGAGCAGGACGCCGTCCTGCGCGTTGTGGTCGATGCGGGAGTAACGAATTTTGCCGATAGCCCAATAGAACCCGCGTCCCTTGTCCTTCGACTCCGGCCCGGCGTAAATGGGGATGCTGCTGAATTCGATGGGCACGCCAAGATCGATACGAATTTTGCGCACCGCGTTGCCGAGATCGCCGAAGCGATACTCTTCATCCTGTGCGCCGTCGCTGGCGACGATGATATGACACCTGCGCAGCACCATCTCGTACACCGCCAGATTCTCGAAGTGCCCGCCGTCAGTCAGGTACACATACTTGTTGTGGTCGTTGGTTAGTCCGAACGCTTCATCAACAATGGGTTTGAAAGAATATTTGGGCGCGCCGAGAGTGAAGGTCGAGTTCCCGGCGGGGCCGGGGTTTCCCAGCCACCAGCCGAGGCGCACGTTAAAGAGCGTGAGCAAGAGCGAGATGACGGGCGAGGTCGTATAGTAGCCCATGTTGGAACTGGCGGCGGCCCCCGATATCGCGGCCGCAGTGCCGATGGAAATGCCGTTCGATTTTCTCCCGCCGTAGTCGCGTGAGCGGCGGTAGCCGAGACGGTAACAGCCGGCGTGCAGCGGCGAGATGCTGAACGGCTCAGCTTTGCGCTGTTGCCACGCAAGATTATCGCCGCCTACCAGATTGAGTGCGGTGTTGATCACGTGCAGCAATTTGTAGGGCGGGGGCGGGTAGACACTAGGCTTGAGCGCGTTCGGGTAAGCCTGCTCCATGATCACACGATTGAGCAGGATGCGATACTCGCTGCGAGGCCCGGCGGCGATAGCCCGTTGCGCCCGGACAGCCCGGTCTGTCTGTGCGTAATGCTGCAAGGTCGGTTCCGCGGCGAGATTCAAGTCCTCTCTCTGGAGCACGCTGTTTAGAGTGGCGCGGAGACTCGCAATGAGTTGCGCGGGAACGGCGTTGTCAGGCTGGTAGTCTTGAAGTTCGTTTCTGACGCCCTCCGGCAAATGGTTTTTCACGAGATAGGCAGAGAGCGGGTCGGTCGGCTTCGACTCCAGCGCGGACTTCAAAGCGGTGGCGATGAGGCCGGTGTTGAGCAGGTCGCCCTCGTCCAGGAGCGTCGGGCGAAGCTCGTGCATGTGAAGGTTGTCTTTGGGGTCGAACCCGGTGAAGGGATTCGGCCTTCGCTGCCCGTCAGGGCGCGACGCGCCGAGGAATCCGCGAATCAGGCGATTACGATATCCGCCGTGCAGAGAGAACACGTTGAGATTGATAGCTTTCGCCAGCGCGACACCGACAATAACCATGATAGACAGCAAGGCGAGCAGAAACCAGAGTGAAGTGTGGTGCAGGACGTTCATGTGCACGACCTTTGCGCCGTCCAGACTGCCCGCATTAATCCCCCCGTATATGTAATTGATATACCTGTCGAAGCCGTGCAGGGGCGGGGGAGATGTGCTCGCCGCGGAAGTAGTGCCGTCGGACGGCGTGCATCTGCCCGGCGGGTCGGGCACATTGGTCAGCCATTCGAACGCGCAGGTGCGCTCGACGGGTTTGTCAATGTAGGCCGTCGTCGCATCACGGGTCACATGATCGGCCAGTCGTGCGATCCCCTGAATCATGCCGGTCGTTGCCAGCGAAAGCGCGGAGAGAAAAACCATCACGAAGATCAACGCCAGCAACGGCAGCAGGCTCCCCATCAGGGCAGACGCCTTGCCGGCCTTCGCCTGATCTTTACTATTCGCAGCCGTTTTCGCACTGCGCCCGACCACGAGGGCGATGAGGCCGGAGACGCCGCCCAGTGAAGCCACGATTTTCGGAGACGACAGGAGCGCGATGGGGCCGAAGATCACCAAGGCGCAGGAGACAACCCATGCGAAGATCGAGATGATGATCCACGCGCCCAGACGCGCCCACCATTCGCGATCTTCGTCGTTGACATGATAATTGCGGCTCGACAACCCGACGTAGATGCTCGCCCCGATGAGAAAGACCAGCAGGAAGAATGGCACCCCGATGCACACGTACCACTCCGTCTTCCAACTCCATATGGACTGGTTCAGGGCTGTCCACGCAAACT
>DATCWB010000274.1:0-3446 GCA_036566625.1 Pyrinomonadaceae bacterium
TGGAGGGGACGCGCCACAAGATTCCGCTCATCTTCGGCCTCGACGTGATCCACGGCTACCGCACGATCTTCCCCGTCCCGCTCGCGCTCTCGGCGACGTGGGACGCCGAACTCGTTGAGCGCGTCTCGCGCATCGCGGCGCGCGAGGCGACGGCCTCCGGCATCCGCTGGACGTTCTCGCCGATGGTGGACATCGCGCGCGACCCGCGCTGGGGCCGCATCGTCGAGGGCGCGGGCGAAGACCCGTATCTCGGCTCGGTCTTCGCCCGCGCGCGCGTGCGCGGCTTTCAGGGCGCAAACTACGGCGCGCCCGACCGCGTCGTCGCCTGCGCCAAACACTGGGTCGCCTACGGCGCGGCCGAAGCCGGGCGCGACTACAACACCGTGGACATGTCCGAGACGATGTTGCGCGAAGTCTACTTCCCACCGTTCAAAGCTGCTATTGACGCGGGCGTCGGGACGTTCATGAGCGCGTTCAACGATCTCAACGGCGTGCCGACCTCGGCCAACCCGTTCACGCTGACGAAAGTTTTGCGCGGCGAGTGGAAGTTCGACGGCGCGGTCGTGAGCGACTACGAATCGGTGCGCGAATTGATGAACCACGCGTTCGCCGCCGACGAAGCGGAAGCGGCGCGCGCCGCGCTCACGTCGGGCGTGGATGTGGAAATGGTCTCGCGCCTCTACAACAAGCACGGCGAGCAACTGCTGAAAGAGCGAAAGCTCACGCTAGCCGCCATAGACGAGGCCGTGCGGCGCGTGCTGCGCATCAAGTTCAGGCTCGGATTGTTCGAGCGTCCCTACGCGGACGAGGCGAAAGAGAGCGCGGTTATCATGCGCGCGGAACACGTCGCCGACGCGCGCCGTCTGGCGGCGCGCTCGCTGGTGCTGTTGAAAAATGAGCGCGGGGCTTTGCCCCTGTCGAAGGATTTGAAGTCAATCGCCGTCGTCGGCCCGCTCGCCGATTCGCCGAAGGACATGCTCGGCTCGTGGACGGGCGACGGGCGCGGGGAAGACGCCGTGACGCTGCTCGAAGGTGTCAGGGCGAAGGTCTCGCCGCAGACGAAAGTTTCACACGTGAAGGCGGTCGCGGTCGAAGGCCGGGGCGTGACCGGCAACTACGATGCGCCGCCGCCCACGGCCACGAACGCCGGGGGCACAAACGTCGCGCAGGCGAGAGACGAGGCCAGAAACTCCACCACACCGGCCGACCGCGACGGCATTGCCGACGCGTTGAAACTCGCGCGCGCGTCGGACGTAGTCGTCATCGCCGTCGGCGAATCGGCGGAGATGAGCGGCGAGGCCGCTTCGCGCACGTCGCTCGATTTGCCGGGCAGGCAGTCGGAGTTGATCCGTGCGATCCACGAGACGGGTAAGCCTTACGTCGTCGTGTTGATGAACGGGCGTCCGCTCACGATCAACTGGCTGGCGGAAAACTCGCCCGCTATTTTAGAGACGTGGTTCGCGGGGACGCAGGGCGGCCACGCCATCGCAGACGTGCTCTTCGGCGACGTGAACCCCGGCGGCAAGCTGCCCGTCACGTTCCCGCGCGCCGTCGGCCAACTGCCGCTCTACTACAACTACAAGCGCACCGGGCGGCCGCCGACCGATCAAAAGTACACCTCGAAATATCTGGACGTGCCGTGGACGCCGCTCTACCCGTTCGGCTACGGACTCAGCTACACGCAGTTTCGCTTGTCCGACCTGCAACTGAGTGCGCGCAGCATCCGGCCGGACGGGCAGCTGACCGCCAGCGTCGAGGTGGAGAACACGGGCGCGCGCGCGGGCGACGAGGTGGTGCAGCTTTACGTGCGCGACGTGGCCGCGAGCGTGACGCGCCCCGTCAAGGAGTTGAAAGGCTTCGAGCGCGTGACGCTCGCGCCCGGCGAGCGTCGGCGCGTCGCGTTTCGCCTCACGCCCGAACACCTCGGATTTTATAATCGCGCGCTGCGCTTCGCCGTCGAACCCGGCGAGTTCAAAGTGTTCGCCGGGACGAGTTCGGCCGACGGACTCGAAGCGAGTTTCACGGTCGTCGAGCGATAGCCGATGCGCGTTCAATCTCGCAGACGCATGGAGACAAATTCGCGCCGCCCTTTGCGCACGGGCGGCGCGCTTCTCTGCGCCGCGCTCATTCTCGTCAACGCCGTCTGCCCAAGCTTCGCGCAGAGCGACACGCGCGCGTTTGCGACCGGGGCGCGGCCGTCCGCACGTCTCTCCGCGCGCGACGAGGCGTTGCTCGAAGACATGTCGCGCCGCGCCTTCCGCTATTTTTGGGAGCAGGCCGACGCCTCGACCGGGCTGGTGCGCGACCGCGCGCGCACCGACGGCTCGCCGCACGACGAGACGCACCGCGACGTGGCGAGCATCGCGGCCACCGGCTTCGGACTCACCGCGCTCTGCATCGCCGCCGAACGCGGCTGGACGCCCGAGCGCGAGGCGCGCGAGCGCGTGCGTGCGACGCTGCGCTTTTTCGCCACGCGCGCCACGCACGAACACGGCTGGTTTTATCACTGGATGGATGCGCGGACGGGCGCGCGTCGCTGGCAAAGCGAAATCTCTTCGATTGACACCGCGCTCCTGCTCGGCGGCGTGCTCACGGCGCGACAGAAGTTTCGCGCCGACGCGGAGATCGTGCGGCTCGCCACGTCGATCTACGAGCGCGTGGATTTCCCGTGGATGCTCAACCAACACCCGACGCTGCTCTCGCACGGCTGGCGACCCGAAACCGGCTTCATCAAGTATCGCTGGGACGCATACAGCGAACATCTCATACTCTACCTGCTCGCCGTGGGTTCACCCACGCACCCCGTCACGCCGCGCTCGTGGCTCGCGTGGCAGCGCGCGCGCATCACCTACGCGGGCTACACCTACATCACCGGCGGGCCGCTCTTCATCCATCAATACTCGCACGCGTGGGTGGACTTCCGCCGACGCCGCGAAAGCCACTACCCTTTCACGGACTACTTCCAGAACTCGGTCGCCGCGACGCGCGCGCACCGCGCCTTCTGCCTCGCGCTCTCTCGGGAGTTTCCCGGCTACACGGAAAACGTCTGGGGCATCACCGCCTCCGACAGCGCGAAGGGTTATCTGGCGTGGGGCGGCCCGCCGCGCGACGCTTCGATTGACGGCACGGTCGTCCCTTGCGCGGCGGGCGGCTCGCTCATGTTCACGCCCGACATCTCTCTCCCCGCGCTTCGCGCCATGCGCGAACAGTACGGCGCGCGCGTGTACGGCCAGTACGGTTTCGCCGATGCTTTCAACCCCAACAACGGCTGGGTCAACCCCGACGTGATCGGCATCAACCTCGGCATCATGCTGCTCAGCGCGGAAAATTTGCGCACCGGCCACGTCTGGCATTGGTTCATGCAAAACCCTGAGATACCCCGCGCCATGCAACTCGTCGGTCTTCGTCCCTGACGACGAAAGCCGACGGTTGATCTCCGTCGGCCT
>DATCWB010000275.1:0-3405 GCA_036566625.1 Pyrinomonadaceae bacterium
CGGACGCGCGTCGGGTTCAAGCCGGAGGAAGTGGAGAGTTTGCTGGGGTGGGTGGAAGCGGGCGGGCGTCTCGTCGTCATTGATCGCGCACCGCACCAGAAGTTCATCGAGGGCGACGGGTGGCGCGTCGCCACTCACGGCCTGTCGCCGCCCGAGGGCGACTTGCGCGCCGACGACACGGAGGCTTTAACGCGCGGCGCGGCGCAACTCGCGCCCGCGCAGCCGACGATGTTGACGCGCGATGTCGCAAGCGTCGCGCCCTCGCGCTATGCCACACGCCTGCTCGCCGCGCGCAAAATGCCCGGCGAGAGCGCGGACGACCAGGCAGAGGGCGCATCCCCGACCATGACGAGCACGCCCATCATCGTACAGGATGATCCCGCCGCGCAGAATGAGGACGACGAGACGCCGGAAGGCGATCAAAACGCGGGCGACGCGCCGACGCAGAGTACTGAGAGCGCGAGCGACGAGACGATGGATAGCGACGCGTTGACGGCCGTTGAAGCGAACGATGCGCCGCCGCAGTGGGACGCGCCCGTCTTTCACTTGAGCGATGAGCGCGGGGCGTTGCTGGCGGATTTCACGCGGGGACGGGGGCGCATCATCATCCTGAGCGATCCTTTCATCGTCGCCAATCGCGGCATCAATCGCGCGGACAATCTGCAACTCGCCGTAAACGTCATCACGGCGGGGGGCGGCCTCGTCGCCTTCGACGAGTTTCATCAGGGGCGCGGCACGACGAGCAACGAGTTCGCCGCCTACTTCGCGGGCACGCCCGTTCTCGCCATGTGCGCCCAACTGTTTTTGATTGCGGCGGCCGTCGTCTGGACGCGCGGAAGACGCTTTGCGCGTCCGCTCCCCGCGCCGCGCGTGGACAGGCGTTCCAAGTTGGAGTTCGTCGCCTCGATGGCCGAATTGCAACAACGCGCGCGCGCCTTCGACCTCGCCATCGAAAACGTCTACGGGCGCACGCGTCGCGCGCTGGCGCGCTACGGCGGCTCAGACGTGTCCGCGCCGCGCGCTACAATCGTCGCCGGGGTCGCCGCCCGCTCCGGCCGCAGCCGCGACGAGATCGAATCGCTGATGCGCGAGTGTGAAGACGCCATCAACGGCGCGCCGGTCACGCCGCGCCAGTCGCTCGCGCTCGTCGCTCGCCTTCGCGAACTCGAACGCACGCTCGGCATCCGTATGCGCGCACGCGAGATCAGACAGGCCGGCAGGCTGTAGGTTTAGATTAACTTTTGAAAGGAGAGATCGAGTGATGAGTGATGAGAGATGAGAGATGAGTAAAAGACAAGGCTGTTGTTTTTACTCATCGCTCATCTCTCATCACTCATCACCCGCCACTTGATAAGTTGCTGCAAAACGTATCTTCAACGGTCGAACACATCCTGACGGAATTGCGCAAGGTGATCGTCGGGCAGGAGGAGGTGATCGAGCAGGTCTTGGTGGCGCTGCTGGCGGAAGGGCACGCGCTGATCGAGGGCGTGCCGGGTACGGCGAAGACGCTGCTCGTCAAGACGCTCGCGCGCATCGTCGGCGCGGACTTCGGGCGCATCCAGTTCACGCCGGATTTGATGCCCTCGGACATCACGGGCACGAACGTCTTCAACGTCGCCACGTCGAGTTTCAGTTTGCGGCGCGGCGCGATCTTCACGGACATCCTGCTGGCGGACGAAATCAACCGCACGCCGCCGAAGACGCAGGCCGCGCTCTTGGAAGCGATGGAGGAGCGACAGGTGACGATTGACGGCGAACTCCACCCGCTCTCGCCGCTCTTCACTGTGCTCGCCACCGAGAACCCCATCGAGTATGAAGGCACGTACCCGCTGCCCGAAGCGCAACTCGACCGCTTCCTCTTGAAAGTGATCATCGGTTACCCGTCGGCGGCGGACGAGTCGCAGATCGTCGCCAACTGGGACGCCGGGTTCAACGCGCGCCGCCTCGACCAGATAGACATCCGCCCGCTCGCCGAGCCGGACGCCATCCCGCAGTGCCGCGCCGAGGTGCGCCGCACGCAGATGGAGACGGGCGTGCAGAATTATCTCGTCCAGATAGTGCGCCGCACGCGCGAGCACCCTTCAATCGCTTACGGGGCCAGCCCGCGCGCGTCCGTCGCCTTGCTGCTGTGCGCGAAAGCACTCTCCGCCATGCGCGGCCGCGAGTTCGCCACGCCGGACGACGTGCGCGACATCACGCGCCCGGTACTGCGCCACCGCCTGCGCCTGCGCGCCGAGGCCGAACTCGACGGCGCAACCGCCGACAGCGTGATCACCGACATCCTCAACACGGTCGAAGTGCCGCGCTGAGGATTGAGCTTTCGCACACGCGCGCGTGAGCCGCTACGTTCGCGCGGAAATGCGGGGCAAATTCTCAGCGAGGCAAAGTCTTATTCACTGACCCGGTGCAGGAACGCGGGAAACCATGCGGCCGCTCGACTCGACGGCCTCTCACAGCCTTTCAAATATCGTGTCTCCCGTTTTCTCAAGATACTTCTGCGCTCCTTTGAAGTAGGCGTTGACATTGCCTTGCAGGTATTCAGACCACGCCGGGGGGCGCTCTTCGCCGCGCGCCCACGCAAACAGCGCCAGCGCATAACCGAACATCTCCTCCGTCATGTAGCCCCGCCGCTCGGTCTGCCATCCTTGCGAGAAGGCGTCCGTCCATTGTCTGAAACTGAACACGCAATTTCCCGTGAACACCCCCATGCCGAGAAAGACCGTGAGCAGATCGGTCAACGGCTCGTGATCCTCGAAAGCGGCCGACACACGCCCTTCGCCGAGCAGCCGGACGTGACCCAGTTCGTGCGCGCTCGTGGCGACCAGAAACATCGGATCGTTTAACTGAGACGACTCGATGTTGATGAGGAATTTATCGCGCCGCTTCCGGTAATGACCCGCGATGCCGCGATGCGAAGATTCGTCGAAGGGCAGGCCGAGGCGCGGCGCGGCACGCTCGTCCGTGAAGAACTCCAACTCCACCCGTCCGGGATCGACGCCCATGTAAGCGCACACACGGTCGATTAAAGCCCGCACGTCAGCTTCGTCCTCCGAAAACTCATCGGGGAAGAACTCGTCCGTGGGCAGCGCCACCACTGCATCACGCAGCGCGTCGCGCCCGAACTTTTCGGCGAGCCACAGCATGGACTCATCGATCCAAGCCTTGTCTTCCGCCCCGACCGGGCATTTTGGGGTGAACCAGTTCATTCGACAGTTTCAGGGGCGACTACTTTTCGCTCTGCGCTCGCGCGCGGACGCGTCGATTCGCAAACACGTCGATGAAGACTTAACGACCGCCCGATCCAATCGGATCGCCCTGCGGGATGGCGAGCGGCGCGGTCTGTTTACGCGGCGCGTCGGGGCGCGCGAGAAAGCGTTCGATGTCGTCGCGGGTGGCGCGGCGGTG
>DATCWB010000276.1:0-10805 GCA_036566625.1 Pyrinomonadaceae bacterium
CCCGTCCACATGCGCGAAGTCGAACTGGCGGCGAAGGGCGGCGCGGCGTCGTCGTCGGTTGTGCGCGTGGCGGGGGCGGGCGACCTCGTCTCCGTCAACGGGCGACTCGCGCGCGCCTCCTGGGGAAAACGTTTCCTCGCGCCGCCGCCATTAGACGCGTTGACCCGGCCGCTCAGCCCGCGCGCCTGCCGTTACAGCATGCCGTGCGAAGAATGCAAATGAAGGCGGGCGCGGGGAAATCAACGCGCCCCGCGCGGCATCTAAACTCGACGCGGCGCAGGCGTCGGCAGCCCCGGCCGCGTGTGAACCGACATTCTGAGGACTCTCGATGAAAAAGATTGCGAAATTCTCCTTGCTCTCGCTCTCGCTCGTCTGCGCCCTGTCGGCGGGCGCTTCGCCCGTGCGGGCGCAAGGCGCGAAAGGCAACGCGGCCGCGCTCGACGCAAACAACGCGAAACCCGAGTCGCTTCCGTTCAGACCCGTCGCCGATAAACTCGCCCCCACGGGATGGACGCGTTACAAGATCGGAGAACCGGCGCGTTTCAGCCTGATCTTTCCCGCCGAACCGGTTACGAACATGGAGCGGTCGGAGATCATTCCCGGCGTGATGGCTACAGTGCGAAACTTCATGGGCGTCACCGACTCCGGCGTCTACGGCGTGTCTTACCTCGACACGATGCCCCCGGCACTTCTGGACGAGAAACGGAAGCGGGAGTTTTCCGAACGCTTCGTCAAGGGGCTCGCGGAAGGTTTTCAGGTAGGGGTGAAAGCCCGCGGGATGGACGCTACCCTCACAATGTCGGAGCAGCGGACGGCAGCGATCGGTGGGCTGGCGGGGTATCAACAGGATTTTTCCTACGGCGAGGCGACGGGTCGTGTGCGGTTGGTCTTCGACGCGAGAAGCGCATATGCTGTGGTAGCCATCTGGAATGCGCTCTCGTCAAACAGCGAACGCAAGGCGTTCTTCGAATCGTTGAAGGTGAACACGAAACGCTAGCGGGCGCTTCTCCACGCGTTTCTCGCACGCGGGTAAAAGTATGGAAGAGATTTTCGGTCGCGGCGGTTTGATCGCGCGCGCGCATCCTGATTACGAATTTCGTCCCGGCCAGATACAGATGGCCGAGGCCGTGCTGCGCGCCTTCGAGGATCGTCGTCACCTGCTGGTCGAGGCAGGCACGGGCACGGGTAAGACTCTGGCCTATCTCGTCCCCGCGATTGCGGCGGCCACGGCGCGCGGAGAGCGCGTCATCATCTCGACGGGCACGAAGAATCTGCAAGAGCAGTTGATGGAAAAAGACATCCCGTTTCTGCAACGCGTGCTGCCCAAAAAATTCACCGCCGCCTACATGAAGGGGCGCAACAACTACGCCTGCCTCCAGCGCATCAAGCGCGCCGAGTCCGCGCCCATCCTCGACGGCCTCGACGACGTTGACTACTTCGACGAAGTGCGGCAATGGGCGCGCGATTCGCAAACCGGCGACCGCGCAGAACTCATCGGGCTGCCCGAAAACCTCTCCTTCTGGCGTCACATAGACGCGCGCTCGGAAATCTGCCTCGGGCAGAAGTGCCCGGACTACGACCCCTGCTTCATCACGCGCATGCGCCAGCGCGCGCAGGACGCCGACATCGTGATCGTCAATCATCACCTTTTCTTCGCAGACCTCGCGCTGCGCGGCGGCGAGTACGGGCAGGTGTTGCCCGATTACGGGGCGGTCATCTTCGACGAGGCGCACGCGATTGAAGACGTGGCGGCAGAGTATTTCGGGCATCAGGTGTCGAGCTATCAGGTCGAAGACCTGCTGCGCGACCTGCAACTCCTGCCCGTGACCGACGCGGACGCAAACAGGGAACTGACGCGCGCGAGCGGGCGCGTCGCGCGTTTCAGCGAACGCTTCTGGCATGGCTTCCACGAGGCGCGCGGCGAAGAGGGGCGGGGGCCGATTCTGCCCGGCACGTTCGCGCGCAAGAACGCGCGCGGCGAGATCGAGGCTACCGCGCTCGGCGATTCATACCTCAGTCTCGACGGCGCGCTCGGCCGCATGGAGACGACGCTCGACGCCTTGCGCGAGCAGCCGCCCGAAGTGGAAACCATCGTCCGGCGCATACGCGAACTGCGTTTCGGGTTGGAGTTCATCGTGGCGGGCGACGACAAGCGCTACGTCTACTGGATGGAGCGGCGCGGGCGCGGCCTCTTCCTGCGCGCGTCGCCGATTGACGTGTCCACCCTGTTGCAGGACAAGTTGTTCGAGCGCGTCGAGACGGTCGTGATGACCTCGGCGACGCTGGCGAGCGCAGGCACGTTCACCTTTGCGCGCGAGCGGCTCGGCCTGCTCGAAGAGAAGACCGACGAACTGATCGCCCCTTCGAGTTACGATTATCAAAATCAGTCGGTGCTCTATCTGCCGGCGCGCATGCCCGACCCGCGTTCGCCGCAATGGGCGGAAGCGGCGGCGGCGGAAGTCCTGCGCATTCTCGAAGTGACCGACGGGCGCGCCTTCGTGCTCTCGACGAGCCTGAGCGGCATGCGCGCCCTCTACGAGCGCGTCGCGCCGCAGGTTGATTTCCCCTGCCTGATGCAGGGCACGGCCTCCAAGTCCGGCCTGCTCGAACGCTTTCGCACGACGCCGAACGCCGTGCTCTTCGCCACTTCGAGTTTCTGGCAGGGCGTTGACGTGCGCGGCAGCGCGCTCTCGTGCGTCATCATTGATAAGCTGCCCTTCGCCGTGCCGAGCGATCCGATTGTCGCCGCGCGGCAGCGTTTCATCGAAGACGCGGGCGGTTCGAGTTTCTACGAGTACAGCGTGCCGCAGGCGATCATCAGTTTGAAGCAGGGCTTGGGGCGTTTGATTCGCAGCGCGACCGACCGCGGCGTGCTCTCCGTGCTCGACCCGCGCCTGCGCACGCAAGCCTACGGGCGACAGTTCATCAAGAGCTTGCCGCCCTGCCGCGTGACTTCCGACCTCGCGGAAGTGGCGCGCGTGTTTGATGAAACGGAGGCGTTTGTTAGATGATAGGGGCTGCAACGTGAGACAAAGTTCTACCCACAAACTTTCGGCCTTTGGAGGCGACATGAGCAGAGACGAACGCGAAGACAATACGATCTACAAAGTGGTGGTGAACCACGAAGAGCAGTATTCCATCTGGCCGGCCGACCGCGAGAACGCGCTCGGTTGGAACGACGCGGGCAAGTCGGGCAACAAGGAAGAGTGCCTCGCCTATATCAAAGAGGTCTGGACGGACATGCGACCGCTTAGTTTGAGGAAGGAAATGGAAGAGCGGGCGCGGCAGCGCGGCGATTCCTAAGCCCGCGCGGCGGTTCGACAAGTCGGGGAACGCAAGGGAATCGAAGAAGAGCATGAGCGGAATGTTTGAAGTGATGATCGAACGCAACTTTTCGAGCGCGCACCAGTTGCGCGGCTACAAGGGGAAGTGCGAGAACCTGCACGGGCACAACTACAAAATCGAAATCTTCGCGCGCGGGCGCGAACTCGATCACATCGGGTTGCTCGTTGACTTCGGCGACTTAAAGACCGCCGCCGACGACATCGTCAGCTATCTCGACCACCGCAACATCAACGAACTGCCGCCCTTCGACGCCGAACTCAACCCTTCCGCGGAAAACCTCGCGCGCTACATCCTGGAGCGCGTCGCCGCGCGCGTCGGAGACGAACGCGTGCAGGTCTACAAAGTTCGCTGCTACGAGACGCCGACGAGCGTGGCGACGTACCAGATAGATTAGGGGAAAGGGTAAGGGGTAAAAGGGAAAGGTAGAAAGCAGGACGAAAAGCGGGGCGCGGCCATTCAAGGCTGCGCCCCGCTTTTGTCTTTCCCTTTAACCTTGCCCCTTGCCCAATTCCGTTAGGGCGTAACCAGTCCGGCGATGTCTATGTTGTACTTCCTGATCTTCGAGTAGAGGCGCGGGCGGTAGATGCCGAGGAGGTTGGCCGCCGCCTGCTTGTTGCCGCCCGTGCGTTGGAGCGTCTTTTCGATGACGAGTTTTTCGATTTCTTCGAGCGTCAGGTTGGGCGGCACGTCCCACGCCGCGCCCTGAGCGGCGCGCTCCGGCACGTTGCCGTTTTCAAACGGCAGGTCAACCGGCTCGATCTTGTTGGCTTTCGCCAGCAGCACGGCGCGCTCCAGCACGTTTTGCAACTCGCGCACGTTGCCCGGCCAGCCGTGCGAGAAGAGGCGCTGGTAGGCGGCCTGCGAGATGCCCGTGATCGGGCGTTGATACTTGCGCGCGTACATCTTGAAGAAGTGCTCGGCCAAAAGTTGGATGTCTTCGGTGCGTTCGCGCAAGGGGGGCACGTGAATCGTGATGGTCGAGATGCGGTAGAAGAGGTCGTCGCGCAGGAGGCCGTCGCGGATGGCGTCGGCGGGCGGCCGGTTGGTCGAGGTGATGAGCCGGAAGTCCACCGCGTAAGTGCGCTCCGAACCGATCTTGCGATAGCTGCGCTCTTGCAGCACGCGCAGGAGTTTGGGCTGCAACTCGACGGGCATCTCGGCGATTTCATCCAGCAGGAGCGAGCCGCCCGCCGCGTGTTGGATGAGACCGTCCTTGTCGGCGTGCGCGCCGGTGAACGCGCCCTTGGTGTGGCCGAAGAGTTCGGATTCGATCAGTTCCTTGGGCAGCGCGGCGCAGTTCACTTTGATGAAAGGCTTTTTGACGCGCAGGGAATTGTAGTGGATGGCGTTGGCGATCAACTCCTTGCCCGTGCCCGATTCGCCGACGATGAGCACGTTGGCGTCGGACTTGGCGACCGATTCAATCGTCTCGTAAATCTGCTGCATCTGGCGCGACGCGCCGATGATGTTGAAATACTCGTTGCGCGTCGAAAGATTCCGGCGCATCGTCTCGGTCTCGACGATCAACTCGCGGTGCTGCACGGCGCGCTCGATGAGCGGCAGGAGCACCTCGAATTCGAAAGGCTTTTCGAGAAACCAGAACGCGCCCGCTTTCGTCGCTTCGATGGCGCGCTGCACCGTGCCGAAGCCGGTCATCACGATCACTTCGGTCGCCGGCTGCGCGTCCTTGATGTGGCGCAGCACTTCGAGGCCGTCCATGTCGGGCAATTGCACGTCGCAAATCGCCACATGATGCCCACCGCGGTCAAATAGCTCGATGGCGTCCGCGCCCGACAGTGCGGTATCAACCGTGTAGCCTTCCTCGACCAGATTCTGCTTGAGCGAGTCGGCCATCATCGCCTCGTCGTCAACCACCAAAATGCGTACGTCTTTACGATCCACCTTTTGCTCTCCTCCTGAAAACAGTGACGAGTGACAAGTGACGAGTGACGAGTTGAAAACAAGGCTTCTGTTTTAACTTGTCACTTGTCACTTGTCACTCGTCACTTCTGAGCGGCAGCCGGACGCGCAGGGCGTCCGCAACCTGTTCGACCGCGCCGCCGTGCGCGTTAATAACTTTGGCGGCGAGCGCGAGGCGCAAACCCGCGCCCCCGTTGAAACTGTTGAAAATGTCGTTGTCGTCGGCGGCCTTGAGGCCGAGCCATTCGATGAGGGCGAAGGGAACTGCCCCGGTCGCCGCCCCGTTTTCCGCCCGGCGCAAGCTGACGCTCGGGGAGGCGTCTTTGGGCGCAATCTGGCGCGCGCTCGCGTGGATGCTTCTGAGGGCGTCCGAGAGCACGGGCGCGTCGAAATCGCCGCGATAGGCGTCGCCGTCCTCTCCTTGCGGGGCGTAGTCGCCTTCGGTGGCGGCGGCAAGCAGCAGGGCGAGGTCGAGGCGCGGCTGGCGTTGAAGTTCGAGCGGGCGGCCGAAACGCACGAGCGTGTTCATGTCGGCGGCGGCGCGTTCCAGCCCGGCCATGATCTTGTTGATGGTTTCGAGTTCGTCTGCGGGGCGTTCGCTCTTCTCCATGCGCTTGCGCAAAAATGTGGCATAGAGTTTGAGACCGTTAATTTGATTTTTCAGGTCGTGGACGATCTGCACGGAGGCACGCCCCAATTCAATCAGGGCGTCCGTGTCGTTGGTAGTCGCTTTTATAGGCTTCATTTTGCTCACAAGGCTCGCGCGTCGGGTGCTTCGCCGGTTGTTTTAGAGGACGTTAGGCCGCGCCCTCCATGCGAATTGAACCCGAACGATGCGACTTTTTGTGTTGCGTTTCGATGCGGCATCTTAACAAAAAATCCGAGTGTTTGCTAGTGATACGTTTGGCGGCGGGCGTGAGCCAACTAATTATTTACCCTCGTTGACGGGAAGGGTGTGAATGGAAGAGAACGGAAACGCGCAGTTGACTGTCCTGGTGGTGGAAGATTTTGCAGATAACCGCTTTATGATGAGGAGGTTACTCGAAATGAGCGGTTATCAGGTGGTAGAGGCGGTGGATGGCAAAGAGGCCGTCGAGGTGGCCGAGAGCAGTCGCCCCGACCTGATCTTGATGGACTTGAGCCTGCCGCGCCTCGACGGCCTCGACGCCACGCGCCGCATACGCGAACTCGACGGCCTCTCGCGCATCCCCATCGTCGCCGTCTCGGCGCACGACACAAACGATTTCCACGCCGACGCTCTCGCCGCAGGCTGCAATGAATACGTCACCAAGCCCATTGATTTCGACGAATTGGAATCGCTTTTGAAGAAACTCCTAGCCAAATGACGATTGCGGATTGCGGACTGCGGATTGATGAATACAAAGATTTTGGCTTTTAATTAATCAATCCGCAATCCGCAATCCGCAATCCGCAATCAGTCCTATGTCCGAACGTTACGTCGCCCTGCTCAGACAGCACGAGCCTGCGCTCGTGCGCTCCTTCGTTGACATCGTCTACACGGATCGCCGCACAGACCTGCCCGCGCTGCTCTCTTATCACCAACTCGTAGACTACCTGCCCGATATTTTCGACGAACTCGCGCAGGTGTTGGATAGCGCTGCGCTCGACAGCGAAATCGCAGAGGCGGTGCGTTCCCTTCGCATGCACTCGCAGGCTCGTTTCCAACAGGGCTGTCTGATTGACGAAGTGGCACGGGAGTTGATGATTTTACGAGACGTATTGCAGGATTTTCTGTGGCGCGAAGCTACGAACGCCACGGAGGGAGACATTCGGGAACTGCGCGATGCTCTGCGACGGACGCACCTGTTCGTTGACGAGTTGCTCGCTCAGGCGGTTCTGATCTACGCGACGAGTTTGCGCCCGCAGGTGCGGACACGCACCTCCCACTGGCCGCCGCCGAGACGACGCCGCACGGACTTTCCCGAACGCTGAATATAGCTGTGACGAAACATGGCAAGAACTCTCGCAACCCGCTCGACGTGCGCACCAAACTCTTGGTGATGCTCGCCGTGCTGTCCCTGCCCCTGCTGATCATCAGCCTCTTTCAACTCGACAGCTACCAGAAAACCCTGATCGAACAGGCCGGAACTATCGCGCGCATCAAGGCCGTGGCCGCCGAAGGCGCGCTTGAAGCGTGGCTCGAAACCCACCCGGCGGCCGTCGCCGAGGGCGCGACGCTCCCGCCCCGGTCGGCTTCCGAACTCTACGCGCGCCTGCGCCAGCACGCCTCACCCGACACGGAGGCCGCCATTCTCGTCTATGATGCCGCCGGGCGGATCGTGCCGGAGCCTTCGGCCACGGCGGTCATAGCTCCCGCGCCGCAGCCGCACGCAGCCGCAGACATTCATCAGGAGAAGTGGAGCGACGAGGTCGAGCGTCTGACGAGCGAGCGGCGCAGCCCGACCAACGGGTGGAGCGTGGCGGTCGGCGTCCCGACGGCGCATAACACTCCGGCGGGTCGCGCCTATCTGG
This sequence comes from Pyrinomonadaceae bacterium, assembly GCA_036566625.1. GTDB lineage: Bacteria > Acidobacteriota > Blastocatellia > Pyrinomonadales > Pyrinomonadaceae > JAIVJZ01. The sequence goes on from DATCWB010000276.1 coordinate 7,759, forward strand.
TGCTCACGTCGGCGTGGGCGTTGGGGTTGATGGCTTCGAGTTTTCTCGCGATCTGGGCGGTCGGGCGTTTCACCGTGCCGCTGCGCCGCCTCGCCGCCCACGCCTCAACGCTCGGAGAGGGACAACTGCACGAACGTTTCGCCGTCGAGACAGACGACGAAGTGGGCACGCTCGCCGAAGGCTTCAACGTGATGGCTTCGAGTTTGGAGACGAAGTTCAACGAGGTGCGCACGCAGGGCGCGTTCATCGAAGAGGTACTCGACAGCCTGCCGCTCGGCGTGGCGGTGCTCGACGCAGGGCTCGTCGTGCGCAAGGCCAACAACGCCTTCGCCGGGATCGTCGGGCGCGACGGCGCGTCGCTCGGCGGGCGCGGTCTGTACGAAGCGGCGGCGGGTCTGGCCGTCCTCAGCGAAGTGGTCGAAGACGTGCGCCGCACGCGCCGCGCCTTCGTCAACTACGGCCTGCCGCTCGAACTCGTCGCGCGCACCGACGAACAGCGAAACGAACGCGACGAGGGCACGAAATACTGGGACGTGATCCTCTGGCCGATGAGCGAGCGCACCGAGGAGCGCGGCGACCTGCTCCTGATCCTTTCGGAAGTCTCGAAGCGCGTGCGCGCCGAGAAGCTGGCGACCGCGGCCTTCGCGGCCGAAAAGTCGCGCGCGGCGGAACTCGAAAGCGTCATTAACCAGATGGACGAGGGCGTTATCATCGTGGACGCGCGCGGGCGTTACCGCGTCAACCCGGCGGCCGCGCGCATCATCGGGCGCAAGCCCGGCGAGTTCCGCGACGGCGTGGACGCGCTCATCGCCGACATGGCCTTGCGCGATTTGCACGGCAACCTGCTGCCCGCCGAGGAGACGCCGCTCGGGCGCGCTCTGTCGCAGGGCGAACACGTCTCCGGCGAGCACGTGCAGATCATTCGCGGCGAGGACGAAGAGGGCGTGCTGGCCGTCAGCGCGACGCCGCTCACGGGCGAGGGCGGAAGGCACGAGGGCGTCGTCGCAGTCTTCCGCGACATCACGCCTGAGGTCAGGCAGTACAAGGAGTTGATGGGAGCATACGGCCGCCTGCGCGAGCACGACCGTTTGAAGTCGGCCTTCGTCGCCAACGTCTCGCACGAACTGCGCACGCCTTTGAACGTCATCATCGGGTTGTGCCAGTTGCTCGAACGCGACCGCCTCCAACCGCTCGCGCCCTTGCAGTCCGAGGCGGTCGAGCGCATGGGGCGCAACGCGCGCTCGCTGCTCGAACTCGTCAACGACCTGCTCGACTATTCGCGTCTGGAGGCGGGGCGTTCCGCGCTGCATCTGGAAGAGGTGGACGTGACCGCCGTCGCGGAAGATGTCATCAAGAGTTTCGCCGCCGAGGCCGGGGAGAAGCACGTGCAACTGCAAGCGGAAATTTCGCCAGCGCTCGACCCCGTCACGACCGACCGGCACAAACTCTCGCAGGTGCTTACGAATCTCGTCAGCAACGCCGTCAAGTTCACGTCGACGGGCACGATCCGCATTCAGGCCGCGCCGCTCGACGACGCGCGCTGGTTCCTCGAAGTGAGCGATACCGGCATCGGCATCTCGCCCGAGGCCTTGAGTTTCATCTTCGACGAGTTCAGGCAGGTTGACGACCGCCTGACGCGCCCCTACAGCGGCGTCGGCCTCGGCCTCGCCATCACGCGCAAGATCGTCGAACTGCTCGAAGGCGAGATCGCCGTGGAGAGTCGCCCCGAAGAGGGCAGCCGGTTCCGCATCGTCTGGCCGCTCAACGCGCGCCCGCGCACCGGAACCGGCTCGCTCATCAAAGAGGCCGCCATGACCACCTTCAACAAAGAGCAGACGCCCGACCCACGCCCCGGGCAGGCGAAGTTACGCGCGCGTATGGGATGACAAAAACAGTGACGAGTGACAAGTGACAGGTAACAAGATAAACTCTTCCTATTCCGGGTTCTGACTTGTCACTTGTCACCTGTCACTTGTCACTCTTAAAAACTATGTCTGCTAAACCGAATACCGACGCCGAGGATTCGCGGCGAAAAATCTTCATCATTACGGCGATTGCCAGCGCGCTCCTCGTCGCCCTGCTGGTCTTCTGGGCAACGCGCCCCGGCTCGAGCGGCGCGGGGCAACAACCGCAACTCGCGGACGCCTTTCGCGCCGGTTCGCCGGAGTTCGCCGAGGCGCGAGAGAAAATAGTTGTCGAGCCCGATCCGGATGAGGCGACCGAATCGCCGCGCCCCGCGGGCGACATCGTGATGACGCTGCGGCCGAAGGTACGCAACTTCACGGGCAAGACGATCACCGGCCTCGAACTGCTGGCGACTGTCGTTGACCTCGACAACAAACCCGTCAGACAGCGCACCAAGATCGCCATCCCGAACGTCGAGACCGGCCAGTCGGAACTGGAACATAACAAGATACTCGTCGTGCCGATCCTGATGGAAGGCTTCAGGAAGGAAGACGTGCGCGCCAACATCCGCGTCGAAGTGACGGGCGTGAAGTTCAAATAAGCGCGTGAGCGTGCGTGCGCGTCGTTAACGCCAGTCGGGCGGTTCAAGGCTCGCGGGCTGGTATTCGCTCTCCGCCGCGTCGAGTTCGCCGACCTGTTGCACCGGCAGCATCCTCCGAAACTGCGCGCCGATCAGTTCGCGAAAGGCCATGTGCTGTTGCTTGCTGCGGAACGCCCGCTTGGGCAACATGGTCGCCATGCGTATATCCTTCCCGTAGATCAGGGCGTAACAGGTCTCACCCTCCAATACGTCCGTATACAACTTCCAACTCTGTTTCGACTCGACGAGCTTCGACTGCACCGTGATGTGTTCTTCCGTGAAGGTGACGGTCAACGCCTCGCGGAATTTGCGGTCGCCTTTGTAGAAACGCCGCGCGACGACGTTGAAGCGGAAGAAATAGAGATAGATCAACAGCGGCAGGAGCGCGCAGGCGAGGACGAGAGCGGGAAGGAGTTCAAAGCCCGCGCCGAGGGCCAGCGCGAAGACTCCGAAAGGGAACAGGACGCAGGCCGTCCACGCGCGCCGCTTCATTTCCTCTATC
>DATCWB010000277.1:0-2933 GCA_036566625.1 Pyrinomonadaceae bacterium
GCGAGCCGGCGCGCGTCCGACTCGGCGGCGGCCAGCAGACCCGCCACGCGGTTGATCTCGGCGAGCAGGCGGTCGCGCTCGGCGCGCACGCCTTCCAGTCGTCCCAATTCGGCGAGCGCGGCGATGTGCGCGTGATAGTCGGCTTCCGACGCCTGTTGCGCTCTCCGCGCGCGCTCGGCTTCGTCGAGCTTGCTTTGCAACTCGGCGAGCGCGCGTTCGGCGGCCTTGCGTTCCACGTCGGCGCGTTCGGCGCGCGTGCGCGTCTCGACCACGCGCCGCTCGGCTTCTTCAAACGCCCCGACTTTGCTCTTTCGCTCTGCCACCTCTCGCCGCAATTCGTCGCGCGCGACCGCGAACTCGCGCGCCCGCGCCGACGTTGACGTGTGCTCCTCGGTCATCTCCTCATAGCGCGCGAGCGTGCCTTCGGCGCGCCCGATGCGCTCGCGCGTTTCGGCCACGCGGTCGCGGATCAGGTTCACCGTGTCGCGCAGGCGTTCCGCCCCCTCTCGATACTCTTCCACTTTGAGCAGGCGGTCGAACGCGGCCTTGCGCTGGCTCGACGTTTTGAGAAAGTCGGCCGTGAGCAAGCCTTGCGGCACGCCGATGGCCGACTTGAAAAGCGCGGGCAGGTCTGTTCCCGCCTCGATGCCGAGCAGGCGCGCGAGCATCGGCGCGACGTTCGCCTTCTTCTCTTCGAGTTTGAGTTTGAGTTCCGGGTCGTAGATGTAATAGCCGTTAGCCGTGTCGCGGTAGACGGTGTAACGGCGGCCGTCCACGTCGCTCTCGAAGGTCACGCGCACCGAACCCTTCTTCGCGCCGCGACGCAGGAAGTCGTCCTTGCTGTAGTCGAGCGTGTCGAACAGCGTCCACGCGATGGCTTCGAGGATGGTGGTCTTGCCCGCGCCGTTCGGGCCGACGATGGCCGTCGTGCCCGGCTCGAAAGAGAAGTCGGCGCGCTCGTAAGATTTGATGTTGTCTAATTCGACGTGTGTGACGTGCATGATTTCGCGGCGTTGGTTTCTTCGGCCTCTCGGCGTTCACGCCCGTCGAGCGTCGGGCGCGAACGCGGCTTCACCTGACGGTGAACTCAATCTGTCTCGTCGCGGGCGTCCGCGTGCGTGCGTCCGTCACCGAGACCTGCAACCAGTACATTCCCGTCGTCAACTTGCCGAGCGGGATTTCCGCCGCGTAAGGGAGGCGGGCCGGATCGCCCGTGGGCGTGGCCGCCACTTTACGCGGCGGCGCGTTCAGCACCGCCTGGTTGTTGTTGTCGAGCACCTTGATTTCCACCTCGGCCTCCGGCGGGCCGCTGTCTCCCTTGCGCGCGGCGTGATAAATTTGGAATTGCAGCAACAAGCGGGACGAGCGCGCGAAACGCCGGTCGGCTTTGAGAACTTCCGGCGCGGCATCCGCCCCGGACGCCTGCGGCGGTTGACCGCTCTCGCTAATGAACAGGCTGCTCAGCGCGAGCCGCCCGGCTTTCATATCCGGCACTTCGACCCACCGGAACGCGCTGCCGACGAGGCCGCTCGCGCTATCGCGCGCGGCGACGCGAACCTGATATAAGCCGGGGGCGTTGACCGGGTGCGAAAAGCTGGTGGCGACCCGGCCGCGCGCGCCGACCGTCGCGCTGCCGCCCGCTTCGACGGCCTCTCCCGTGAGCGTCAGCGTCTTGCCCTCGCTGAAGACGATTTTACCTTTGTCGTCGAGCACGATACAGGCCATCTCGACGGTGGCTTGCCGCCTGTCGCCCACCGGGGCAAACTGGAGCCGTTCATTGGCAACCTGCACCGGGACGAGCAGAACCGAGCCGGCCTGTTCGTCGTCGGCGAAGGCAGGGTAGGCATCGACCTGCAAGTCGCGGCGCACGGCCGGCGCGTTGAGCGCGGCGTTGAGCGCAGCCTTCACCGGAGTCGCCGCTGCCGTCGTGCGCCCGGCGGGTGGGCTCTCGCGCCCGCCGGGGGCATTGAGGAATCCGCGTCGCACGCGCACGGTCAGCTCCGGCTGGCCTTTGACGGCGATTGAGATTTTGCGGAATTTCGGCGCGCCCTCCGTCGCCGCCAACTCGCCCTCCGGCCGCCACGCGAGCACATAGTAGTTCGTCGTTTCGGCGAGCGTCTTCGAGACCGCCGCTTCGAGCGCGTTCGTATTGAGCAGGGCGCGCCCGCCCGTGTCGGCGGCAATCGCGCGCAACACTTCCTGAGACGCGCTCAGTTCGCCCATCGAGTTGTAGCCGCTCAGACCGGGATCAATCGTGCCGCCGTTGCTGGCATCGACCGAATCTATCCCGGCGCTCAGACCGCGCGCGTCCAGTGTGTATACCACCGTGCCGGAGCGCGCGGCGGCGTCCGTTATGCGTTGGAGTTTATAGTTGATGTCGGCTTCCTGACTGTCGAACGGGAAGCCTTCCGAGATGTAAAAGAGCGTCTGGCGTCCGGCCAGTGGACTACTCTGGCGGACGACGCTTTCCAGAGCGGTGATGGTCGCGCGGCTCAGTTGCGCGGCCTGCCTGCGGATGCGGCTCGCACGCATCCTAACCCCGCTTTCCGTGGTTGCCATCACCCGCATCATGTACGCGAGGGCGGCGCGGTCGCCGCGATCAATCGCCATCGCCAGATAGGCCGACATCATCGGACGCTCGTTATCGAGCGACGCCTGCGTGAGATATGAGAGCCTTCCGGCGGCGGCACGCAGCACCTCTCTCTCGTTCGTATACTGTTGCAGGAATCCGATCTGCCCGCTCGCCGACGCGATCATCACGCGCGTGCCCGGCGTCATTTCCCGGCTGATGAAATCGAGCAGCAACTGGCGCGCGCGCAAGATGCCTACGGTAGACAGGTGCAGATCGTCTACGAAGAAAATGACGCTGCGCCCGCGTTCGACAGTAGCCGCGCCCGCTGCCGCCGCCTGCTCGCCGCGCGCCGCCGCGAGAC
>DATCWB010000278.1:0-11954 GCA_036566625.1 Pyrinomonadaceae bacterium
AAGGACTAAGGCGAAAGAGAGGCCGGGAAGCTTGAATGCTTCCCGGCCTCTCTTTCGCCTTTTCACATTCTACTTTCCGGGGGCGATCCGCGTCGCTTGAGTGGGGCGCGCGCCCGTATGCTACAATGCGGTTGAGCCGGACAAACCGAAGTGTTCCCACCGCGAAGTTGGCGCTTCGTTATCTTCCCAAAAAAATAGAAGGATTCATCAAGACATTATGAGTACTGTCATTGATCCGCCGCCCGCCGCACCGCCCGTCGAAAAACATTTCGAGGAAGTTGAAACCGTCACGATCCGTTTCGCCGGCGACTCCGGCGACGGCATGCAGTTGACGGGTACGCAGTTTACGAACACCTCGGCCGTCCTCGGCAACGACATCTCGACTTTGCCCGACTTCCCGGCCGAGATTCGCGCCCCGGCCGGAAGCCTGCCCGGCGTCTCCGGCTTCCAGTTGAACTTCTCCTCGCAGGACATACGCACGCCCGGCGACCAGCCGAACGTGCTCGTCGCGATGAACCCCGCCGCGCTCAAGGTCAACCTCTTCGATCTGGAAGAGGGCGGCACGGTCATCGTCAACACGGACGAGTTCAACAAGGAGAACTTGAAGAAGGCGGCCTACGCCACAAGCCCGCTGGAAGACGAGACGCTCAAAGGCTACCGCGTCCACCGTCTGCCGATCACGACGCTGAATTTGCGCGCGCTGCAAGAGGCGCAGGTGAAACTGACGCGCAAGGAGATGGATCGCTGCAAAAACTTCTTCGCGCTCGGCGTGCTCTACTGGCTCTACGACCGCCCGATGGAGCCGACGCTTCAATGGATCGAAGCGAAGTTTAAGAAGCTGCCCGAAGTGGCGCGCGCCAACGTCATTGCGCTTCGCACGGGTTACAACTTCGCCGACACGACCGAAGTTTTCACCACGCACTACAGCGTCAAGAAGGCCGCCATCGCCCCCGGCAAGTATCGCAAGATCACGGGCAACGAAGCGACGGCCATCGGCTTCGTCGCCGCCTCGCAACTGTCGGGTCGCCCGCTCTTTTACGGCTCCTACCCGATCACGCCCGCCTCGGACATCCTGCACGAACTGGCGCGCCATAAGAATTTCGGCGTCAAAACTTTTCAGGCCGAAGACGAGATCGCGGCCGTCTGCGCGGCCATCGGCGCATCGTTCACAGGCCATATCGGGTTGACCGGCACAAGCGGCCCCGGCGTCGCCTTGAAGCAGGAGGCAATCGGTCTGGCCGTGATGACCGAACTCCCGCTCGTCATCGTCAACGTGCAGCGCGGCGGTCCTTCGACCGGCTTGCCGACCAAGACCGAGCAGGCCGATCTCTTTCAAGCGGTCTGGGGCAGAAACGGCGAATGCCCGGCCGTCGTCGTCGCTCCCTCTACGCCCGCCGACTGTTTCCACATGGCGGTCGAGGCCGTGCGCCTCGCTTTCCACCACATGACGCCCGTCTTCTATCTCTCCGACGGTTACCTCGCCAACGGCGCGGAGCCTTGGGCGATCCCCGCGTTGGAGGATTTGCCGAAAATCGAAGTGAAGTTCACCGAAGACCCCGAAGGCTTTCTCCCTTACGCGCGCGACGAACGCTTGTCTCGCCCCTTCGCCATCCCCGGCACACCCGGCCTCGAACACCGCGTCGGCGGGATCGAGAAGGAACATCTGACGGGCAACGTCAACTACGACCCGGAGAATCACGAGTTCATGGTCAGACTCCGGCAGGAGAAAGTTGACCGCGTCGCCGACGACATCCCCGACATGGAAGTGTTCGGAGAGCCGACCGGCAAAGTGCTCGTCCTCGGCTGGGGTTCGACCTACGGTTCGATCACCTCGGCCGTCGAACGCCTGCAACGCGAAGGCCGCTCCGTGTCGAGCGCGCACCTGCGTTACCTGAACCCCTTCCCGAAAAATCTCGGCGACGTGTTGAGGAATTTCGAGCGCGTCATCATCCCCGAGATGAACCTCGGCCAACTCGCCACCATGATCCGCGCCAGGTTTCTGATTGATGCCGTGACGTTCTCGAAAGTCAAAGGCCGCCCCTTCCAGATACGCGAGATTGTGGAGAAGGTGGAAGAGTATTTGTAATCCGTTGAGAGTGAAGCCATGAGCACGACCACTCAGTTGATGACCGCCGAAGAACTGCTGGCAATGCCACGCGACGGCTTCCGCTATGAACTGGTGGAAGGAGAGCTAAAGCGTATGTCACCGGCAGGACATAGTCACGGGCGGATCGCTATGCGGCTTGCGATTCCGCTGGGCAAATTTATTGCCGATAATAATCTCGGCGCAGTTTACGCGGCAGAGACCGGCTTTAAGCTCAAGTCGAATCCCGACACGGTACGAGCGCCGGATGTTTCATTCATCCGACAAGAGCGTGTCGAGCAAGTCGGCGATACGGAGGGCTTCTGGCCGGGCGCACCTGATCTCGCAGTTGAAGTAAACAGCCCGGGCGACAGGGTAGGCGAGGTCGAGGAAAAGGTGCGGGAATGGTTGAGCGCGGGCGCGCAGCTGGTCTGGGTGGTGAGTCCCAAACTGCGCGTCGTGACGGTCTATCGCTCATTGACTGACATCAGGACGCTGACGGAGACAGACACGCTCGACGGCGGCGAAGTTGTGCCCGGTTTTCAGTTTCCCGTGGCGGAACTTTTCGCGCTCTGAACGGCGTCGTGACGTTCTCGAAAGTCAAAGGCCGCTCCTTCCGGATACGCGAGATCGTGGAGAAGGTGGAATAGTATTTGTAAGACCACGCAGGACTAAACATCGAAAGATTAATACCGAAGGATTAATTATGAGCACCAACGGAAACGGCGGAAACGGCAACTATAACGATGGCGACGCGGCGAAAAATGTAGCCGCCGACGTGGAAAACGTCGGCGGGAACGTGTCGGGCAGCGGCTCGTCGCAGACTTATCCCGGTTCGGTGGTGGCGGGCGAGGTCGCGCCGCCCCCGGCGCAGTTGAAGAAGGCTGATTTCGTGTCGGGGCAGGAAGTGCGCTGGTGTCCGGGCTGCGGCGACTATTCGATCTTGAACAACGTGCAGAAGGTGATGCCCGAACTCGGCATCCCGCGCGAGAAGATCGTGTTCGTCTCCGGCATCGGCTGCTCGTCGCGCTTCCCCTACTACATGAACACCTACGGCTTCCATTCGATTCACGGGCGCGCACCCGCGGTCGCCACCGGCATCAAGGCCGCGAACCCCGAACTCTCCGTGTGGGTCGTCACCGGCGACGGCGACGCGCTTTCAATCGGCGGCAACCACTTCATGCACGCCATCCGCCGCAATCTGGACATGAACGTCATCCTCTTCAACAACCGCATCTACGGTCTGACGAAGGGGCAGTACAGCCCGACCTCCGAACTCGGCAAGCGCACGAAGTCAACGCCGATGGGCGTCATCGACTACCCTTTGAACCCGCTCTCGGTGGCGATTGCGAGCGAGGCCACCTTCGTCGCGCGTTCGCTCGATCTCGACGTGAAGCATCTGGGCGCGACCGTGCAGGCCGCCGCGCGCCACAAGGGCGTCTCCTTCATAGAGGTCTACCAGAACTGCAACATCTTCAACGACGGCGCGTTCGAGTATTTCACGGAACGCTCCGAGCGCACCGACCGCATGATCTACCTCGAACACGGCCAGCCGATGATCTTCGGCAAGGAGCGCAACCGCGGCATACGCATGAACGGCGCGCAGCCCGAAGTAGTCACCATCGGCGAGAACGGCGTGACGGTTGACGACCTGCTCGTCCACGATATACACCTCAAAGACCCCTCGGTCGCCTTCATGCTCGCGCGCATGGAATACCCGGACTTCCCGCAACCCGTCGGCATCTTCCGCGCCGTCGAGCGCGACACCTACGAAGACATGATGGAGGCGCAGATCACCGCCGCCATCGAAAAGCAGGGCGCGGGCAGCCTCGAAAAACTCATCAACAGCGGCGAGACGTGGGTGGTGCAGTAGCCGGAAAGGCCATCACAGGCTGAACAGCCGGAAGGAGAGGCGAGTTGTCCCCGGCGACAACTCGCCTCTCCTTTTATCTTCTATTTCCGGTCGTCCGGCGCGAGCAGCTTGCGGATGATGTCCACCAGTAAAAACAGGTCGTAGGGCTTGCGCAGAAACTCATTTGCGCCCGCCGTTTCGCCTCCTCCGCACGATCCTCTATCGAGAAGAACGGGATCGGCATCTCCTTCCGGTGTGGCAAAGAGCGTGCGAGCGTCACCAGTTGCAGCCCTGACAGGCCACGCTTCGGCTGATAGGGCGATAACTCGTCGCCTGCCAGCAGCAGAGAGAAGCGTTGATAACTACGCAGCATCGACTCGCCCGAACTTACGTCGAAAGCCTGATGAGCATACCAGCCGGCCAGATTGAACACGTCCGAGAGAAAGATGCGCAGCGTGGCATTGTGCTCGACGTAAAGGATGATGGGCTAAGCGGGAGAGACATTCCAGATGCGCAGCTTGTGCGGCCGGCAAGGGTCTATATCCATGTGCATGATGTTCTGGTAAGATGCGCGTGTTCCAGTGATTGAAATTCCGCGACGGTCGCATGCGTAGCTCACCTCAACCTCAAACGAGTGATGAGCATCGCCGTTGAGTCTGGCAGGCCAACTCTCTCGGCGAACTGGTTACGCAAAGACATTCTATCCGGAACACCGTATAGAAGCAAGTCGTTTCATGCGATTGCGCTCTCATCGGGAGGTAATTCCTGATGGGCAACGCGCGTCGCAGGCCAAAACGTCTTGCCGAGAAACTTCTACAGATTCGCAATGCCCTCGGCATTTCCCAATCTGATTTGTATAGGCGTTTGGGCGTGGAAGACGAAATCCCTTACACGAGAATTTCGGACTTTGAGTTAAATAAGAGTGAGCCGATCCTGACCGTGCTCATGCAATACGCACGCGTCGCGGGCGTCCACACCGAAGCCCTCATTGACGACGCCCTCGACCTCCCCGACAAACTCCCCGGCGACGTGCGCCATGACGAGATCAAACGCAAGTACGCGCCGCGCGGCGGGCGCAAGCGTTGAACACCGCAAGTAATAAGAGCCGCCCATTTTTGCCCATTGGCCTCAACATTACTTTGAGCTAGACTTAAACGGAGACGCTCAATGTTCATCTTACGGAGCATCCAACGCCATGACTGACGAAGAAAGAAGATTATTGCGACTCGAAAATGCCTACGCCACGCTGGCCGAACTTGCCGCCAATCAGGACGGGCGCACGTCTAGCCTTGAGCAGCTTCTCGCCAAACAGGGAGAGCGCACATTTAACCTTGAGCAACTTCTTGCCAAACACGACGAGCGCGCGGCTGGCCTTCAGCAACTTCTTGCCAAACAAGACGGGCGCATGGCTAGCCTTGAGCAACTTCTTGCCAGACAAGACGGGCGCACGGTTAACCTTGAGCAACTTCTCGCCAAACAGGACGAGCGATGGGCTGGCCTTGAGCAACTTCTTGCCAGACAGGACGAGCGATGGGTTGGCCTTGAACAACTTGTTGCCAGACAGGACGAGCGATGGGCTAACCTTGAACAACTTGTTGCCAAGCAACAAGAGCGCGCGGCTGGTATTGAGGAATCATTCAAGATGCTGGTCGAGTTGACACGCAACGCCGGCGAACGTGCCGATCAGCATGAGTCATGGATTAACGAGCTGGGCACGGCGCGGGCGAACTCGGAAGGCAGGATCGCTGGCTTTGAAGAATCATTCAAAATGCTGGTCGAGTTATCGCGCAATGCCAGCGAGCGGGGTGATCAGCATGAGTCATGGATCAACGAGTTAGGCGCGGCGCAGGCAAACTCGGAAGCTAAGCTCGCCGCTTTGACTGATGCGCAGATTAGAGCCGACGAGCGCGCCGACCGGCATCAGGCGTGGATGAGCGACCTGGGCGCGGCGCAGGCAAACTCGGAAGCCAGAATCACTGTTTTGACTGATGCTCAGATCAGAACCGACGAGGCTCTGCTGCGGCTCGCGGAGTCGCAGGCGCGGACGGATCAAAAATTAGAGGCTCTGATTGAGATTGTTCGAGAATCCCGCGACGGAGATCCGGAGGCATGAATCGCGGGCGGTGGAAGTGACCTGGCTGAACGGATAAGGGTGACGTGGAGGATTCAGGAAGTTGCATCCTCCACGTCACCCTTCGATGCGTCCGGCGTCGCCGCGAGAGAGCCAGAGCAGCGTCGCGCCGAAGAAGGCGCAGCCCGCCGCGTCGAGGAGAGTCCAGTAGAGCGGCATCCCCTCAGTGTGATCGATGATGAGGAAGACGGGCGCGGCGAGCAGGAACGTGAAGCCCGTGAAGCGTATGAGCGGCCTGTAGCGCACAACGTCCGAAGCCAGAATCCACAGCAGGATGCCGTGCATCCCGTAGACGTAGGACGCCTGCCGGATCATGAACATGAGAACCGCGCCGCGCGGCATCTCGCCCAGCCCCAGCCACGCGTGCGACGCCTCCATCCACGAGCGCGGCATCAAGACCGCGACGAAGGCCAGTATCTCAACCGACCCGGCCGCGCGCAGCAACCAGGACTGTAAGCGTTGACGGTTCATAGGTAAGTCGAAGGGGCAAAGGGCAAGGGGTAAAGGGGAAGGGTGAGAGGGCGAGGAATCGAGCGGCGGCGCAGCTTCCCGGTTAGTTTTTAAACTTTACTCCTTCCCTTTTAACCTTTTACTCCTTCCCTTTTAACCTTTCTTCGCGCCTTTCCGCGCCTGCCGCTCTTTGAAGACACGCTCGCCGCCCGATTCGCCTTTCTTGACATTAACCGGCATGGCGGCGGGGAGCGAGGGCGTGTTGGAGCGCGGGGTGGCGGCGTCGCTGCCCGCTTGTTGGGAGGATTCGTCGGCGAAGAACTTGTTGGCGTCTTTGCGCTTGCCGCGCAGGGCGGGCGTGTTCGCTTCGGCCTCCTCCTGTTTGGCGGGGACGTTGCTGTTGCTGCGCTCGTCGCCCATCTGCTGCCCGCGCCGGTTGGCGGAGATGCCCGCCTTGCTCTGTGCCTTCCTGTTCACCATCTGGTCGCTCCCTGTAGGTTGTTAAAAAAGGGGAAAGGTAAGGGGTAAAGGTTAAAGGTGAAAACGAAGCGGCGAGTCGTGCCCGTCTCCTGCTGCTTTCTCCTTTCCCCTTTCACCCTTACCCTTTCCCCGTGCCTTCTATGTTTCGCGGACGCGCAGGGCTTCGGGTTGCGCCTGTTGTCCGGTCAGTTGATTGCGCGCCGCCGCGTCCACGCCCGGCGGCGGCGGGGGCGGGTTGGCGACGAGTTTTTCGAGCGCGGCGTCGAGCACTTCGCTGATGCGCGAGACGAGCACGATCTCCAACTCCTGCTGCACCTCCGCCGGGATGTCCGCGATGTCGGCCTCGTTGCGCGAGGGCAGGATGATGCGCCTGATCCCCGCGCGGTGCGCGGCGAGCACCTTCTCCTTGATGCCGCCGACGGGGAAGACCAGACCGGAGAGCGTGATCTCGCCCGTCATCGAAGTGTTGTGGCTGACGCGCCGCCCGGTCATCAGAGACGCGAGCGCGGCCGTGATGGCGACGCCCGCCGAGGGGCCGTCCTTCGGGATCGCGCCCGCCGGAACGTGCAGGTGGACGCCGTAGGATTTGAACATCTCCGGCGCGATGCCGAACTCCGAGGCGTGCGACCAGAGGTAGGAGCGCGCAGCGCGCGCCGATTCCTGCATGACTTCCCCGAGTTGTCCGGTGATGGTCAAGCCCTGCCCGCCGGGCAAAAGCGTCGCTTCGATAAAGAGGATTTGCCCGCCCATCTCCGTCCACGCCATCCCCGTCGAGACGCCCGCGGGCAATTCCTTGCGCGCCTCTTCCGGGTAGAAACGCGGCGCGCCTAAAAACTCCTTGATGTCATCAGCCCCGACGCTGACGGTCGTCGCTTCGCCCGTGGCGATCCGCAGCGCGGCCTTGCGCGCGACCGAGCCGATGGAGCGTTCGAGTTGGCGCACCCCTGCCTCGCGCGTGTAGCGCGTGGCGATGAGCAGGATGGCCTCGTTCGTGATCGAGAACTGTTCGGGGCGTAACCCGTTCTCGCCCACCTGTCGCGGCAAGAGGTATTGCAGCGCGATATGCAGCTTCTCCTGATCGCTGTAGCCGGCGAGCGCGATGATCTCCATGCGGTCGCGCAGGGGGGGCGGGATGGGGCCGAGTTGGTTGGCCGTCGCGATGAAGAAGACCTTCGAGAGATCGAAGGGCAGATCGAGATAGTGATCGCGGAAGGTGTTGTTCTGCTGCGGGTCGAGAATTTCTAAGAGCGCGCTGGCCGGGTCGCCGCGAAAGTCCGCGCCGAGTTTGTCGATCTCGTCGAGCATGAGGACGGGGTTGTTCACCTTCGCGCGCCGCAACGACTGGATGATGCGGCCGGGCATCGCGCCGATGTAGGTGCGGCGGTGGCCGCGAAGTTCTGCCTCGTCGCGCATGCCGCCCAGGGAAAGGCGTTCAAACTCGCGCCCCAGAGCACGCGCGATGGAACGCCCCAGGCTGGTTTTGCCGACGCCGGGAGGGCCGACGAAACAGAGTATGGGACTCTTCGAGTCGGGGCGCAGTTTGACGACGGCGAGGAATTCGAGGATGCGCTCCTTGATGTCTTCCAGCCCGTAGTGATCGGCGTCGAGCACGCGGCGCGCTTCGGCGAGGTCGAGCCGGTCTTCCGTAGTTTTGCGCCACGGCAGTTCCAGCACGTATTCCAGATACGAACGGATGACGTGATAGTCGGGCGCGGCGGCGGGCAGGCGTTCCATGCGCTTGAGTTCGCGTTCGGCCTCGGTGCGCACCTCTTCGGGCAGGTCGGCCTCGGCCAGACGCTCGCGCATCATGGCGGCCTCCGCATCCTCGCCGTCCTCGTCCCCGAGTTCCTTCTGGATGGCCTTCATCTGCTGGCGCAGGACGTAATCGCGCTGCGCCTTGTCCATCTCGGTCTGCGCCTCGGTCGCGATCTTGGAACTCAACTGCATGATCTCGACTTCGCGCGCGAGGCGCGTGTGCGCGAGGCGGAGCAACTCGTCGGTCGTCGCGGCTTCGAGCATCGCCTGCTCGTATTCGACGCCGAGGTTGAGGACGGAGGCGAGGAAATAGGCGATCTGCGTCGGCTCCTGCGCGCCCAGCACGGCGGCGCGCACTTCGGGCGGCACTTGCGGCAGAATGGCGAGCGCGCGTTCGATGAGCACGCGCACGTTGCGCTGCAAGGCTTCGACCTCCTGCTGATCCTCGGTTGCGAGCGGCGGCAAGACCGTGACGCGCGCGCGCAGGTGCGGGTCGGTCTGCGTCCACTCCTCGACGCGCACGCGCTCCGTCCCCTGCACGATGATCTGCAAGGCGTCCTCGCCGCGAAACATGCGCTTGACCATGACGAGCGTGCCCACGTCGTAAATCTCTTCGGGCGTCGCTTCCGCGTCCGTGCCCTTGCCCAGCCTGACGCTCAGGCAGGCCAGCAACTTCTCCGGCCCCGCCAGCGCGGCCTCGACCGCCGCGACAGAGCGCGGCCGACCCGCGGCCAGCGGCACGACCGTTCCGGGGAACAACGTCGTGTTCTGCAACGGCAGCACCGCGATCTCGAAAGGCTCGGCCGTCGTCTGCGGCGTAGCTTCCGTGCCCGCCGCCGTAGTTATATTTTCAGCCATAATGATTAGTCCGTCGTCCGTCGCCGGTCGTCAGTCGTTCAAATCCGTCTTTAGTAACTCGCGCGGTGAGCGCATGAAACTGACGACCGACCACGGACAACCGAGGGTTTCCTCTATTCGCATTCCTCGGGGCTGCGCAGGCGCAGCAGCAACAGCCCGTCCTGATAGTCGCTCTCGATGCGCGCGCCCTCAATCGGGCAGGGAAAGCGCAGCGTCTTCTCGAAACGGCTGTAGGAAATTTCCACCTGATGATACGAGACCGTCTCGCTGCAAGAGGTGTCGCGGCGCGTGCCCTCGATGACGAGCATCGGCCCGGCGATCGTGATCTCCAACTCGTCGGGGCTGACGCCCGCCAGATCGACTTTGACGAGCCACCCGTCGCGCGTGCGATACACGTCGGCCGGCGGCGACCAGTGCCGCTCGCACAGACGCCCCGGCTTCGTCACCGGCATGAAACGCAAATAACGCTCGATTGATTTTGCCATAAGAAAACAGTGACAAGTGACGGGTGACAAGTGACAAGTTAGAACAAGAGCGTGAATCGTGAACCGTCATCTTGAATAGACGGAAACTGTTCGCGTCCATTCACGATTTACCGTTTTCTCTTGTCAACCGTCACTTGTCACTTCTCACTCTGCTATCCGAATATTCTGTTCCAGAACGAAGAGCCGCTCGAAATCTCTTCGAGGGCTTCGGCCAGTTCGCGGTCGTCGTTGGTTTCCAGCGCCACGTCGGCCATCGAGATGATACCGCGCAGCGTCCGGTCCTGATCAACGATGGGGATGCGGCGCACCTGCTTGTCGCCCATCTTGCGAATAGCTTCGATGACGCGGTCGTTCGGGTGCGCCGTGTGAACCTCTTCGGTCATGATCTCTTCGGCGCGCGTGGTGCGCGGGTCGCGCCCCTCGGCGATGGCGCGCACCACGATGTCCCGATCCGTGATGAGACCGACGAGCCGCCCGTTGCCGTGGATCGTCGCGTTCACGCGGCGCGCTTCGGGACTCGTGCCGACGGGCGCGGCCGCATCCGTCGCGGCCGCCCCGGCATCGCTCGAGGGTCGCGTGCTGACGGGCGTCTCGGCGCGGTCAACGACGGGGATGACACCCGTGTCCTCGTTCTTCATCAGGCGCGCGACATCTTCGAGCGGCGTGTCGCGCGTGGCGACTGTCACGTCGCGCGTCATGATGTCGCGGCAGCGGACGTGTGAGCGCGTCGCGCCGCGCCGCCCCTCGCTGCGACCCCGGCCGCCGCTACTACTGCCTCGGCCGCGGAAAAAATCCCTGCCCTCTTCAAATATCGAACGCCCCTCGCGTTCGTCTTCATAGTCGCGGCGCGGCCGTTCGCGTTCGTCGTAGTCGCGGCCTCCCGCGTCGCCGCCGCGCCTCGCGGTATAAGGGTCGGTGCGCTCGCGTTCGTCTCGGTAGTCGTCGCGGTCGCCGCCCCCGCCGCCGTAGCCGCCGGTTCTTCTGCGCCCGTAGTCATCGTAGTCGCGGCCGCCGCTGTCGCCGCGCCTGTCTTCGCCGTAGCCGCCGCGCCCGCGCTCGACGCGATCTTCGTCATAGTCGCCGCGCCGCGCGCGTTGACGGTCTCCATAAAAATCATCGTCCCGATCATCACGGTATCTAGACATGATCTCCTCCTGAAATATCCGCAAAGATAAACTAGCGACCGCGCCCACACCGCACGAGGCAGGCCGGGCGCGGATGATAGCGACAACCCGACCGCAGACGGCGCACGCCCCGACACTCGACGCCGCCGCATGCTCCGGCGCGCTTTTTTTCGACTTCGAGGGGAACGCCTGCGATTATAGAAGTTAAAAGTAAAAAGGCAAAAGAGGAGAGGGAAGCATTCGCGCCTTCCGCCCTCCTCTTTCGCCCCTTCTACTTTGGACTTGTTTACTTCTCCGTGATGATTTCCGCGACGAGTTGCACTTGCGCGCGTATGTCGAGCGTGCCGATCTCGACGGGCGTGGCCTCCATCGCCTTCGAAGCGACGCTGCCGCCGCGTGCCTGCGCACGCATGTCGTAAATCGGCACGGGACGCCCGGCGCTCGCCTCCTGCACTTCGACGATGCGCCCGACGCGCCCGCCCAGAGCCACCGCCATCACCTGCGCCTTGCGCAGAGCCTCGCGCGTGGCGGCGGCAAGAGCCTGATCGCGCGCGGGTTCGTCGCGGCGCAGCGTGAAGGAGAGGCTGTCTATGTTGTTCGCCCCGGCGGCCGTCGCGGCGTCGATCACGGGGCCGACTTTGGAGAGGTCGCCAAGCGTGACGGTCACGGTGTTGCGCGCCTCGTAGCCGCGTATGAGCGGCGTCTGGTTCTCACGATAATTGTACTGCGGCTGCAA
>DATCWB010000279.1:0-4001 GCA_036566625.1 Pyrinomonadaceae bacterium
GAGATGGGCGCGACGCGCGTCATCTGCACCGCGACGCTCGAAGAGAGCGTGCCGCGTTTCCGGCGCAACAGCGGGCAGGGTTGGTTGACGGCCGAGTATGCGATGCTGCCGCGCGCCACCACCCAACGCTCGCCGCGCGAGACGGGGCGCGGCGGCGCATCCGGCCGCACGCATGAAATTCAGCGGCTCATCGGCCGCAGCCTCCGCGCCGTCGTCGATCTCTCACGCCTCGGCGAACGCACGCTGATGGTTGACTGCGACGTGCTGCAAGCCGACGGCGGCACGCGCACCGCCTCGATCACGGGCGCGTATGTGGCGTGCGCGCTGGCGTGTCACAAGTTGCAGCGCGCGGGCAAAATCACGCGCCCGCCGTTCAAGGGCGAGGTGGCCGCCGTGAGCGTCGGCATCGTTGACGGCACGCCGCTGCTCGATCTGAAATACGACGAAGACTCGCGCGCCGCCGTTGACATGAACGTCGTCTGCACGGGCGATAATCGCTTCATCGAAGTGCAGGGCACGGCCGAGGGCGAGCCTTACACGCGCGCCGAAATGGACGAACTGCTCGCGCTCGCAAGCGTCGGGCTGGAAGAACTTTTCGCCGCGCAGCGAGCCGCGATTGCCGCCGCCACCCTCGCTTGAAACCCGACCAAGCGGGGCAACACGACACGAGACTACCCGCATCAGACCACTGTCCGACGTTTCAACCGCTTGAGAGAACGCACCACACGCCAAACACCGGCGACCGAAAATACAGGAGTGAAGTTTCAAAATATGCGACGCTTGACCATTCTCATCACTTGCGCGCTCATGCTCGTCCTGCCCGCGTTGGCGCAAGAGGACGGGGCGCAGAAGTACACCAACGAGCGGCTCGAATACACGCTCGAACTACCCAACGCCAGGTGGCGCCCGCTGACGCGTCCCGACAGCGTTCACAATCACACGGAGTTCATCTACGGCGACCGCAGCGACGGACTCCTGCGCGTCCGCAAGGAAGTGGTTGACGCCGGAACGAACGCCAAAGACGTTGCCCGCCGCGACCACGATCTGAAACTGCGTTTCCAGCCCGGCTATGTCGAGGGCAAAGAGGAGAATTTCGTCGGGCGCATCAACGGCGTCACTTCCGCATACGAGTACACGGGCGGCGGCAAGGCGATGATCGGGCGCATCTACTACCTGCAAGCCGACAATCGCACCATCTACGTCCTGCACTTCACCGGCGCGCGTGACAAACTCTCGCTCCTGCGCAACCAGACCGACTCGATAGCGCGCAGCTTCCAACTCAAATAGCCGTCAGCCGTCAGCTTCCAGCATCAAGCGTTTGCTTTGCCTGAAAACTGACGGCCGATGATTAATGGCTGATGGCTTCTCTATGAAACTGGCCCACGGCCTCGCCGTCAGGTCGTCGCAGATTGACGGCAGGGGTTGCTTCGCGACAGTCTTTTTTCGCAAAGGCCGCAAGATAGCCGAGTATACGGGCGAGCGGATCGCGCGGGCTGAAGTGGCGCGGCGCGCGAGCGGGCGGCGCAAACTGCGCATCTGCGCCATCAATTCATACTGGAGTCTGGACGGCAGCCGCGGCGGCAACGGCACGCACTACATCAACCACTCCTGCGCGCCCAATTCCTACATGCGCATCACCCACGGCCACATCCTCTTCATGGCGCTCTGCGACATCCACCCCGGCGAAGAGATCACGCTCGACTATGTAACTACGCTTCATCCCAACGACAAGCGTTGCCACTGTAAAGCCCCCACCTGCCGGGGCACGATCAATAAGCAGTGACAAGTGACGAGTGACAGGTGACAAGAGAAGAAAGTGAATCGTGAATAGTGAATAGAAGAAAGCAGTTTTCTCTGTTCACGATTCACAACTCGCGATCCACTGCTTTTGAATCTATCTACGATTCACGATTTACGGCTTTTATCTTGTCACTCATCACTTGTCACTCGTCACTGTGTCATGAGCGAGTTGGACTTCGGTGAGGACTGTGTTGATCATCTGTGAGAGTCGTTGAGCTTCGGTGTGGATGATTTCGGCGAACTCGCGCGCCTCGCCTGAGACGCTCTCGTCGCCCATCAACAATTCGGCGAAACCGTTGATGCTGGTGATGGGCGTGCGCAGTTCGTGCGACATGCTTGAGATTCTGACGCTTCGCTCCTGCTCGGCCTCCTGCATTTGCAGCACCTCGCGCACGGGATGATCGGGGAAGATTTGCGTCGCGCGTTGCGGCTGCTGGCGCATGAGCAGGCGGTCGATGAGCCAGAGGCGGCGCAGCAGGACGCCGAGGGCGAGCACGAGCGCGGCGACCGAGACGATCATGGGCACGCCCGGCGGGAGCGTGGCCGGGAGTCGTCCCGCGCTCGCCAGGGTTTGCAGCGTCAACGCCGCGAGCAGGAAGAGCGCGACGCAGATGTAGAGCAGCTTGAGTAGATAGGTGCTGGGACTTTTCAAGATTGGAATTTCCGGTGAGTCAGAGGCAGGCGTCCAGAATTACGGGCGGCAAATTTACGGCCGGGAGCGCGCCCGGCCTGCATTCAGTATGACTTGGCGGGACGGTTTGAGGCAAGTAAATTTTTACCTGACGGAAGCATATTCTTCGTCAGCCGTCTTTGAACGCGTCGAGCGCGTCGAGCAGTTCCGACTCTTCTTCGACGGCGACCGTGCGTAAGTCGAGCACGACGCGCTCGTCCAGAATGCGCGCGATGACGGGCGGGCGCGCTTGCCGCAGCCCGGCTTCGAGCGCGGCAGCCGAAGCCTGCGCGTGCTCGACGGCGATGAGGGCGGTCGGCGGATGCGTCGTGGGCGCGGAACCGCCGCCGACGGCGGATTCCCCGTCGATGATCTCGAAGCGGAACGCATCTGCGCCGAGGCGCGCGCGCGCGCGGCGCAGGAAGGCGCGTGCGCGTCGTTCGATGTCGTCGCGCGTGGCGGCGAGCATTCGCATGGCGGGCACTTCCGTAAAAGTGTTGCCGCGCGCGTGTGCGTCGAGCGTGGCGGCGAGGGCGGCGAGGGCGAGTTTGTCCGCGCGCAGAGCGCGGTAGAGCGGATTGCGGCGGCAGCGTTCGAGGAGGGCGCGGCGACCGACGACGATTCCGGCCTGCGTCGCGCCGAGCAGTTTGTCGCCGCTGAACGTCACGATGTCCACGCCCTGCCTGACGGATTCGCGGATGACGGGTTCGTCCGGAAGACCATACGCGCCGAGATCGAGGAGTGCGCCCGAACCTGCGTCCTCATAGACGGGCAGATCGTGTTCACGCGCAAGCGCCGTAAGTTCTGCGAGCGCGGGCGCGGCGGTGAACCCCACGATGCGATAATTCGACGGGTGGACGCGCAGTATGAGCCGCGTCTCGACGGTGATGGCGCGCTCGTAGTCCGCCAGTTTCGTGCGGTTGGTCGTGCCCACTTCGACCATGCGCGTGCCGGATTCAGCCATCACATCGGGCACACGAAAGTCGCCGCCGATCTCTACGAGTTCGCCGCGCGAGACGATGGTTTCGCCGTCTCGCGCGAGCGTCGAGAGCACGAGCAGCGCGGCGGCGGCGCAATTATTAACGACGAGCGCAGCCTCCGCGCCCGTCAACTCTACGAGTAATTCTTCCGCCCGCGCACCGCGCCCGCCGCGTGCGCCCGTCTCCAGATCGTATTCGAGCGTGCAATACCCTGCGGCCTCTTCGCCGACGGCGCGGCGCGCGGCCTGCGAGAGCGGCGCGCGTCCCAGATTCGTGTGCAGGATGACGCCGGTCGCGTTGACGACGCGCCGCAGATTGTTCGCGTCCGCGCCCGCGACGGCGCGCTCCAGACGGCTGACCGCTTCGGCCAGCAACTCTTCGCGCGAGAGTTTTCCGTTCACCCCGCCGGGCGTGCCTTCGACGCGCGCCTGCAATTCCCCGCGCAATTCATCCGTGACGCTTCTGGCGAGCGCGGTCAGACGCGGCAAACCTGTGCGCTCGGCCATCGAGCGGGCTTCGCGCGTGCGCAGCAGCGCGTCAATCGAAGGCAG
>DATCWB010000280.1:0-10641 GCA_036566625.1 Pyrinomonadaceae bacterium
GCCCGCCGAAAGCCAGCCGAAGTGGCGGACGGGCGCTTCGCCGGGCGCTTCGGCTTGTTGTCGCCGCGTGCGGGGACTGTAGGCCAGTCTTAGTCGCAGGAGATGAGGGGATGACACACCGCAAAGTTGAACTGAGAAGAAGTCGCCGCAGCAACGGAAGCGCGAGCCTGTTGTTCTCGCTCGCCATCATCGCCGCGCTCGCCATCTTCAGTTTCGCCGATTCGACGACGCACGCCCAGCGGACGACGGCGGCCGACGACTCGCGCCCGCGCCGCGTGGGCGGCACGCAGCAGCAACAGACGCAGCAGCCCAGACCGACGCCCGTCCCCACCCCCGTCCCGCAATTGCAGACGCCGCAGCAGCCGCACCAGACGCCGACGCCCGCCGCGAATCCCTCGCCCACCCCGGCGGAGGCGGCGGGGGAGGAAGTTGACCCCGAAGAGATCGTGAAGGTGGACACGAGCCTCGTGAACCTGAACGTGCGCGTCATCGACCGCGCGAACCGTCCGGTCAACGATGTCAGGCAGGACGAGTTCAAGGTGTTCGAGGACGGCGTGCCGCAGCAGATTTTCTCGTTCACGCGCGCCGAAGTGCCGATCAGCTATGGCCTCGTCGTGGACAATTCCGGCTCGATGAAGACGCAGTTGGAGAAAGTGATCGACGCGACGCGCACTATCATCGAGCAGAACAAAACGGGTGACGAGACGTTTCTCCAACGCTTCGTCGGCAGCGACGAAATCTCCATCTTGCAGGACTTCACCGCGAGCAAGGACGACCTGTTCGACGCGATGGACAAGATGCACACAGAGGGCGGGCAGACCGCCGTACTCGACGCCGTGTACCTCGCCGCCGAACACGTCGGGAAACACAAAAAGGGCGATCCCTTAAGCGACAAGCGTCGCCGCGCGCTCATCCTCGTCACCGACGGCGAAGACCGCAGCAGTTACTACAAGCAGGCCGAACTCTTCGAGTTTCTGCGCGAGAACGACGTGCAGATTTACGTCATCGGCTTCGTCAACGAACTCGACACCGAGAGCGGCTTCATACGCAAAAGCTCGAAGGATAAGGCCGTCAGCCTGCTCAACAAACTCGCCACCGAGACGGGCGGACGCGCCTTCTACCCCACGTCGCTCACCGAACTTCCCGGCATCGCCGACGAGATCACGCGCGATCTGCGCACGCAGTACGTCGTCAGCTACAGCCCGACCAACAAGCGGCGCGACGGCACGTTCCGCAAGGTGAACGTCCGCATCGAAGACGCGGGCAAACGCGACAAGCGCATCGCCATCACGCGCCCCGGCTACACTGCGCCGCGCGGCGGCGGCGACGCGCCCGCCGCAACGACCCCGGCAAGCACAACTTCCACCTCAAGCAAGCGGCCGTAAGCAACAAACGATGAAGTCAGAACGATGAACGCGGAATGAAGGACAAGTTGCTTTCATTCCGCGTTCATCGTTCTGACTTCATCGTTTCGCTTTTATCGCCGCCTAAGGCATCAGCGAAATCTGCCACGCGATGAAGGCGATGAAGACGAGCATCGCGCCGACGATCACGATCACGACCGGCTCGATGTCCCAAACTCTCCCCTTGCCCGCTTCGGTGAGTTCCCTCGGGAGATTCAAATTATCCGTATTCACGATGAGCGCACCCTGCTCCTGAATCAGGCGGCCGCCGTTCTGATTCGCGCCGCCTCCGCCCTGACGCTGTGCGGCGCGCTTGTCCTGCTCTTCGAGCGGCGCGAGTTGGGCCGCGAGTTGCGCCGTGTCGCCCTTCTTCCTTTTTTTGTGGCGGTCGCGCAGGGGGTGTCTGATCGTCATAGCCATTTCACCTTTTTCAGAAACACGTAGAGCGCGAGGCCCACGCCGACCATCGAGAGCAGCGCGTAGACGTAACCGTACTCCCATTTCAGTTCGGGCATTTTATCGAAGTTCATCCCGTAGATTCCGGCGACCAGCGTGACGGACATCAGGATGGTCGAGATGGAAGTCAGCCGCTTCATGATCTGGTTCATGCGGTTGCCGGACACGGAGAGGTAGGCGTCCATCGTCGAACTGAGCATGTCGCGCAAATTGTCAATGGTGTCCGAGACGCGGATGAGATGGTCGAACACGTCCTGAAAGTAGACGTGCGTCTCGCGTGGGAAGATGGGTTGCTCGCGCCGGAGCAGCACGTTGAACACGTCGCGCAGCGGCGTGATCGAGCGGCGCAGGTAGAGCAGTTTCTTCTTGATGGCGAAAATCTCTTCGATGGCTTCCGGGCGAAACTCGCCGAAGATCGAATCTTCCAGGTCGTCCATGCGGTCGCTCACCACGTCCAGGAGCGGCAGGTAGTCGTCAACAATCGCGTCAATCAGAATGTAGGCAAGCACCCCCGAGCCGTATTCCGCGCGATCCGTCCACTCGTGCCAGATGCGCGAGGCCGTGTCGATGGCACGGATGGGGCGGCTGTGGACGGTGACGAGGAAGTTCTTGCCGAGGAAGATGTTCAACTCGCGCAACTCCAGCCGGTCGTTGGCCCCGGCGAGTTCGGCCTCGTAGAGCACGATGAAGTAGTAGCCGGCATACTCTTCGATCTTCGGCCGCTGGTGCTCGTTGCGGCAGTCTTCAATCGAGAGATGGTGGAAGCCGAACTCCTCGGCCAACTCCTCGAAGTCGCTGCTCGTCGGGTCGGTCACGTCCGCCCAGACGATGTTTTGCGGCTCGATGCGAAGTTCGCTGATGTCGGCCGCGAGGCAGTCGTTGGAGAAAGACTTCGTCTGCGTGTTGAGGCACACTGTCCTGATCAATTCATTTTCCCTCTCGCAAAAAGTCGATATTGAGTATACTGCCGCGTGAAGTTTTGCAAGCGAATTCTTTCACCGACCCGCACCCAGATCGATGATACCGACTCTGCCGCACCGCGCGCCGAAGATTGTCCGCCGCGCCTTCTCCGCCCTGTTTCCGCTCTGGATCGCTCTCTTCGCCACGCCGGCGGCGCACGCCCAGCAACCTTTCGTCACCGACGACGCGGACGTAACGGACAGGGGCAGATTTCATTTCGAGTTCAGCAACGCGTTCGACCTTCTGCAACGCGACGCTTTCCCCGGCCTCAAGCAGAACACGGCGAGCTTTGAATTGGCCTACGGGCTTTTACCGCACGTCGAGATCAGCCTCGAAGCCCCGCTCATCACGATCTTCAACGCGCGCGAGGCCGGCACACCGCGCACCGTCTTCGGCCTCGGCGACGCCAATCTTTCCGCCAAGTATAACTTCCTGCAAGAGCGCGAAGGCTCGCGCCGCCCCGCCCTGACCCTGAGCGGCGCGGTCGAGATTCCGACCGGCAGCGCGCGGCGCGGCCTCGGCAGCGGCGTCGCCGATCTCTCTCTGAACGGCGTCTTGCAGAAGTCCGTCACGCGGCGCATGAAGTACCGTCTCAACGCAGGCGTCATCTTTTCCGGCAACACGGTGACCGGCGCGGTCGGCCTCAAGACGCGCGGCACGGTCTACACGGGCGGCACGTCCGTCATCCGTGAATTCACGCCCAGACTCCAACTCGGCGCGGAGTTGAACGGCGCGCAGGCGCGCAACGCCGGTCTCGGCAAGGGACAACTACAGGCACAACTCGGCGGAAACTACATCCTGCGGGAAAATCTCACGCTCGATTTCGGCCTCGTGGCGGGTCGCTACTCGGCCAGCCCGCGTCTCGGCGCGCAACTCGGCATTTCCCTCGATTTTTAGCCCCGCCCCGTGCCTATTACATAACTTTTACATTCATCCCGCCCCACGCCTGCTACGATAACTCTCGCCCCCAACATCAAAATACCGGCGAGCAGAAGTTTGAGCAATTTCCACCGGGAAACAACAAGGGAAGAGTAAAAATTATGGCAATGCAGGGCATGAGCGCGCAGCAGGTGGCCGCGCAGCGTAACGGGAAGATCAACTGGTCAACGGCGATCACGATGATCATCTTTCACCTCGGCGCAATCGCCGCGCTCTTTATGTTTTCGTGGACGGCGCTCTTCGTGACGCTCGCGCTGTGGTGGGTTTCCGGCAGTCTCGGCATCGGCATGGGCTATCACCGCCTGCTCACGCATCGCGGTTTCAAGACGCCCAAGTGGGTCGAGTATTTCCTGACCGTCTGCGCCACGCTCACGCTCGAAAGCGGCCCCATCCAGTGGGTCGGCACGCACCGCATCCACCACGCGCACACGGAAGGCCCCGGCGACCCGCACTCGCCCCGCGACGGCACCTGGTGGGCGCACATGGGCTGGATTCTCACCGGCACGGCGCAGCAGCACGACGAGGTGACGCTTCGCCGCTACGTGCCCGATTTGATGAAAGACCCCTTTCACGTCTGGCTCTCGAAATATTTCTATGTGCCCGTCGTCGTGCTCGGCGTGTTGCTCTTGGTCTTCGGCGGCTGGTCTGTCTTCTTCTGGGGCATGTTCCTGCGCACCACCTTCGGCCTGCACGCGACCTGGCTCGTCAACTCGGCCACGCACCTCTGGGGCACGAAGCGTTACAAGACCGAAGACGACTCGACCAACAACTGGATCATCGCCATCCTGACTTTCGGTGAAGGCTGGCACAACAACCACCACGCGCACCCGCGCGCCGCGCGCCACGGTTATCACTGGTACGAGATCGACATGAACTGGTACGGCATCCGCGCCCTCCAACTGCTCGGCCTCGCCCACGACATCAAACACCTCCCGCGCCAGACGGGCGACAGACCCGACGAGGAAGACGACCCGAACGCGGCCGCGCTTTCGCAAGCCGCTTAGTAAGAGATCGGGAAAAGGGGAAGGGGGAAAGGTAGAAGCAGGAGGGCGCGCTCATCGTGCGACACTTGCTTTCAACTTTTCCCCTTTCCCCTTTTCCCTTTTCCCCTATGCTTTATCCCTTTCCCCTTTCGCATTTGCCCCACGCTTCCTTACAATAGGCGCATGCGCCTTTCCGGTCGCCGCCGCAAATCCACGGCCTTCTTCATCACGCTCGGCGCGTGTCTGGTCGCGCTGGCCGTCGCCTTGAACGTCGGCTGGGTTCTGTTGAACTGGCGCGAGGTGGCGATGCTCGTCCTCGGCATCATCTTCTTCAGCGTCATCATCGCCGGGCTCGTCCTGAACACCACGTTCCTGGTGCGCGAAATCAGGCGCAACGAACAGCACGACGCCTTCATCAACGCCGTCACGCACGAACTCAAAACGCCCATCGCCTCGATCCGCCTCTACCTCGAAACCTTGCAGACGCGCGATGTGGACGACAGGCAGCGGCGCGAGTTTTACGCCGTCATGCTCGCCGACAGCGACCGCCTGCTCCACACCGTCGAACAGGTTTTGCGCGCCGGGCAGAGCGGCGGCGGCGGCGAACGCTTCAAGCGCAAGAGCGAACCCATCATCGACCTCGCCGAAATCGTGCGCGACTCGCTCGAACTCGCCGGCACGCGCTACCCCCAGCTTTCCGAAGGCGCGTTCAGCTACGCCGAGAAATTCAGAAACGGCGAGCGTCCGCTCGTGCGCGGCGACGCCGACGAACTGCGCGCCGTCATCTCGAACCTGCTCGATAACGCCGTCAAGTATTCGCCCGACGAGGTGCGCGTCTCCGTGCAGTTGATGACGATTGACGCGCGGCGTCTGGCCGTGCGCGTGCGCGATCAGGGCATCGGGATTCCGCAGGCGCAACTCAAGCGCATCTTCCGGCGTTTCTATCGCGTGCCCGGCCGCCTCATGGCGCGCTTCAAGGGCACGGGCTTAGGTCTCTTCATCGTGCAATCTCTGGTTAAGAAACACGGCGGGCGCGTCTACGCCGAGAGCGAAGGCGTGGGGCGCGGCAGCACTTTCACGGTGCTCTTGCCGCGCGCGGAGGTCAGGTGAAAGCGAGCGTCCTCATCGTCGAAGACGAGAAGCATCTGGCCGACGGCCTGCGCTTCAACCTCGAAGCCGAAGGCTATCGCGTCGAGACGCTCGCCGACGGCGAGACCGCGCTCGCTAAATTGACTGCCGCCGACGCGCCTCGTTTCGATGTCGTCATCCTCGACGTGATGCTGCCCGGCATCAACGGTTTCACCGTCGCCTCCGAACTGCGGCAGGCCGGGCAGTTCGTCCCCATCCTGATGCTGACGGCGCGCGGCCGCGCCGAAGACGTGCTTAGCGGCTTCGAGGCGGGCGCGGACGATTACCTCCCCAAGCCCTTCGAACTCGCCATCCTTCTCGCGCGCCTGAGCGGCCTGCTTCGCCGCCGCCAGTGGCTTCATCTGGATCGGGAGCAGGTAGCGGCGGCGGACGCGCGCGCGCGCGGCGACGACCGGACACACGCGCCTGACGAAGACCTGACGGACGCGGCGGCGCGCAGGGCGGCCGAAGAACTATTCGAGTTTGACGGGAAGACGATTGACTTCGATGCGCTGGAGTTGCGCGTGATGGATCGGACGGTGCGGCTGACCCTGATGGAAGCGGATTTGTTGCGTCACCTGATTCGCCACGCCGGGCGCGCCGTCTCGCGCAAATCAATGCTCGAAGAAGTCTGGAACCTGCGCGAAGACACCGACACGCGCGCCATCGACAACTTCATCGTGCGCCTGCGCAAGTATATCGAGGTCGAACCGGCCAAGCCCCGCCATCTCCTGACCGTGCGCGGCGTCGGCTATCGCTTCATTCCCAACCCGGAAGTGATAAGTGACAAGTGACAGGTGACAGGTGACAAGTTAAAACTAAAGAGCTTGTCTTCATCTTGTCACTTGTCACCTGTCACTTGTCATTATTTTCCCCTGACCGAGCCGCTGATCTTCTTGCGCGTCGTCTCGCCGGTGCGGAGCACCGGGAGACCTTCGTCCACCTCCGCGTGCGGGCGCGGGATGACGTGCGTGGCGACGACCTTGCCGACGCGTGCGCCGGCGGCCGCGCCCGCGTCCACGGCCGCGCGCACCGCTCCCACCTCGCCGCGCACGATGGCCGTCACCAGCCCCGCGTCAATCTTCTCGTAACCGACGAGTTCTACGTTCGCCGCCTTCACCATCGCGTCCGCCGCCTCGATCATCGCGACGAGTCCCATACATTCCACCATGCCGAGCGCATCCATAAAGTTTCCTCACAGGTTTTCCGAGTCCGCCGATTATATACGCTCGCGGTGCATCGGGCGATGACTCATTTGAAATCGAGCGTCACGTCAACGGTCAACTTCTGGCGGTCGGGCTTCGCCGATGTTTCGAGTTTCTGCATCGTGCCGGGGCGCGCGACGGCCATCAGATTCTTTTTCAAAAATTCGTCCACGTAAGACGCGTTGTAAACGTCGCCCGGTTTGAGCGCCCATTTTTCTTTGAGCTGGTTTGTGTCCGCCGCCGCGAGGCCGCTGACCCTGAGCGTGCCCATGCGAAACTGCGCCCCCTCCCTGATGTCGAACCCGTATGTCACGCGCCGGGTCGCGTCTGCAAATTCCTGCCGGGGCTTGAGACTCAGAAAGATATAACCTTTGCGCCCGTAAGCCTCGCGCACTTCTCTGAGGGCTTTATTGATTTTCAGGCCGTCGGCGATCTCGCCCGTCTTCATCCCGAGCGCGGCGTCGAGTTCCGCCGTCGTCAGCGCGGTGTTGCCCGCCCACACCGCCTGCTCCCAGGAGTAAGCCAACCCCTCTTCGACGGGCACGCTCAGGCTCACGCCGCCCGCGCATTTATCTGCGCCCGCGTCGAGCATTACCGCGCGCGGGCGTCCGAACGTCGCCCGCAGGTGTCCGCGCTGCCAGTAGAGCGGCTTGAGCGTGCCCTCCGCGAATCCCTCGACGAACTCCTGCGAGTAGTCGGACTTGAGCACCGGGGTAGAATTGTCAACCAACTCTTTTTCCGCGACCGCCGACGCGCCCGGAAACTGCAACACGCAGACCGGAACGCTCACGCCCTTCACGCTGAAGACGTGCTTCGCGTTGCCGCCCGCCATGTCCGCAGAGGGCATGTAGTCCACCTGCCCCGCGATTTTCCGCGCGCGAAGCTGTCGATCAAGGGCGCGCGTGATGCTTGCCACCGAGCCGCTCGCTTCGGGCGCTTTCCCGTCGAACGTCGGCAGTTCGCTCCGCACGGCGCGCACGAGTTCTTCGTCCGTGAACCAGACGAAGTTGTCGAAGACGACCGGAATGTTGCGCTCCGCCTTCGACTCTTCCACCTCGAACGTGACCACCGCCTCGACGCCCTTCGTGCGGTAGCGATAACCCAGACGGGTGAAGAGTCCCGTGCCGAGCAGGCGTTCGGCGGCGGCGTCGAGCGCGGCCACATCCACCTGCTGCCCGATCTCCAGCCCGCTCGCCTCGACCACCTGCGCCTCGGTCACACGCTGCAATCCGGCCACTTCGATCTTGCCGAGCCGCATCTGCCCCGCCGGAGTTTCCTGCGCGCAGACAGAGGCCGCGCCCGGCAACGACAACAACACGATAAGCCCCAGCGCGAACCCTCGCCCCATGCTCACGAGACGCCTGCGACGAACTTCCGGCCAACACGACAAAGCCACGACGTTAAACTCTCCTTACTAATTCCTCAGCGAATGGATCGGCGCGGGGATGTGGCCGCCGCGGCTACTTTGAAAGACACAGTTCATAAATCTTCCGGTGTCAGGCCGGTTCTTTTAGCTATGCGCGCCAGCATTCGCGGGCCGATCTCTTCTTTATCATGGAAGGAGAAAACCACGTCAGCCCAGCCGGTGCGTGAAAGAATCCGGTGTGAACCGCCCGACTCACGTTTGATGCGCCAGCCGATGCGCAGCAGCGCAGTTAAGACCAGCCGCGCCTTTGTCGAAGGCCATGTGCTCATGCCGCAAGAAACGAGACGCTCATCAACTCCGGCTCGCTTTCGCCATGTTCAAGCCGATCCGCCAGCACCCGGAAAGCTAACGCCTGTACGCGCGCCACAGCCTCCTCGCGTGTCTGCCCGTAAGCCAACACGCCCGGCAGGTCTGACACTTCCGCAATCCAGCGGCCGTCGTCCTCCCGATCAAGTTCGATAGTTAATTTCATCAAACGCTCCTCGTGATGTTGTTCTTCAACATCATACTCCCGCCAGCCGGACGCCGCACCACTTCCGTATTTAATTCCTCAGCGAATGGATCGGCGCGGGGATGTGGCCGCCGCGACGTATGAAGTCGGCGCAGTTGAAACTGTTGACGGCCATGACGGGCGCGGTGCCGAGCAGTCCGCCGAACTCCACCATGTCGCCGACCACGCGGCCGGGCGCGGGGATGATGCGCACGGCGGTCGTCTTCGAGTTCGCGACACCGATTGCCATCTCGTCGGCGATGATGGCGGCGATGGTCTCGGCAGAGGTCGCGCCCGGCACGGCGATCATGTCGAGGCCGACCGAGCAGACGCTCGTCCATGCCTCCAGTTTCTCCAGGCTGAGCGCGCCGACGCGCGCCGCGTCGATCATTGCCGCGTCTTCCGAGACGGGGATGAACGCGCCGCTCATGCCGCCCACCGCGCTCGAAGCCATCACGCCGCCCTTCTTCACCGCGTCGGTCAAAAGCGCGAGCGCGGCGGTCGTTCCCGGCGCGCCCGCGCGCTCGAACCCGAAGGCTTCGATGATCTCGGCGACCGAATCGCCGCGCAGGGGCGTCGGCGCGAGCGAGAGATCGATGATGCCGAAGCGCAGGCCGAGGCGGCGCGCCGCCTCGCGCCCGACGAGTTCGCCGGCGCGGGCGAGTTTGAAGGAGAGTTTTTTGATCAGTTCGGCGAGTTCGTGCAGCGGCAGGTCGCGCGGCGCGTGCCGGACGGCATGATTGACGACGCCCGGCCCCGACACGCCGACGTTGATGACGGCCTCGGATTCGCCGACCCCGTGAAACGCGCCCGCCATGAAGGGGTTGTCCTCGACGGCGTTGGCGAAGCAGACGAACTTCGCGCAGGCCAATCCGCCCTGGTCGCGCGTCAGTTCCGCCGCCTCTTTGATCAGACGCCCGACGCGTGCGACGGCGTCCATGTTGATTCCGGCGCGCGTCGTCGCAACGTTGACCGACGAGCAGAGCCGCTTCGTCGTCGCCAACGCTTCGGGGATCGAGGCGAGAAAAACGTCTTCGACGTTAGTCCAGCCCTTTTGCACGAGCGCGGAATAGCCGCCGAGGAAATCGACGCCGACGCGCGTCGCCGCCTCGTCAATGGCGCGCGCGAGTTTCAAGCAATCGGCGACGCTGCGTGCGCCTCCTGCGATGTGCGAGGCGGGCGTGATGGAGATTCTTTTGTTGGCGACGCTGATGCCGAGTTCGCCGCTGATCTCGTCCACGGTTGAGACGAGCCGCTCGGCCGTGCGCTCGATCTTGGCGCGCACGCGTTCGGCCGTGCGCTCGATGGAATCGCCCGCGCAGTCGCGCAGAGAGAGGCCGAGCGTGACGGTGCGCACGTCTAAGTGCTCCATCTCGGTCATCCGCACGGTCTGCAAGATTTCCGCCTGTGAATATTCCATAGAAAGATGTTCGCCGCTTTAACCGAGGATGTAGCTGAAGAGGAAGATGAAGAGGAAGAGGAGAAAGAGCAGGGCGGCGACGATGACGAAACGCAAGCCCGGATCATCAGCCGCCTCGTCTAACACGACCGTCGAAGCCTCGCGCAACTTGTCCACGCGCGGGCGCAAATTTTCCCCGACGCTTGCGCCGACCGCCGCCACCGCGCGCCGTCCGATCCGGCCGCGCTGCTC
>DATCWB010000281.1:0-7453 GCA_036566625.1 Pyrinomonadaceae bacterium
AGCAGCAACTTGAACTCCTGCCGGAGCGGCGAGAGCTTCGCGGCGTGGCCGAGCAGCGCGAAGGTCTCATCCACGCGCGGGCTGCGTTCGAGGTCTATACGACCGAGAAGGGCGTAGGCTTCGAGGAAGTTCGGCGCGAGCGCGATCACTTTTTTGAGTTCGGCGCGGATGAGGCGCGTCGTCGCCGCGTAGCCCGCCACGGTCTTCTCCGTCTCCAGACCCTCGCGGCTGAGCAGATCGGCGTAATAAAAATGCGCGAGATAATTCTCGGGCGCGAGGGCGACGGCGCGCTCAAGATGCTCTCTCGCTTCGCCGAGGCGATTTTGTTGCAGACGCATGAGGCCGAGCGAACTGTGCGCCGGGGCGAGGTTCGCGTCCATTTTCAACGCGCGTGTGAGATATTCTTCGGCGTCGTCGGGGCGGTTCGTGTGCAGAAGCAGGTCGCCGAGCGCGGCTTGCGCTTCGGCGTCGGCGAGCGCGCGGCTCAACAGTTTCGCGCCCGATGGCACGGGCGCGTCGAAAGTTTCGCTGCGTTCGACGTAGCGCGCGGCGCGAACATAGGCGGCGAGCGCGCTCTCCATCTGCCCGAAGTCAACTTTAAACGCCTCTCGGAAACTCTCTTCGACGGATTTGCCCGCCCCTGCGAGTTCGAGATAACGCGCGAGTTGCGCTTGCCGCGCGCCGCTCCGGTCGCTCAAGAGGTAATGGACGAACGCCCACGACTGCGCGTAGAAAAGGGCGTGCTTGTCGTGCTGTTGATAGTGTGCGGAGGAAGCGTCGGCCGACAGAAGCGTCCTGAGCGGCAGCAACCCGGCGCGCGCCAGAGAGTCGAGGCGGTGCGTGAGTTCGCGCCCCAGGCGGACGCGCCGCCTGTCGCCGGACAACTCGAATTCGGAGTAATACTGTGCCAGCCCTTCGTTGAACCAGATGGGCGCGCCCGCGTAGTTGTTCCTCACCAGCGCGTGGACGTATTCATGGCAGAGCACGGAGAGCGGGTCGCGCCCGCTCCCGGCATCGAGCGAGAGCGTGATGTAGTTCACGTCAGGGCTGAATTGAAAATAGCCGGCCACGTCGCGGCGCAGGTCGCCGCCGTAGACGGGCTTGAAGAACTCGTAGTCGCTGCCGTTCTGAAAGAGGATGACGTTGACGGGGATGGACACGTCGAACGCGTCCTGCGCCTGCAAACGCGAAAAGATCGCGCGGAGTTCTTCCAGACGCGCGGCGGCGCTCTCTGCCTCGGCCTTGCCCGCGTTGCTGACGACGACGAAATTCTCCGACCTCACGCTCGTCCAGCCACGCGCCTGTGCGCCTCCACACCACAGCAGGGTGGCGACGACGAGACACACGGCGGCGACGAGGGGACGGACGAGGCATGGGGACATCGGCGTTTTCATTTCTACTTTTAAGAGATGGCTTTCGCGACGGGAGACGCGCCCTGCTTAGCTTGCACGCTATTATACTCTTCCCCGGCTCGCCGCAAAACTTTCACCACACATTCAAACTAACCTCTGCGGTTCGCGGTTGACATTCGGGCGCGCACGCCGGAAGATCGACGGACAATGAAGGGGCAAAACATGAGCGCAGCGGAAACGAACGAAGTGGCGACCGAAACAAAGTCGAAAGATACGGATATTGAACTCGCGCAGCGAAGCGCGGCGGGCGACCGCGAGGCGTTCGAGCAGTTGTATCATCGCCACTTCCGGCGCGTCTATGCCCTGTGCCTGCGCATGACCACGAACCCCTCGACCGCCGAAGACCTCACGCAGGAGGTTTTCATCCATCTCTATAACAAGATCGGTAGTTTCCGCGGCGACTCGGCCTTCACCACCTGGCTGCACCGCATGACGGTCAACCACGTCCTGATGTACTTTCGCAAGAGCAGCACGCGCTCCGAGTTGTTGACGATGGAGGGCGAGACGCCCGTTCAGATCGTGCGCGGCACGGAGAATCAGGACAAGATGCCCATCGTAGACCGCATCGCGCTGGAGAAAGCCATCTCGGAATTGCCGCCCGGCTACCGCAGCGTGTTCGTCCTGCACGACGTGGAGGGCTACGAACACGAGGAGATCGGGCGCATGCTCGGCTGCTCGACGGGCACGAGTAAATCACAACTGCACAAGGCACGTTTAAAATTAAGAGACCTCATCAGGCGACAGGCCGCGCAAAATTAGCATCTTAAGTGCGCCAGAAATTTTAAGACCCCTCCGGGAGAGACCCTCAAATGGAATGTGAAGAAAGTTTAGAACTGCTCAGCGAATACCACGCCGGTGCGCTCGACGAACCGCAACGAGACGGGGTGCGCCAGCATCTCGGCGACTGCCCCCCTTGCGACGACGTATACCACGACGTTGAAACCATCGTCGTCTCGGCCAGTTCGCTCCGCGAAGAAGAAGGCATCTCGTTCCCGGACGAGACAGCCGTCTGGCAGCGCATCCAGTTTTCCTGAGTCCTCGCGCCCCGCGCCCACCCACGCCGCCCCGCCACTGCTCGCGCGGCGCGCCCCCGCATCCCCGGCACTTTTTTCGGTCGCCTGTGCTGCGGTGAACCTTAATAGTCGTTTCTTTGCAGAGGTCGTTCCCCGTGACCCTTTCGGATTCGTTTCGCCAGTGTTTTGTTGGATTTACGCCTTACTTCCCTCACACAAAGCAGTTAATTTCCCGCGCGATAAAACTTTTTAATCTTTCATCTCATCTAATTCGTACCAGTAGTGCGGCTCAAAGGGGGTTGCCTCGCACGCCGAAGGAGTTTATGCTAGCGGACAACGCGGCTTTATTAAATAGTTTATCGTAGAGGCGGCATTTTCACGCA
Organism: Pyrinomonadaceae bacterium; assembly: GCA_036566625.1. Taxonomy (GTDB): domain Bacteria; phylum Acidobacteriota; class Blastocatellia; order Pyrinomonadales; family Pyrinomonadaceae; genus JAIVJZ01. The sequence goes on from DATCWB010000281.1 coordinate 2,809, forward strand.
TCGTGCGCTAAAGAGCGGTAAGCGCAGAGGTTAATGGCAAGTATGATTGAGAAGGACAGAGCGGACGACGGCCTTCGCCCGGTAGGTTTCGGTGGCGGCGACAAATACCTTTCTTTCGACGGGGTCGGCGAGGAGCAGCACGACGACGCCATCTCCACCAGTAAACTCGAAGACGTTTTACAAAAACTCGGCGGCGCGAGCCTGACCGAAGCCGACTCGGACGAACTCCTGATCGAGGAGGTTGCCGCCGTCGCCGCCGACGAGACGGACGACCCGCTCGACGCCGAAGACGAACTCGACCTCTCGGCCGGGGTGGACGACAAATCGAGCGACCCCGTGCGCACCTACCTGCGCCAGATGGGCACAGTCCCGCTCCTGACGCGCGAGCAGGAAGTCTCCATCGCCAAGCGCATCGAACGCGGCCAGAACCGCACGCACAAATCCCTGGCGCGCTCGCCCATCGCCCTCAAAGAACTCTTGCAGATCGGCGAGGACATTGACGCCGGGATGCTCAGCATCCGCGACGTGGTGGCGTTTGCCGATCAGGCCGACGTGGCCGACCTCGAGGACAAGACCGAAGAGTATCAACGTTGGACGCTCGAAGGCATCGAGAAGATCAACGTGCTCTTTCAGCAGGGCTTGAAAGACTGGGAGAAACTCCGCGCCGAGCAGCAGGTGACGCGCGGCAAGCGCAGCAAGAAACTGATGCGCCTGCGCCGCAAGGTGGCCGGAGCGCGCTTAGAGATCGCGCAGGAGATGAAGCAACTCACGCTCAAGGACGCGACGCGCCAACGTCTCATCGACGCCATCGCCGCCGTCCACAAGGATATCCGCACGGCCGAGCGCGAGATCGAGAAGTACACCGAGAAACTGCACGCCAAGCGCATCAAGCCCGAGCAGGAGAAGGACTTCAAGAAGCACATCTCTTCGGCCAAAAAGCGGCTCAAAGAGATCGAGGCCGAGCATCAGGTCTCCGTCCTTGAGATCAAACGCTCGCACCAATCAATCGCGCGCAGCGTCGCCGAGACCATCGAGGCCAAGAGCGAGTTGACGGAAGCGAACCTGCGCCTCGTCGTCTCGATTGCGAAGAAGTACACGAACCGCGGCTTGCAGTTCCTCGACCTCATTCAAGAGGGCAACATCGGACTCATGCGCGGCGTGGAGAAATTCGACTGGCGGCGCGGCTACAAGTTCAGCACTTACGCGACGTGGTGGATCAGGCAGGCGATCACGCGCGCCATTGCAGATCAGGCGCGCACCATCCGCATCCCCGTCCACATGATCGAGACCATCAACAAACTCGTGCGCACCTCGCGCGCTCTCGTGCAGGAACTCGGGCGCGAGCCGACGAGCGAGGAGATCGCGCAGAAGGTTGACATGCCCGTCTCGAAGGTGCGCAGCGTCTTCAAACTGGCGCAGCAACCCATTTCGCTTGAGACGCCCATCGGCGAAGAGGAGGATTCGCACCTCGGCGACTTCATCGAAGACAAGGGACGCGTCAACCCGGCCGACTCGGTCGTGGCGGCGAACCTCAGAGAGATCACGGACGAAGTGCTCGCGACGCTCTCGCCGCGCGAAGAGAAGGTGATCAAGATGCGCTATGGCCTCGGCCCCGTCGGCGAGGAGCACACGCTCGAAGAGGTGGGCAAAGACTTCAGCGTCACACGCGAACGCATCCGCCAGATCGAGGCTAAGGCGTTGCGCAAGTTGCGCCACCCGTCGCGCTCACGCCTCCTGAAAGCCTTCATCGAAGGCGTCCAGCACTAACAGGCGTCCGGCCGTTAAAGAACGAAGCCGCGAAGTTGACTCGTGCGAGTCAACTTCGCGGCTTCGTTCTTTAACGGCCGGTTTTGCCGACCGCTTTCAAGGCATATCAGGGTCTATTGGCATTCCCGCTCCCGCCCTGCCCGGCGTTCCTGTTGACGCCCGTCGGTTCGACATTGGAATTGCCTTTGACGGTCGCGTTGGTGTTGCCCTCGCTCGTGCCGCCGATGCCGGTGTCCCTCGGCCCGATCCCTTCCCTGCTGCCGGTGCTGTTGTTGCCGACGCCCGCCGTGTTGGCTGTGTTCGTGCTATTGGCGTTGGCGGGCGAGTTGACTCTCTCCGAGGTGCAGCCGCCGGAGAGCGTGATTATGGCGAGCGTGGCGAGAAGCATGTAAGTGCGTCGCATCGAGTTCCTCCTGTTGGTCGGTCGTGTTGCTGAATTAAATTTTCAAGCGGGCTGCCGGCTGCCCGACGCCTGCCGCGCATCGAGTAACCGGCGGCTCTCCGTGATGCGTACCCCGGCGGCGGCCATCTCTTCGATGGCGCGCGCCGTGTCGCCTTCGTGTACCTCCACGCCGCGACAGGCGTCGGCGACGACCGTCGTGTCGAAGCCGAGCATACGCGCGTCGAGCGCGCTGAACTTCACGCAGTAGTCGGTGGCAAGCCCGGCGATAAAGACATCGGACACGCCACGCTCCTTCAAATAATCGCCGAGCCCGGTGGCGCGCCGGTGCTCGTTGTCGAAGAAGCCGCTGTAGGAATCTATCTCCACATCCGTACCCTTCAGGAAGACGCGCGCGACGCGGCTCGTGTCCAACCCGGCGACGAACTCCGCGCCCGCCGTCCCCTGCACGCAATGCGGCGGCCAGAGCGATGCGAAGCTCGAATGTCCCACCGGATGCCAGTCTTTCGTCGCCACGATCAAATCAAAATGCTTTTGCAGTTCGTTGACCAGGGGCACAACCGCGTCGCCCTCTTTCACGGCGAGCGAGCCGCCCGGACAAAAGTCGTTTTGGATGTCGATCAGGATGAGCGCGCTGTTGTTATTCACGACCGGAGTTACCTTTGAGTCTCTTCGTCCACATCTTCGTCCAGCACGCGCACCTGTTGGCCGACGGCGAGCCTGCCCGTGCGGATGACGCGCGCGTAGAGGCGCGACTCGCCCGCGCGCTCTTTCTGCGAGACGCGTTTGAACTTCCCGTCGCCGAACGATTTTCTGATGTTCCGGCACGGGTTGGCGTAAGAGGTGAGTTCGATGACGACTTCGTCGCCGAGGGCGAGACGGCGACCGGGCGCGAGTTCCGACCAGTCCAGACCGGCGACCGTCACGTTCTCACCGATTGACCCCGGATAGATCGGGTGGCCTTCGGCCTGCAACGCCTGAATCACTTCGAGCGAGTAGAGGCAGAGCGCGCGCTGCGGCCCGCCGTGAATGATCGGGTATCGCTGGCGGTCGCCGGAGAGGCCGGTCGGCGTCAGTTGCGCTTCTCTGACGGGAAGTTTCGGCACGCCGCCATTCGAACAATTCAGTTGGTGGATGTAGCCCTGGCCGCCCGGCATGGCATGTTAGCTCACGTCATCTTTCAACTGCTCGGCCGTTTCGTCGTCGCCGATCAAATGGTTCGATTTGTCGCGCGGCAGTTGGGCGGGCTTCTGCCCTGCCGCACGCTCCGCGACGGCCTCGTGCATCTCCGCGCGATCCCCGTCCTTGCGCTCCCCGTCCTTCTTCTCACGATCCTTATCTGACATGGTTTTCCTCCTCCGGTCGGCTCGTTGAAATTTAACTCAGGCGGCGACGCCGCGTTGAATTCCTCGCACGCGTTCGACGAGACGCGGCAAATCCTCTCTCGTGTAGACGGGCAGGGGGTGCAAGGCATCCACGTCCGGCGAGCGAGCGCGCCATGCGTCGAAACGCGAGCGCGCGGCGAACGCGTCCTCGCCCTCGTCGAAGAGGTAGAGGGCATCGGTTTTCGAGAGCGCGCGCCGCGCCGAAGGCTTGATCTTTTCCGCGCCCGATGCGCGCGCCGCCATCAACATCAAATCAACGTCCACGAACTGCACGAAACTCGTCCCCTCGACGAGAACGCCCCGCGACCGCACGCGCTCAAGCGCGGTTCTGACGCCGCGCTCGACCTGCTTGTCCGTGACGACGACCCAGTGGACGTTCGACGCCCCGGCGTCCCAGTACCTTCCGGTGTCTTTGCCCGCCGCATAAGTCTCCGCGCGTCCCGAACGAATCAGGGGTTCTTCCGACAGCAGATGGCTCACGCAACACGCGTGCGGGTCTTTGCCGCACGAACGATAATGCCCGCGCGTGATCTTGACGGCCTCCCAACCGGGCTGTAACACCCGGAGCAGTTCGCACATCAAAGTGGTCTTGCCCGCGTTCGAGGAAAAGCCCCCGACGCCGATGGTGGTGAATGTCATAACCCTCTAAAAACTCTCGCTAACCCGGTGGCGACATTATGCAATCGCGCGACGCCGAAATGGAAGCGCGCGGCGGGGGTCTCTCTGCCCGCCCGCCCGGACGCCTCGCGCCGCACCCGCGCGCCCACTTGGCAAGCGATGCGTCCGGGCTATAGATTAGCCGACTGCAATTATTCGCGCGAACTTGAAAAGACTTTTATGACGAACGACAACGCCCCGCCGCACGACGCACAAGCCGCGCTCCTACGCCTGATCGGCGAGACGCTCAGCCGACACGGCGGCGACGCGCTGCCCGGCGACGCCAGTCCCGATGCGGTCGCGCGCGTGTGGATCGAAGCGGGCTTCGCCGATGCGGAAGAAGTTGACGACTGGCTCGCCGCGCGTTGCTTCGACGCGCGCCACGCGCGCACGCTCGACGCCGCGGGGCTCATGCCCGAACAGGCCGCGCTCCGCA
>DATCWB010000282.1:0-6138 GCA_036566625.1 Pyrinomonadaceae bacterium
CGCGACGGTAGTGGATCGCGTAGTGTTCGTGGACGAAAATCTTATCTTTCGCGGAGGCGGAGTTCGTCATGCCGGAAGCGGAATCGTCTCGGTCGTGCCGACCGTCGTTTCAAATCTTCATGTGTCGCGCGTCGTCGCCGATGTCGCTAGCGTTTGAGAAACTCATCGCGCGCCGCGCGCATCTTCGACGGGTCGTTCGTGATGACGGCGCGCAGACCGAGCGCGCTCGCGCGTCGCACCCACGACGGATGATCAACCGTCCAGACGACTGTTTGCAACCCGCCGGCGCGCGCCGCTTCGACCATGCGGCGCGAGACGAGCGAACGCGAGAGCGCGAGTTCGTCGGCGCGGCAGTCGAGCGCGCGTTTGAGCAAGGTGCGCGGGGCGAGGAGCGGGCGTCCCGCACGGCGTTCAAACGCGGCCGCCGTGCGCACGTCCGGCGCGAGGCGTTTCGCCTCCGCGACGGCGGCGAGCGTGAAACTTTCGATCACGACGCGCTGCTCCAATTCCTGTGCGCGAACTTCCGCGACGACTTGTTCGATGAGCGGCGTCGTTTCGCCCGCCTCGCATTTTAGTTCGACATAGAGCAGACGGCAGCGCGGGGCGACGGCCTCGAACACGCGCGCGAGCGTGGGGACGCTTTCGCGCGCATACGTATCCACGGCGCGGTCGGGATAGCGGCGGTTGAACCACGAGCCGACATCTACCGCCGACAGGTCGGAGGATGAGAGCGCGGCTACGGGAGCGTCAATACCAGCGGTGCGCCGCAGCGTGGCGTCGTGGATGACGACGGGCACGCCGTCGCGCGCGAGTCGCACGTCGAACTCGATGCCGTCCGCGCCGTCGCTGAGGGCGCGCTCGAAAGCGGCGAGCGTGTTTTCGGGGGCGACGGCCGATGCGCCGCGATGGCCGATGATGAGCGGGAGTTTCATCCGGTGCGGTAGACGCGATAATCGAGTTCGGCGAAAAGGTTGTCGCGGGCTTCGATTTCGGCGAGGCGGGCGGCGTTGATTTCGCCGCGTTCGATGTCTGTGGCGAGCGCGTGAAAACGCGCGATGTGCGAACGGAAGCGGCGCGCGGCGTATTCGACGGTGGTGGCATGCGCTATCTGGAACGCCCAATCGCTCGACTCGGCGAGAAGCAGTTCGCGCGCGGCCTGATTGAGGGCGCGCGCAGTGAGCGCGTCGGGCGGCGCGGCGGCGTGCCGATTCGCGAGCGCGGTCATGTGCGCTTCGGCGGCGTGTTGCTGCGGGTAGAGCCACGCGTTGGTGTCGTTCAACCAGACTTTGTAGTAGCCCTCCGCGCCCCAGGAGGAAGGGGATAGGCGTTGAGTCTGGAGGCGCGGGTGAGCGGCCAGATAGTCTGCGGGGGAGAGGGTTTCGATCTCGTCGCGGCGGCGCGCGAGTTCGCGGAAGACGTGCTCAAGAAAGTGGACGCCCTCGAACCACCAGTGGCCGAAGAGTTCGGCGTCATAGGGCGAAGTGATGAGGGGCGCGTGCCCGCCGAGGGCTTCGCGCTGGCGCGCGCATTGTTTGATGCGCTCATCGACGAAGTGTGCGGCGTGGACAGCGGCGCGACGAAGAGCGCGGCGCGGGCGATAAGGCTGCTTGTCGGAGAGCGGCACGTCGCGACCGGTGACCCGATGGTATTTGAGGCCGAGGTGGCGGCGCGCTCCGTCGGCGTGCAGGTGCGGGAGGAGGTATTCGAGCGGCGCGTCCCAGCCGATGTCGCGGTAGAACTCGCGATAGTGTTCGTCGCCCGGATAGCCGATGAGCGAACTCCATACCTGCTGGCTCGTTTCCAGATCGCGCGCGAACGCGACGACGCCGTTCGCTAGTTTGACGGGCGCGTATACGCCGTGACGCGGGCGCGGTTCGCCGTAGAGGATGGCGTGAGTGTCGGCGATGAAATATTCGAGCCGGGCGTCGGCCAAGAGCGTTTCGATGCCTTCGGCGTAGGCGCATTCGGGCAGCCAGATGCCGCGCGGGCGACGCCCGAAATGCTTTTGATAATTGGCGACGGCAACATCGATCTGAGCGCGTCGCGCTTCCGCCGTCGAGATAAGGGGGAGGAAGCCGTGGGTCGCTCCGCAGGTCATGATCTCGCAGACGCCCGCGTCCTGAAGTTCACGAAAACCGCGTATGAGGTCGCGCGCGTAGACTTCGTGCCAGAGTCGTCTGGTTGCGCCGAGGGCGCGGGCGTACATGCGTGCGGAGGGGAGAAAGCGGCGCGCCGTCGCCTTCGTGCGCGCGATCTCTTTTTCGGCGAGCGCGGAGAGGTTTTCGAGGTGGCGCGTGTAACGCGTTTGCAGCAGCGGGTCGGCGAGCATCTCGCAGAGCGTGGGCGAGAGGTTCAGGGCGAGTCGCGGGCGCGCGCCCGCCTCTCGCAGCGCGGAGAGGGTTTGGAGCAGCGGCAGGTAGACTTCGGTGATGGCTTCGTAGAGCCAGTCTTCTTCTAAAAATTCGGGATGTTCGGGGTGGCGCACGAAGGGCAGGTGCGCGTGGAGGATGAGACTGAAAAATCCGTGCGGCACGAGGTATCAGCGATGCGGGTATTCGTCCGCCCCTTCGCGCGCGGAATGCATGCCCGCGTACGAACGCCCGGCCGTGACGACCGCACCGCCACCCGGCGCATTGACGTTCGTGCTTCCTCCTCCGGCGTCTGCGGCGAGTCCGCGCGCGTAACGTTCGTAGCCCGCGCCGCCGAGGAGTCTTGTGAAGTCGTCCGCCGCAAGTTGAAACTCCACCGCTTCATCCGATAGGTGGGAGGCGCGGTCGCGCGGCGTCGTCACCACGTTTGAAGAGAGCAGGCGGACGAACGGGCGACCCGGCGCGTGGAATCCCACCTCGGCGCGATAGACGTGGCGGGGATAGACCTCGAACCACTGTGCGCGTTCCCTCGATGCGTCCTGTAAAAATTCCTCGCCGCTCTCGACGTTGACGAGACGCACGGCCAGCCGGTAGTGCGCGGCCAACTGGCCGAACGCCTCGCGCAGGGTGACGTGCGGATCGTGTGCGAACGTCCAGTAGAGATAGAGCCTGTGCGGTGATTGCAGGAGCAGGCTGATGAAGTCGCGTTTGAGGACGGCGGGCATCGAGTCGTCGAGCGCGTCCGGCAGGCGCGTGGTCGCGGCGGCGGCGTGGGTCGCGGGAGTTTCTTCGAGCGTGGTATCGGCGCGTAAATCCATCTCGTCTCCTGCGATGCGCGGCATCGGAAAAGCGCGTGTGCGGCTTGATGGCAGAGCGAGTTAGTTGTAAGTGATTGCCCGTGCGGTGTCAACAAAAGCGGGCGGCGTCGTTGCCGCCGGGTCTCGTCTTTCAATATTGACTCTCGGCCGAACGCCTGAGACTAAGCGCCAGAGCCAGCAGCGAGAGCGCCAGCCCCACGCCTTTAATCACCGCCACCCATTCCGAAGGAATCGGCGCGGGATCAACCTCGTGCAGGCTCAAACTTTTCAACTGGCCGAAGAAACTGTAATAGCCCATGCCGCAAGTGAAAGCCCATGCAGCCGCGAGGAAACGCTGACCGCCGCGAACGTCCCGCCCCACACGCCACGCTCCGTAGAGCAAAAACGCCCCCATGATGTAATCGTCGAACAGGTTGGGCGGCCACTCGCGCCAGGTACTCCAACGGCGAAAGGTTTCGCCGAGCGGCGCAAGGATGCCGAACGCGATGGCGAGTCGCCGGCTGAACTTGATCGTCATAGACGCATTCTCGCCGAACGTGACGGGATAGGAAAGGCAACGGAGAGAACTTGAGTCGGCGTCGCAGGTTCAAGTCGTCCCGACGCTTTAGCTCAACTCGCCCGGACGCTTTTGATCAAGTCGCACCGACGCTTTTGATTAAGTCGTTCCGACGTTTTGGCTGCGACGCTCCAATAGCAGAGTGTCGCGCCAAGCGCCGTGCAACTTCCCGATGCGCTCGCGCCTGCCGACCTCGCGGAATCCGCAACTGAGGTGCAGCTTGATGCTCGCCTCGTTCTCGGGGAACACGCCCGCCTGTAACGTCCAAATGCCGCCCTGCTCGGACGCCTCGACGAGCGCGGCGAGCAACGCTCGACCCACACCCCGGCCGCGCCCACCCTCCCCGACATAGACGCTCACCTCCGCCACCCCTCCGTACACGCACCTGTCCGACACCGGACTCAATGCCGCCCACCCCAGCACCGCGCCCGCCGCGTCGCGTGCCACCAGGCGCGCCTGACGCAAATGTCCCGCGTCCCACTTCTCCCACGTCGGGGCGTCAGTCTCAAAAGTTGCGACGCCCGTTGCGATGCCCTCAAGGTAGATCGCGCGCACAGCCTCCCAATCTTCGGCCGTCATGTCGTAAATAACGTAGTCCATAGGTTGATGCCTGAGGGTAAGAAACTACTTACACATCATCGCGGATATATTTCCGGTCGTCCGACGATAGTTGTCGAGCGCGAGTTAGCGGCGTGAACCGGGAGCGTTGCCGCCCGAGACTTTTTTGAGGTTGATGTCGAGCGTGCCGATGTCCGTGTTGACGCGGGCGCGGACGGGAAGGCGGCGGGCGTCGTCGGTGATCCAGAGGGTCATCTCACCTTTGCGATCAACCAGACGCTCCGGGCCGAAAATTTCGAGGTCAACGCGGACGGCCTGCACGCGCCCGACCACCGTTTTCATGCGCTTCGTGCGCGCGCCGACCTTGACCGGGATGCGATAGACCGCGCCCGAGTCGCTGATGACGAGTTCCAGAGTGCGGCCGGGTTCGAGCGTCTGTGTGCGCAGGAAGTAGATGGCGGAGATGAGATCGTGCGCGGCGTTTTGGAGCGGCGCGGTAACGACGCGCGGCTGGCTCTGCGGGTCTTTCGGGTTGCGCAGCGTCCACGTCAGCAGGTTGCGTGTGCGGTCGAAGACGGCCTCGCTCGTGCGCAGCCGTTGCCCCTGTTCGTCGCGTGTGCTGTTGCTCAGGATGAGAAACGAGGTCGGCTCGACGACGGATTCCGTGTTGTAGTGAAAGTCGATGCCGAAGAGTTTGCGAAACCAGCCGCGCGCGACCACGTCGCCTTTGAAAATGAGATTCGCCGGAGGCGCGGATGCGCCCGCGCGTTCGGGCACGGCCGGTGTCTTCGCGCGCTCGACCGTGAATTTGAACTCGGCGATGTTGATGCCGCGCAGCAGCAACTTGGAGAACTCGCCTTCATACGTGAGTTGTTCGTCCGGCGCGAAGGGGAGCGGTTTCGGCGTGCTTGCTCGCTCCGCGTCTTTAGTCGGCGTCGTCGCCGCCTTCGTCGCTGCGGGCTGGCGCGCGAACACAACGGCACACGAGAGCGCGAGCAGGGCGGTTAAAATTGCTAAGGTTCGAGACGGCATCCGAAATTTCACTTCACCAGAAAAGCTTTGAGCGCGAGCACGCTCCACCCGACCAGCAATCCGAGCGCGGCGCGATACTCGCGATAGCGCAGGTACAGATTCATGTCAAACTTGAGGCCGCGCCTGTCGTCTCCGCCGTACGGCGTGAGGCGCGGGAAGAGTAGCGGCACTGCCGCCGCGTAATGTTCGTAGTCCTCGCCGAACAACTTTGCGAGGGTCAAGGCTTCGACGCGCATGACGGGCAAATAGATGCCCAAAAACAACGCCGCGAAGAGACAGGCGAGCACGAAGAACAGCACCCAGCCGCCCGCCGCCGCGACCGTGAAGCCCAACCCCAGTATGAACGTGCCGAGGTAGAGCGGGTTGCGCGTATAGGCGTAGGGGCCGGAGACGGCGAGCGCGTCGTTTTTGCGTATGTGACCCGAAGCCCACGCGCGCACGAGCAGCCCGCAGACGGCCACCGCGCCGCCTGCCGCGAGTGTCAGCGGGCGCGGCCTCGCCAGCACGATAAAAATGGCCGCCGTCAAAAATCCGAGCGGCACGCGCCAACGCTGCACCCATGTCCCGCCTCTACGCAATCGTCAATGCCTCCACACGCTTCGACTCGTTCACGCGTCCCAGTCGTTCGTCCACCGCCGCCAGAACGCGCGCCACCTCGATGTCCATGCAAATCCAGGCCGAGCACGCGCGGCGATGACAACCGGTGCGACAACCGATGTCCGTGCGTTCGACGCAGATGTCGGCTGCGCGCGGGCTGCCGTTGCGCCACCACTCGGTCGGGCCGAACAGGCCGACGACGGGCGCG
>DATCWB010000283.1:0-2939 GCA_036566625.1 Pyrinomonadaceae bacterium
CGGGTTGCGCCTGACGTTGCTGCTGGCCGGGTTGCGCCTGTGGCTGCGGCTGCGTCTGTGGCTGCCCCGGCGCGGCCGGTGCTTGCCCGAGCAAGCCCAACTCTTTCGCTTTCAGGACGAGCGCGGCGGCGATGGGCGCGGCGGCCTTCGAGCCGTAGCCGCCGCCTTCGACGATGACGGCCATCGCGAGTTGCGGGTAATCGAGCGGCGCGATGCAGAGAAACCAACTGTCAATGCGCTTCTCCTCGGAAATTACTATCTGCCGGTACTCGCGGATGATGTTGCCGCGCCGGTCGCGCTCGTATTTCTTGACGGTCTTCGGCTCGCCCGTTTTCGGGTCGTATTCGGGCACGTCCTTCTGCGCCGTGCCGGTCTTGCCGCCCGAGGTGACGCCTGCGGCCAGCACGGGGCCGAAGACGCCGCGCGCCGTGCCCGAAGAGCCTTGCGTGACGAGTCCCATGATGCGACGCATGTCGGCGGCCTTGTCCGGCGAGACGACCTGATTGAACACGGCGGGCGGCTGGTTAAACTCGATCTTCGGTTTCATCAACTTGCCTTCGAGGTTGGCGATGGCCGCGGCCGAGAGAGCCATCTGGAACGGCGTCATCTGTCCGGCATAGCCTTGCCCGAAGCCTTCGATGGCGAGATCGTACGGGCGCATCTTCGCGCCCGTCACGATGGTGGCCTCGCTCGGCGCGAGGGCGCGCGCCAGAGCCGTGCTGCTGGCGTTCCAGAGTTCCGGCTGGCGGCGCGCGCGCGTCGCCTCTTCCGGCGTGTCATATGCGCCGATGCCGATGAGTTGTGCGGCCTGGCGCAGACGCTCCGCGCCCATCTTCACCGCCGCCTGCGCGAAATACTGGTTGCAGGAGACCTCATAAGCCGTATCGACGCCGATGTGCCCGTGAACCTCGGCCGGGCCTTGATCGTCATAGATCACTTTCGCGCCGGGCTGCGCGTAGTAGCCGCCGCCGCTACACAGGTATTTATCGTTCTGCGTCCCGGCGAGATACTGCGCGATCATCGTCACGGTCTTGAAGGTCGAGCCGGGGATGTAATAACTGCGGAGCGAGCGGTTAACGAGCGGGCTGTTGCGCTTGTCGGCGTCGAGTTTGATCCAGTTGCTCTCGTCCTGCACTTCGGCAAGCGTGTAGGTCGGATTGCTGTACATCGCGAGCACTTCGCCCGTCTGCGGGTTCAGGACGACCACCGCGCCCTGCCGGTCGCGCAACTGTTCGACGGCGGCCTTCTGCAACTCGCTGTCAATCGTCAGACGCACGTCGAGGTTCGCGGGCTGCTTGATGTCGCGCTCGAAGAGCACGTCTATGGCTTCGGGAGCCGCGCCGCTCTGCACGCCGAACAGCGCGCGCTCGATCCCGGCGTCGCCGCGCTCCGAGCCGAACAACTGCGCCATCTCCCGATCCATCGGATACTCGCGCACGATGCGCCCGTTGTCGCCGCGCTTGTAGAGAGCCAGGGCGTTTTCGAGTTTGCCGGAACGATCCAGAATCCAGCCGCGCAGGGTTGATTCCGAGAGTCGCCGGTTGCGCAAATCTTTGTAGTTGAGGTCGGAGAAACGGTCGTTGCGCTCCTCCGCATACTGCGCCCAGTAGACGTGGAAGCCGAAGACGGTCAGGGCGAGGATGAGGAAGAGCCAGCGCAGCCCGTAGAGGCCGCGATTCGTGGAGGTGACGCCGAGCCGCTGCCTGACTTCCGTCGGCAAATCGGCGGGCGCGACCGTCGCCAGAGCCGAACGCCGCCGCCGCATCCCGAAGACGAGCGACAACGCCAGCAGCAGGAGCATCAACGCCAGCCCCGCCACGTAAATCAAACTCAACAGCGCAGGCTGCTTCTCAGGAATGACTTCTAAAAGAAACATAATTTTAAGTGACAGGTGACAAGTGACAGGTGACAGGATAAAGACAAGAATTTTGTTTTAAACTTGTCACCCGTCACCCGTCACCTGTCACTGCTTTCTAAATCTGACTTCGACATCGCCAAAGCCGACGACATCGCCGTCTTCGAGTTGGCGCGCTTCGCCGTAATTGATGCGCCTGCCGTTTATAAACGTTCCGTTTACCGAACCTGTGTCGGAAACGAGCAGCGTCCCTTCGCGGTTCATCAAAATGGCGGCGTGAATCTTGGAGACGCTCGGGTGCGGCAGCGACAGGTCGCAATCCGTAGCGCGCCCGACGCTCAGGCGTTTGCCGCCCGGTTTGAAATAGATCGTGCTTTCCTCCGACTCCTTGGCGACGTTGATGCGCGCGTGAACCGCAACGTTCTTCGCCGCGCCGGGAGCGGAAGGCGCGGCCACGCCCGCCGCCGCTCGCTCGCGTTCCTCGTCCTCGCGTTTTAACTCTTCCTCGAACGCGCCGTAGCTCGGATCGACGGCGATGCCCGTGGTGAAAATATCGACGATTGTTTCCACCTCGACGGGCGCGAGCGTGCGCAGGCGTTGATCGTTGATGTGGTCGATGGCCGCCGCCAGCACTTCGTTCTCCAACTCCTTGACCGCTTCGGGCGGCGCTTCCGAATGCGTGCCCCATTCGATCTTGAGTTTCATCAGGTGCGGGGCGATGCGCCCGCCTCGTTTCGTGTCTTCGCGCGCGCGCTCGTCGATCAGGCGGTTCATGCGCTCGATCAGGCGCGTCGTGGTGAAACCGCTCTGCGGTTCGACGGCGCGGCCGAGGGAACGATCAACCACCGCGCCGACGCGATCCAGCACGCGGCGCAACAGACGCTCGGCCAACGCCTCGTCGCGTTTCGGCACGCTCTCTTTTTTCTCAGTCTTGTCCATGCGAATCTATACGTCCACACGCCGACTCGGTTCGATCAGTCAAACTCTGCACAGAATAAACTACGGGCACAAAAAGTGCGCGACGCGGGGGAGGGAATTGTAAACATTTTAAGTCGCGGGCTATTTTAAGGGGAAAAGGGGAAAA
>DATCWB010000284.1:0-13516 GCA_036566625.1 Pyrinomonadaceae bacterium
AGAAGAAGCGATGATCTCAAATTTGAGATCATCGCTTCTTCTCTTCCGTGCCCACTGCCGCCTCCCCTGTGTCTCTGTGGTAAACGCCTTAATCCCGCACCGCTCCCAATTCCCAGTCGCCGTCTCGACTCAGACGGTCGCCTGCGGCTCGGTCTTTTTAGCCGCGACCGTGCCCGGCTTGCGCGTGTTTCTCTTCACGGTGAAGACCTCTGTGCTCTGATTCTTGCCCTTCACCTTCACGTCGCCGAGCGGCTCGGTTTCATAATCTATCCCGAGCAGGGCGGCGGTCGAATCGCTGATCAGAATCGGCACGCCCTTCTCTTTAGTCGTCGATTCGAGCCGCGCAGAGAGGTTCACGGTGTCGCCGATGATGGTGTATTCGAGGCGGCCTTCCGCGCCTACCACCCCGCACGTCGCTTCGCCGGTGTGGACGCCGACGCCGATGGCGATCTGCGGGCGATCCTTGTGCTTCCATTCCTCGTTGATTCGCTCGACCTCCGCGAGCATCTCAAGGCCGCACGCCACGGCCGCACGCGCTTCCAGTTTCTGCCCGCGGTCGATGGGCGCGCCGAAGACGATCATCAGGCCGTCGCCGATGAACTTGTTAATGTGGCCGCCGTAGGAAGCGACGATGCGGTGCATCCGGCTGAAGTACTCGTTCAACCACTCGACGACGACGGCCGAGTCAACCGATTCGGAGAGGGTGGTGAAGCCACGTATATCCGTGAAGATGAGCGTGACGATGCGCCGCTCGCCTGCGATGGACAGGTCGCCGCGCTGCTGCCAGAGCGTGTCGGCCACTTCGGGCGAGACGCATTTCGAGAAGATATCCATGATGGCGGCGCGCTCGGCCTCGGTGGCGTCGCGCACGGCGCGCTCGTGCGCGTAGCGGAGCAGGAAGCCCGAAGGCGCGAGCATGCCGAGGATGCCGAGTTCCGCGCTTGCCAGCGGGAGGATGAACCCGTGAACGTTGAATGCCCACGAAGAGATGGCGAGCGTCGCCGCCGCGACGATGATCGTCACCAGAAATCCCCACATCGCGCGCAGCCAGAAGATCGCCCCCGCGACCAGACCGAACGGCAGCAGCAGCATCAGTAATTGTTGCCGGTATGTCGGGCGGACGAGATATTTGCCGTTGAGTATCGTCGCCAGAACGTTGGCGTGGACTTCGATACCCGGCATCAGTTTCGGCAGCGTGGGCAAGTTCTGGTCGAATATTTGCAGGAGCGGGCGCACCACCTGCTTGGGCAGGTAGTAGGGAGTGGTGAAGAGATCGGGCGCGTCGTTGTTGGTCGCGCCGATCAGCACGATGCGGTTGCGGAAGAGTTCGTCGGAGAGCTTGGGGCGTTCGGCGCAATTCAGGGTCGGGGCAGAGTCGCGTTGAAAATCTTCGCACAAGATGTCTCTGGCCGAGACGCGCGTGAAGGCGGGCGAGCGTCCGCGGAAGTCAATTTGTAAGTTGAGATCGTTGCGCAAGGGGAGCGTGCGGTTGCCGAGCGTCAATTTGTTCTGTCCGGGTATGGCATCCAACTCCTCCTGTGTGAAGCCGTAGGCGAGCTGCGTTGCAAAACTGAATTGCTGCTCGGCCGTGCCGTCGGGTTTGGGTGTGACTTTGAAGAGTTGCGCGATGCGCACGAAGCGGTCGCTCTCGTGCGGTAGATCGACGAAGCCGACCGTGTAGGCCGCCTCGGTGAAGATCGGCAGCGGCGTGATGGCGGCCGATCCGCCCGCTTCGAGCTTCTGCGCGAGCACGACATTGCCGGCGTTCGCAAGCGACTCGACCATCTTCTGATCGGCCGCCTTGTCCTCGGTCGAGATGCCGCCCGCTTCGCTCAAATAAAGGTCGAGGCCGATGGTGTTCGCGCCGCCCTCCGTGGCGCGGTCGATCAGACGCGCGTACCAACTGCGCGGCCACTTTTGCAGGCGCACATTCGACTCTTTGATCGAATCCTCGTCAACCTCGATGATCGTAATCGGCTCGCTCAGGCCGCGCCCGCGCAGTTCGGGTTGGCGCACGTCGCGCAACTGGAAAAGCACGTCAAGCGCCGAGTCTTCCATGCCGGTCATGTAACCGTAGGGGCGCGTCGCGTATGTCCCGGCGCGGTCTTCGATGGGCTTGAGTGCGAGGGCGAACACGCCCCAGATAACGAGCGTCAAGATGATGGTGAACACCCAGTACCAGCGACGCAGAAGGTAGGGCGCGAAGGAAAGATTTTTGAACATCGACATGGGGGTTTTTAGCGGCGGCAGTGGTCGCGGGTCGGGGGTCAAGTTGACGTTGACAAGCGAACGGGTCGAGCGCGTTCGATTGTAACGCCACCGGCAGGGGCGGTCAATATTCCTGTGGACGACCGCGCGGGCAGCTCAAAAGCACCGTCGCGCCTAATCTTGACTTAAAAGTAAGGTATCCGTATAATCTCACCATGATTCGGTAATTGCTGATGTGGGAGCGGTTTACATGAAAGTCTCCGCACAGGAAGAATATGGATTGCGCTGCCTCTTGCAACTCGCGCCGCTCGGCGAGGGCGAATACCTGACGCTCACGCAGATTGCCGAGCGCGAGGGCATTTCGACGGCGAACGCGGGCAAGTTGCTCTGGATTTTGAATAAGGCCGGGCTGGTGACTTCGATTCGCGGCACGAAAGGCGGCTACCGCCTGGCGCGCGCGGCTTCCGAGATACGCCTCGACGAAATCATCAAGGTGCTCGACGAAGATGTGCTGGCGAGCCATTGCAACAGCTACACGGGCGTCCTCGACGCCTGCGTGCACACGGGCAACTGCGGCATCCGCCCCGTGATCGTCGGCCTGCACGATGTCGTGCAGCGAGCGATGGCGAGCATCACGCTGGCGCAGCTTCTCGGCACGGAGTCGAACGTCGAGACGACGCTGCACCAGATAAGTTCGCGGTCGCATCAGACGACGCACAAGCGCGCGTGAACGAGCGAGGCGAAACTTCGGCGGAACGGATTACAAGTTTAAGGGTTGGATAAGAGACAAAGATGAGTTCAATCGAATTACTGACCAACAAAGAATACAAGTACGGTTTCGTGACCGACATCGAGTCGGACATGATTCCTCGCGGCCTGAGTGAAGACACCATCCGGCTCATTTCGGAGAAGAAGAACGAGCCGGAGTTCATGCTCGAATTTCGTCTGAAAGCCTATCGCAACTGGCTGAAGATGGAAGAGCCGCAGCACTGGCCGAACATCACCTATCCGAAGGTCGATTATCAGGACATCATTTATTACAGCGCGCCCAAGCAGAAGCCTACGTTGGCGAGCATGGACGAAGTTGACCCCGAGTTGATCAAGACGTTCGAGAAACTCGGCATCCCTTTGACCGAGCAGAAACAACTGGCGGGCGTGGCCGTTGACGCCGTCTTCGACTCGGTCTCGGTAGCGACGACTTATAAAGAGAAACTCAAAAAGCACGGCGTCATCTTCTGCTCGTTCTCCGAGGCGGTGCACGAGTACCCCGATCTCATCAGGAAGTATCTCGGCACGGTCGTGCCGACGAACGACAATTACTTCGCGGCCTTGAACAGCGCGGTCTTCACCGATGGCTCGTTCGTCTTCATCCCGAAGGGCGTGCGCTGCCCGATGGAGTTGTCCACCTATTTCCGCATCAACAACTCGGAGTCCGGCCAGTTCGAGCGCACTCTGATCATCGCGGAAGAGAACTCGCACGTCTCTTACCTCGAAGGCTGCACCGCGCCGAAGTTCGATAAGAATCAACTGCACGCGGCGGTCGTCGAACTCGTGGCGCTGGACGACGCCGAGATCAAGTATTCGACCGTGCAGAACTGGTATGCGGGCGACGAAGAAGGCAAGGGCGGCATATACAATTTCGTCACGAAGCGCGGCGCGTGTCGCGGGCGCAACTCGAAAATCTCCTGGACGCAGGTCGAGACCGGGTCGGCCATCACCTGGAAATATCCTTCGTGCATCTTGCAGGGCGACAACTCCATCGGCGAGTTTTATTCCGTCGCGCTCACCAACCACGCGCAGCAGGCCGACACGGGCACGAAGATGATCCACATCGGCAAGAACACGCGCTCGAACATCGTCTCGAAGGGCATCTCGGCGGGCAAGTCGAACAACAGCTATCGCGGCCTCGTCAAAGTGCTGGCCGGGGCCGAGGGCGCGCGCAACTACACGCAGTGCGACTCGCTCCTGATCGGCGACCGGTGCGGCGCGAACACGTTCCCCTATATCGAGGTATCTAACAACACGGCGAAAGTCGAGCACGAGGCCACCACCTCGCGTATCAGCGAGGAGCAGTTGTTCTATCTGCGCCAGCGCGGCATCTCGTCGGAAGATGCCATTTCGCTCATCATCAACGGTTTCTGCAAAGACGTGTTCCGAGAACTGCCGATGGAGTTCGCCGTCGAGGCGCAACGCCTGCTCGGAATGAAACTGGAAGGCAGCGTGGGATAAAACAGTGATAAGTGACGAGTGACAGGTGGCAAGTTAAAGACAGAGCTTTTGTTTTAACTTGTCACCTGTCACTCGTCACTCTCCGAAGGAGTTAATAGTGTTAGAGATTCGGGATTTACATGCGAGGGTTGAGGGTAAGGACATTCTGCGAGGCATCAGCCTGACGGTGAAGCGGGGCGAAGTGCATGCGATCATGGGGCCGAACGGGTCGGGGAAGTCTACGCTGGCGAAGGTGCTGGCGGGGCATCCGTCTTACGAGGTAACGGGCGGCGAGGTTTTGTTTGACGGAAAAAATCTGCTCGAACTCGAACCCGACGAGCGCGCGCGCGACGGCGTCTTCCTCGCTTTTCAATACCCGGTGGAAATACCGGGCGTGTCGAACGCGCAATTCCTGCGTCTCGCCTACAACGAGAAGCGCAAGCACCTCGGCGAAGAGGAACTCGACCCGCTTGAGTTCAAAGACCTGCTGAACGAGCGCGCCAAGATCGTGGAGATGGACGCGGGACTGATGTCGCGTTCGGTCAACGAGGGCTTCTCGGGCGGCGAGAAGAAGCGCAACGAGATTTTGCAGATGGCCGTGCTCGAACCGAAGCTTGCCGTGCTCGACGAGACCGATTCCGGCCTCGACATCGACGCCCTGCGCATCGTCTCCGAGGGCGTCAACAAACTGCGCAACGCCGATAACGCCATCGTGCTCGTCACACATTACCAACGCCTGCTCAACTACATCGTGCCCGATCACGTACATGTGCTTTACAAGGGGCGCATCGTGCGTTCGGGCGGCAAGGAGTTGGCGCTCGCGCTCGAAGAGAAGGGCTACGATTGGCTCAAAGACGAGGCGGCAGCGGCGGAAGGCCAGCCATCGGCGGCCAGCGCGTAACGCGGGCTGTAGACTTACAAGTTGTTGGTGAGAAAGCTTAGAAGAGGATGATGGTACAAGCGACGAAAGAGAAGAGTTCGTACCGGGCTGCGTTCGACGCGATGCAGACCGGGGACGCGCGCGCCTATCCCGCGTGGGTGTTGCGCCTGCGCGAGACGGGGATGGAGCGTTTTGAGGGCGTCGGCTTCCCGACGACGGACGTTGAGGATTGGAAGTACACGAACGTCGCCGCGCTCGCCAAGGGCGCGTTCGCGCCGGTCGCTGCGGGTGCGCGCGCCGGGTTGGGCGCGGATGACGTGGCCGCTTTTCTCGCGCCCGAAGCGTCGAGCCGCCTCGTCTTCGTCAACGGAATTTACCGCGCCGAGTTTTCCTCCGTGGAAAATTTACCGGCGGGCGTGGTCGTCGCGGATTTCGCGGCAGCCTTCGCGGGCGAGCACGAATCCGTCCTGCGCTCGTACCTTGCGCGCCCCAGTGATCCGTACGTTGACGGCTTCAACGCTCTCAACGCCGCGTTCCTGCGCGAAGGCGCGCTCGTTTACCTGCCCAGGGGCGCGCAGGCAACCGCGCCGATTCAACTGCTGTTTCTCTCCGCCCCGGCGACCGAGGCGGCGGCCGTCTTCCCGCGCGTGCTCGTCGTCGCCGAACGCGAGAGCGCGGCGACCATCATCGAGAGTTACGCATCGGTCGGTGAATCGCGCTCGTTTACGAACGCCGTCGTTGAAGTTTACGTCGGCGAGAACGCGCGCGTGACGCATTACAAAGTTCAACGCGAGAGCGAAGCGGCGGTTCACATCGCCACGACGAACGCGGAACTCGAACGGAGCGGCGTCTATGACTTGACGACCATCACGCTCGGCGCGCAGCTATCGCGGCACGGCATCAGCGTCCGGCTCGCGCACGAAGGCGCGGAGTGTTGGGTTGACGGCCTCTACCTCGTCGGCACGGGGCAGCACGCCGATACGCATTCGCTGATCGATCACTCCAGCCCGCACTGCACGAGCCACCAGCTTTACAAGGGCATCCTCGACGGCAAATCGCGCGCCGTCTTCAACGGCAAGGTCTTCGTCCACCGCGACGCGCAGCAAACGGACGCGCAGCAGTCGAACAAGAATTTGCTGCTCTCGAACGAGGCGCGCGTTGACACCAAGCCGCAGTTGGAGATTTACGCCGACGACGTGAAATGCGCTCACGGCGCGACCGTGGGGCAACTCGAAGAGGAAGAGTTGTTCTACCTCGTCAGCCGGGGCCTGCACACAGACCTCGCGCGCAACCTGCTGACCTACGGGTTCGCGGAAGAATTGGTCGAGAAGATCAAGATCGAGTCGATCAAGCGGCAGTTGGACGAAGCGATTCTGAACCGCCTGCACGCGCGGCTCGAAGTATAAATAAGTAGTCCCAAGTTCCAAGTCTCAAGTCCCAAGTCTCAGGCATGGGAATGGACTTGAGACTTGGGACTTGAGGCTTGAGACTTGAGACAAATGATCGCAACAGAGAAATTCATATCGGGTGAGACACAAGGGGACGGCGAGGCGGGGAAAGCGGCGACGTGGGATGTCGCGCGCGTGCGCGAAGATTTCCCGGTACTCGGCCAGACGGTCAACGGCAAGCCGCTCGTCTATCTGGACAACGCGGCCTCTTCGCAAGTGCCGCAGGTCGTCATTGATCGCGGCGGCCGCTACCTGCGCGAAGAGCATTCCAACATCCACCGGGGCGTGCATTATTTGAGCCAGCGCGCGACGACCGCCTACGAGGGCGCGCGCGAGAAGGTGCGCCGCTTCATCAACGCGCGCGAATCGCGTGAGTGCATCTTCGTGCGCGGCTGCACCGAGGGCATCAACCTCGTCATGCACGGCTACGGGCGCAAGTTCGTCTCGGAGGGCGACGAGATCATCGTCTCGGCGATGGAGCACCACGCGAACATCGTCCCGTGGCAGATGCTCTGCGAAGAAAAGGGTGCGCTGCTTCGCGTCATCCCGATGAACGACGCGGGCGAACTACTGCTCGACGAGTATGAATCGCTCCTGAACGAGCGGACGAAACTCGTCTGTGTGATGCACGTCTCGAACGCGCTCGGCACGATCAACCCCATCAAAGAGATCATCGCGCGCGCGCACAAGCAGGGCGTGCCCGTTCTCGTGGACGGGGCGCAGGGCGCGCCGCACCTGCCCATCGACGTGCAGGATTTGGACGCGGATTTCTATATCATCTCCGGCCACAAGATGTTTGCGCCGACGGGCAGCGGCGTCGTCTACGGACGCGCCGAACTGCTTGAGCGGATGAACCCGTTTCTCGGCGGCGGCGACATGATCCGCACCGTCACCTTTGAAAAGACGACCTACGCGGGGCTGCCGAACAAGTTCGAGGCGGGCACGCCCGCTATCGCCTCGCAGATCGGACTCGGCGCGGCGATAGATTATTTGAACGGACTCGACCGCGCCGCCGCGCACGCCTATGAACACGAACTGCTCGCCTACGCGACCGAAAAGCTGACGGCTATTGAAGGCGTCCGCCTCATCGGCACGGCGCGCGAGAAGGTGGGCGCGCTCTCGTTCATCATCGAAGACGTGCATCCGCACGATGTCGGGACGATTCTGGATCAGGAAGGCATCGCCATCCGCGCCGGTCATCACTGCGCGCAGCCGGTGATGAAGCGTTTCAACATCCCGGCAACGGCGCGCGCCTCCTTCTCCTTCTACAACACGAAGGAAGAGGTGGACACGCTCGCATCGGCGGTGCGGAAAGTGATCGAGGTGTTTAGTTAAAGTGTCCGAACTGAGCGAACTCTATCAACAGGTCATCCTTGACCACAACAAGAAGCCGCGCAACTTCCGCAAGTTGGAGACGGCCAACCGCCACGCCGACGGCTACAACCCGCTCTGCGGCGATCAACTGACCGTCTACATGCAATTCGAAGACGAGCGCATCACGGACGTAAGTTTCGAAGGCTCGGGCTGCGCCATCTCGAAGGCGTCGGCCAGCATGATGACGCAGAGCGTGAAGGGCAAGACGCGCGAGGAAGTGGAGACACTGTTCAGTGAATTTCACCGGATGGTGACGGGCGAACTCGACGAAGCGACGACGCCGCACAACCTCGGACGCCTGACGATCTTCGCGGGCGTGCGCGAGTTTCCCGCGCGTGTCAAATGCGCGAGCCTCTCGTGGCACACCCTCCACGCCGCGCTCAGCGGGGAAGACGAGGCGACGACGGAGAACCTCGGGCCGGACATCACCTCAGATCAGGTTTCGGCTTGAGAGAGACCAAAAGAGGAAGACCAGGGCGAATTTCAAATCTCAAATTTGAAATCATGAATGATTTTCTCGAAGAAGGCGGCCGACGTGGCCGCCATTTTTCTTTTCGCGCGCCCGTGTTGGCAAAGGCGGCGGAATCCGTCCATAATGGTTCAACGAAGGAGTCCCCGTGTGAAGATCGCATCAATCGAACTGCGTGAAATTCGTCTGCCGCTCATAAATTTTTTCGAGACCAGTTTCGGACGCACGACCGAGCGCAGAATCCTGCTCGTACGCGCCACCGACACGGATGGGGTGGAAGGCTGGGGCGAATGCACCGCCGGCGAAGGGCCTTTCTACAGCGAGGAATGGACGGAGAGCGCGTGGACGGTGATCAAACACTACCTAGCGCCGATGACGGTGGGGCGCGGGGTGGAACGCTCCTCGGCAATGTCCTCTCTGATGCGCCCGGTGCGGGGCAATCGCATGGCGAAGGCCGCCATCGAGACGGCCTGTTGGGACATCGAAGCGCGCCACGCTGGCGTGCCGCTCTGGCGGTTGCTCGGCGGCGTGCGCGACGAGATCGCGTGCGGCGTCTCCATCGGGATACAGGACACGCCCGAAGCGTTGATGGATAAGATCGGGCGCGAACTGGCGGCGGGCTACCAGCGCATCAAGATCAAGATCAAGCCGGGCTGGGACTCAGGGATAGTCGAACGAGTGCGCGCCGAGTTTCCCGAGATACAATTGATGGTGGACGCCAACTCGGCCTACACGCTCGAAGACGCCCCGCTGTTCCGGCAGATGGACGAGTTCGACTTGATGATGGTCGAGCAGCCGTTGGCATATGACGACATGGTTGACCACGCGCGCTTACAGGGACAGATTCGGACGCCCGTCTGCCTGGATGAATCTGTTCGTTCGAGCGAGGACGCGCGCAAGGCGATTGAGATGGGCGCGTGTCGCATCGTCAACGTCAAACTGGGGCGGGTCGGCGGGCACGGCAAGGCTCAAGAGGTCGAGCGCGCATGTCGCGAGCGAAACGTGCCGGTCTGGTGCGGCGGCATGTTGGAGTCAGGGATAGGGCGCGCGCACAACATCGCGCTGGCGACGCTCGCGGGCTTTATGCTGCCCGGCGATGTCTCGGCCAGCGCGCGCTACTGGGAAGAGGATGTCATCGAGCCGCCCGTCACGGTCTCGGCTCGCGGCACGATTGCCGCGCCCACTGCGCCCGGCATCGGTTTCGAGATCAAACATAAAAGGATCGACGCCCTGACCGTGAGAAGAGAGAGTTTCACGGCGGATTGATCGCGCCCGCGAAGTTTGATGCGGAGGGTTATTGAAAGAATATGCCGTCTGAGTTGAAACAGAGGGAGGCGAGCGCGCTCGGAGAGTATTTTGCGGGGCGCGAGGACGAAGTATTGTCGTTCGTGCGCGCACTGGTTGAAGCCGAATCTCCGTCCGGTGATTTGGAAGGCAACGCCGCGGTCGTCTCCCTGATCGCGGCGAGGGCGCGCGGCCTCGGAGTCGAAACGGATGTAAGACTTGAGACCGACGCCGTGTACGGCGCGCACCTGCTGATACGCGCTTTCGGCGACCGGGACAGCGACGCGCGGACGACGCTGATCCTGGGACACACGGACACGGTACACCCGCGCGGCTCAATTGGGGCACGGCCGTGGCGCGAAGAGGGCGGGCGCGTCTACGGCCCCGGCATCTTCGACATGAAGGCCAACTGCGCGCTCGCGCTCGAATCCCTGCGCGCCTGCGCGATGCTCGGCTTGCGCCCGAAGCGTCCGGTCGCCATTCTGCTGACATGCGATGAAGAGGTGGGCAGCCAGAGCGGGCGCGCGCTCGTGGAAGCGGAGGCGCGCCGCGCGGCGAACGTGCTCGTGTTTGAACCATCCGCGCCGGGCGGGCGCGCCAAGACCGCGCGCAAGGGCACGAGTTCATACACGGTGCGCGCCGAAGGCGTGGCCGCGCACGCGGGGCTTGACCCGGAGAAGGGGGCGAGCGCGATTCTTGAGATCGCGAGGCAGATCGAGCGGCTGCACGCGCTCGGCGACGCGGCGCGCGGCGTGACCGTCAACGCCGGGATAGTTTCGGGCGGGACGCGTTCGAACGTAGTTGCCGCCGAAGCGCGGACGGAGATCGACGTTCGTTTCAGCACGATGGGCGACGCGTTGCGGATGGAAGAGACGATCCTGAATTTGCGCCCGTTCGACGAGCGCGTCCGCTTGCTCGTCGAGGGCGGCATCAATCGCCCGCCGCTCGAAAGAAGCGAGGCGGTCGTCGCGCTCTACGAGCACGCGCGTCGCATCGCCGCCGTACTGGATTTCGAGTTGGGCGAGGCGAGCGTCGGGGGCGCGTCCGACGGCAACTTTGCGGCGGCGGTCGGCGCGACCGTCCTCGACGGGTTAGGGATCGCGGGCGACGGCGCGCACGCGGCGCACGAACACATCAACCGGGACGACATCGCGCGGCGCGGAGCGTTGCTGGCCGCCTTGCTCATCACTCTTTAGCGCGTTTCAGTTTATGCGAATCGTCGAGGCGGCATCGCGCGAAGATTTGAAACAGGCGCGCGAACTGTTTGAGGAGTACGCGGCATCGCTCGGACTCGATCTCGGGTTCCAGAATTTCGACGAAGAGATCGCGCAACTGCCGGGATATTACGCGCCGCCCGATGGTTGCCTGCTGCTGGCCTCGGACGATTCGACAGTCGTGGGCTGCGTGGCCTTACGGAAATTCGCGGAGGGCGTCTGCGAGATGAAGCGTCTCTACGTGAGGCCGCAATTTCGCGTGCGTGGTCTGGGGCGAAAGCTGGCCGAAGCCGTCATCGCGCGCGGGCGCTCGCTCGGCTACGGGCGCATGTTGCTCGACACGCTGCCGACGATGCGCGGGGCAATCGCGCTCTACGCTTCGCTCGGCTTCCGCCCCGTCGAGCCTTATCGCTACAACCCGGTCGCCGGCACGCTCTTTATGGAGTTGAAGCTGAATTGATTTCCACACACGACTTGAGAGGATCAAGATTCATGTACGCATTGCGCACCGCAGTCTTTTTTCTGCTCGCGTTTCTTTTCCTGAACGCGCCGTTGTCTCAGTTGTCGCCCGCCGCGCCGCGTCCCGTTGTTGCGGTCGCCGCCTCCCGCGATCCGGTGCGTGCGCAGCGGGGGATGGTGGCCTCGACGAATAAACTCGCTTCCGAAGTGGGCGTGGACATCTTGAAGCGCGGCGGCAACGCCGTGGACGCGGCCATCGCCGTGGCCTTCGCGCTCGCCGTAACTTACCCTGCGGCGGGAAACCTCGGCGGCGGCGGCTTCATGATGATCCGCCTGCGCGACGGCCGCACGACCGCGATCGATTACCGCGAGATGGCGCCGCAGGCGGCGACGCGCAACGTCTATCTCGACGCGCAGGGGAATTTGATCAAAGGCGAAGGCTCGTCCACCGTCGGCTATCGCGCGGCGGGCGTGCCGGGCACGGTCGCGGGGATGGAACTCGCGCTCAGGAAATACGGGTCGGGGCGTTTGACGTGGGCGCAGTTGGCCGAACCGGCGCGGCGTCTGGCCTCGAACGGTTTCACGATCAGTCATCAATTCGCACGCTCTCTGCGCGGCAGCAACGATCTGCTCGGACGCTACGCCGACAGCAAACGCATCTTCCTGAACGGCGGTCGTTACTTCAAGGAAGGCGAGACGCTGCGACAGCCTGAACTCGCGGCCACCTTCGCGCGTTTGCAGCGCGGCGGGGCGCGCGAGTTTTACGAAGGCGAGACGGCTCGGCTTATCGCTGCGGATATGGAACGCAACAAGGGTTTGATGACGCTCGCGGATTTGCGCGGCTATGAGGCGAAGGAGCGCGTGCCGCTGCGCACGACCTATCGCGGCCACGAAGTGATCTCGATGCCGCCGCCGTCTTCGGGCGGGGCGGTGCTGATCGAGATGCTCAACATTCTCGAAGGCTACGATCTGCGCGGCTTGAACTGGGCTTCGTCGGAAAAGTATCACCTCTTGACGGAGGCGATGCGCCGCGCCTTCGCAGACCGCGCCGAATACATGGGCGACGCCGATTTCGTCAAAGTCCCCATCGCGGGTCTGATTGACAAGAAGTACGCGGAGCGACAGCGCGCGAGCATCAACCTCGAACGCGCCTCGACGAGCGCGGAGATACGCGCGGGACAACCCGCGGGTTACGAGTCGGAAGAGACGACGCACTTCACAGTGGTTGACGCGCAGGGGAACGCCGTGTCGAACACTTACACGTTGAATCTGGGCTTCGGCTCGGGCGTCACGGCGCGCGGCACGGGCGTCCTGTTGAATAACGAGATGGACGACTTCGCCGCCAAGCCCGGCACGCCGAACGCCTTCGGGCTGATTCAGGGCGAGCGCAACGCGGTCGCGCCGCGCAAGCGTCCGCTGTCGGCGATGACGCCGACCTTTGTCATGCGCAAAGACGGCACGCTCTGGTTCACCATCGGCACGCCGGGCGGCCCGACGATCATCAACACCGTGCTGCAAGCGATCATCAACATCGTGGATCACGACATGGACATCCAGCAGGCGATTGATTCGCCGCGCATCCATCACCAATGGCTGCCGGACGAGATCGCGCATGAGCCTTATGGCCTGTCGGGCGACACGCAGCGCGCGCTCGCGGCGCGCGGGCACAAACTCGTCACACGGCCGCGCTACATGGGCGACGCGCACGGCATCATGATCGAGGAGAAGACCGGCATGCGCCTCGGCGCGAGCGATTCGCGAAACGAAGGCGCGGCCGTCGGCTATTGAAAAATTTCGTCGGGCGGCCAAGCGGCGGGTGACGTGGGCAGAACTTATCTCCCGGGTTATACGAATTAACGAAAGTGGGCGGCATCAAACGTAGAGACGCTGCCGGGAATCATCGGGGCTGATCCATAAAGTTGGAAATGAGGTGTGTGTTCATGTGCAAAAGGCGTGTGAGTTTTAGTTTGTT
>DATCWB010000285.1:0-13942 GCA_036566625.1 Pyrinomonadaceae bacterium
GGTCCGGGCGGCGGGCGCAGCGGCGGCAGATTCCGCCGGCGCAAAGTGTGCCGCTTCTGCCTGGACAAAGTTGACATCATCGATTTCAAGGACGTGAAGTTGCTGACGAACTACATCCCCGAGCGCAGCAAGGTTCTGCCGCGACGCATTTCGGGATCGTGCGCGCCGCACCAGCGCATGCTGGCCGAGGCCATCAAACGCGCGCGCAACATCGCGCTCTTACCCTACGCCGCCGATTCGTAAAAAGGAGGGACCGTACAGTCATGGCAAACACACAAGTCCTCTTGCGTGAAGATATTGATAATTTGGGAGCGCGCGGCGAGATCGTCAAAGTCCGCGCGGGCTACGCGCGCAACTACCTGCTGCCGCGCAAACTCGCCGTGCAGGCGACGGCCTCGAACGTCAAGCAGATCGAACAGGAGCGCGCCGCCCTCCTGCGTAAGGAAGCGACGGAACGCGCCGGGGCGGAGGCGCAGGCCGCGCAGATGAACGCTTTGCGCCTGTCGTTCGAGCGCAAGGTCGGCGAACACGGCATGCTCTACGGCTCGGTCACTTCGATGGACATACAGGAAGCCCTCAGAGCCGAAGGGTACGAGTTTGACCGCCGCCGCATTCAACTCGCGGAAGCGATCAAGGAGACGGGCGAGTTCTCGGTGCGCGTGCGTCTGCACCGCGAGGTGAATGTCGAAATCCCCGTCATCGTCACTGCCGAAGGCGGCGCAGCGGCGACGGAAGCCACAGCGGCGGCGACCGGCACGGATGCGACCGCCACGGACGGCTCGGCCGACGCTTCCACGGAAGCCGCGTCCGACGAGACGGCAGCCGGGGGCGACGAGTAAAATCAAACAAAAAGCGGGCGCGTCAACTAAACATTGTCGCGCCCGCTTTGGCTATAGTATGCTGTAGGCGCGTTGCTCCCGGCGGTTGGTTTTAGTTGAGAGCGGCCACCGCTTACAGCAGTTTTTTTGTCCGGTCTTTCCTCTGGCTCCCGAGTCTCCCGATGGTCAAAAATTTCGCTCCCGATTCGACGCGCGATCAAATGCTCGAACGCCCGCTGCCGCACAGCGCGGACGCCGAGCGTGCGATAGTTGGAGCAATCATCCTCGACAACGGCCTCGTCAATCAGGCCATCGAACTCCTGCGGCCGGACGACTTTTACGTCCGCGCGCATCAACATCTCTTCCGCGCCATGATCTCGATGAGCGAGCGCGGCGCGGAGATCAACCCGATCCTGCTCGGCGAGGAACTCCGCCGCGACGGCGCTCTCGAACAGGTCGGCGGCATCGCCTTCATCTCCGAACTCACCTACGGCCTGCCGCACTTCACGAACCTGGCGCACTACGCCAAGGTCGTGAAAGACAAGTCCATGCTGCGGCAACTCGTCAAGGTCGCCAACAAGATCACGAGCGAAGCCCTCGAAGAAGAGGACGAGGCCACGCTCATCCTCGACCACGCCGAGCAGATGATCTTCGCGCTCGCCGACGAGCGCACGCGGCAGGGCTTCGCGCACGTCAAGCCGGTGGCCGACGGGATTCTCGAAAAGATTCAGGAACTCGGCGGGCGCGGCGCGGTTCTGACCGGACTGACCACAGGCTTCGCCGAACTCGACACGATGACATCGGGGCTGCAACCTTCAGACCTGATCATCGTCGCCGCGCGCCCCTCGATGGGCAAAACTTCGCTTTGCCTGACGCTCGCGCAAAACGCGGCGATTCAGGCCAACGCCGTCGTCGGCGTGTTCTCGCTGGAAATGTCGAAGGAGTCTCTGGTGATGCGCATGCTCTGCTCCGAGGGGCACGTAGACGCGCACCGCTTCCGCGCCGGTTTCCTCTCGCGCGATGAATGGGCGCGGCTCGCGGGCGCGCTCGGTACGCTCTCGGAGACGAAAATTTTCATAGACGACACGCCGGGCATCTCCGTGCTGGAGATGCGCGCGAAGGCGCGCAGGCTGGCGGCCGAACAGAAGCGGCTCGATCTGATCATCGTTGACTATTTGCAGTTGATGTCCGGCTCGTCGCGTCGCTCGGAATCGCGGCAGCAGGAGGTGTCGCAAATCTCCCGCGAGTTGAAGGGGCTGGCGAAGGAATTGAACGTGCCGCTCGTCGCGCTCTCGCAACTCTCCCGCGCGCCGGAAGCGCGCACCGATCACCGCCCGCAACTCGCAGACCTGCGCGAGTCGGGCGCTATCGAGCAGGACGCGGACGTGGTCGCCTTCATCTACCGCGAGGAGCAATACAACCGCACGGAAGAGAACGCGGGTATCGCCGAGGTCATCATCGCCAAACAGCGCAACGGCCCGACGGGCACTGTCAATCTGGCCTTCCTCAAAGAGTTCACGCGCTTCGAGAACATGTGGAAAGAGTAGGGCGGCCGCAAGCGAACGGGTGTAAAAGTTTTCGTCCCGTGGCGACGTTTGAATGTTCGATTCAAACGTCGCTCGCGGGACTTCTCTTTATGAATCATGCCGGACGAAGACCAGACGCAAAAAACAGAGACTGACGACGCCGCCGCAGAGGGGTTCGCCGGGCGTCCGACGTGGGCTGAGATCGATCTCGATGCGCTCGCCGCGAACTTCCGGGCGGTGCGCCGCCGCGTCGGAAATGAAGTTAAGGTGATGGCCGTGGTGAAGGCCGACGCTTACGGGCACGGCGCGGTCTCGTGCGCGCGGCGGCTGGCGGCCGAGGGCGCGGATTGGTTCGGCGTCGCCCTGCCTGAAGAGGGCATCGAGTTGCGCGGCGCAGGCGTCGCACAACCGATACTCTGTCTCGAAGGATTCTGGGAAGGTCAGGCGGGCGCGCTCGTCAGGCACAGGCTCGTGCCCGTCGTCTACAGGCTCGACACGGCGGAAGAGTTCGACCGCGCGGCGCGGCGCGAGGGAGTCGTCGCGGATGTTCACGTCAAAATCGACACGGGCATCGGGCGGCTCGGCGTGCGCCACCAAGAGGCTGCTGAGTTCGCGCGCTCGATTAAAAATTTCGCGAACCTGCGCGTTGACGGCTTGATGACCCATTTCGCCGCGGCCGACGACGCGGCGCGCGATGCCTTCACGGAAGAACAGTTGGCGCGCTTCCGCGCGGCGCGTGATGCGTTTCGCGCCGCGGGACATGCGCCGACCTTCTTTGACTTGGCGAACTCTGCGGCCACGTTCGCGCACCCCGCCGCGCACGGCAACATGGTGCGGCCGGGCGGCGTGCTCTACGGCCTCTGGCGCGACGTGCTGCGGCAGGCGCAGGAGGAGGAGGATCGCTTGCCGGAGTTTCGCCCGGTGATGAACGTGCGTTCCCGGATCATGTTGTTGAAGTGGATCGGGGCGGGCGAGATGCTCGGCTACGGCTGCACGTTCGAGGCGACGCGCCCGACGCTCGTCGCCACCGTGCCCGTCGGTTATCACGACGGCTACGCCCGCGCGCTCTCGAATCGTGGGCGCGCAATCGTGCGCGGCTGCTTCGCCCCCGTCGCCGGCCGCATCTCGATGGATTTGACTCTGCTCGACGTGACGGGCGTGCCGGGCGTCGAACATGGGGATCAGGTGACGCTGATTGGCGCGGACGGCCGACTCTGTGTGCCTGCCGAAGAGATCGCCGGAATCGCGGGCACGATCTCATACGAGATCACCTGCGGCATCAGCAGGCGCGTGCCGAGAAGATTCAGGGAGAAGGGGAAGGAGTAAAGGGGAAGGGGTAAAGGGCGGAAACAATGCCACGCGCTCCGGCGAAGCTGTTTCCCCGCATTTACCTTTCCCCTCTACCCCTTCACCCTTCCCCTTATTTAGTGTTTACACCTTCCTGAATTTTGCTGTGTGCTCTCCGAAGTCTCCTTTCTTTGCGATTCTACTGAAGGATGAAGTTGTAGGTGATCACGCCGGACACTTTCACGGGCTGGCCGGAGATCGTGGTCGGCGAAAAGCGCGCCTGATAGGCCGACTGCTGCGCGGCCATGCGCAGGAGCGGGTGGCCGCTCGTCGCCTGCGCCGCCACGACGCGGCCCTGTTCGTCAACCAGAATCTCGACCGTGACCGCCCCCTGCACGCGCGTATTCTTGGCGATTATCGGGTATGGGGGCGCGGGCTTGCTGATAATCTTGCTGCTGATGACGGTGCTGGAAACCCTGATCTTGTCGGGCGGTTTCACGGGCGTAGGGGCCGGCGTCGGCGGAGGCAGCGGATCGTCCGCGGGCGCGACGGGCACGACCACGGCGTTGCGATTCGCATTGTTCGGATAGTCGCCGCCCTCCGGCGCGTTCAAGACGCCGCCGCTGCGCCTCGGGTCAACGTCCCGGCCGGTGACGGCGTAAGGCAGGTTGCGCGGTATCTCGGCGTGGCGGTTGCGCTCGGTCGAGATAGTGTCGGGCGGCCGTGTGTTGTCGAAGAGCGGCGCGATAGCGGCGGCGCGTTGAATGATTTCGTCGCTGCGCCCGCCGCCTGGCGCGGGGCGCGGTTCGTCGGGTCTTCGCGCCTCGGCGGGCGCGAGCGGAATCGCCACCAACGTGTAGAGTTCCAGATTCTGTCTGCCGAGGTGCGAGTCGTAGGCGTAGACGCTCGCCACGCCCGCCACCGACAGGAGCAAGCCGTAGAGGCCGAGCGTGCCGAGAAAGAAACGCCCCCGCCGCGCCATATCTTTTTTGTGCGAGCCTGATTCGATCAAGTGTGTGAACATAACTTTAGTCCTCTCTGTGCCGGTGCCGACGGGTCTAAGACGAGCGGACTCGGTCAGGTTAGACTCCGCCGCGACGCGTCTTGTTCCAGTCTTTGTTTCCCGGTTTAGACTTTGACTCGGAGACTAAGGTAGGATGGGGCGAAGTTTTCAGCCCCGCACATTCAGGAGGAATTACCTAAGTGGCAACCAGCGCAGAGTGGCATGAGAGTTATGAAAAGATGAGCGAGCAGACGTTGAATTTTTCGCGCGCCGTCAAATCCGTGCAGGAAGAGTTGGAGGCGGTTGACTGGTATAACCAGCGCGCCGAGGTGACGACGGATGATCAACTGCGTCGCATCCTCGAACACAACCGCGACGAAGAGATCGAGCACGCCATGATGGCGCTCGAATACCTGCGCCGCATGAGTCCCGCCTTCGACAAGCACATGCGCACCTACCTCTTCACCGAAGGCGACATCCTCGAAATCGAAGAGAAGGCCGAAGACGATTGACGCCGGATCATTGATATTCGCGCCGCGCATCACATGCACGCAGCGACCCTTCACATCTCGCGCGCGTCGAGATAAAGAGATGAACGACGATAAGATCACGATCTACGAGAAACCGACTTGAAGCACCTGCCGCGAGGCCGCCCGCCTGCTCCGTGAGAGCGGCATCGAATTCGAGAAGGTTAATTACACGACCGCGCCGCTCGGCGAAGCGAAATTGCGCGAACTGGTCGCCAAGATGAACATCGCGCCGCGCGCGCTCCTGCGCACGAAAGAATCTCTCTACCGCGAGTTGAACCCGGAGCGGCGCGAACTCTCGGACGACGAGAGCATCGCGCTCATGGTCGCACATCCCGAACTCATCGAACGCCCCATCGTCGAACGCGGCGCGCGCGCCGTGCTCGGTCGCCCGTTGGAGAAGGTGCGGGAATTTTTAGAACAGTAAGGGGTAGATGGTGGCAAAGGCAGCGGGAACAGTGTACGTCTGTCAGAGTTGTGGCAAACAGTCGCCCAAGTCGCTTGGCAAATGCCCTGCGTGCGGCGAATGGAACTCGTTTGTAGAGGAACGCGCGCGCGCCGTCGTGAAAGGCGCGGCCGCGCGCGGCGGCAGTCTTCACGGGCGCGAGGCGAAGCCCGTCGCCTTCGCCGACATCGAATCGCAGGACGACGTGCGCGTCTCGACGGGCATCACGGAATTCGACCGCGTGCTCGGCGGCGGCATCGTGCCGGGAAGCCTCGTGCTCATCGGCGGCGACCCCGGAATCGGGAAGTCAACTCTGCTGCTCGAAGTTGCAGACAAGTTGAGCGCGAATGGTGCGCGCGTGCTCTACATTTCGGGCGAGGAGTCGGAGCGGCAGATCAAGATGCGCGGCGAGCGTTTGGGCGTCGCCGCCGAAAACCTCTACCTGCTGCCGGAGACGAATCTCGAAAATATCTTCGCCGAGATCGAACGCGACGAGCCGGGCGCGGTGATCGTGGATTCGATCCAGACGGTCTTCTCGTCGCAGATCGAGAGCGCGCCGGGTTCCGTCTCGCAGGTGCGCGAGGTGGCGGGACGATTTTTGACGTTCGCCAAGACGCGCGGCGTGCCCGTCTTTCTCATCGGCCACGTCACGAAGGAAGGCTCAATCGCCGGGCCGAAGGCGCTGGAACATATCGTTGACACGGTGCTCTACTTCGAGGGCGACCGCCATCACAACCATCGTATCGTGCGTGCGACCAAGAATCGCTTCGGCGCGGCCAACGAACTCGGCGTCTTCGAGATGACGGGCACGGGGCTGAAGCCGGTCGCCAACCCGTCGGAGATTTTCTTGCAGGAGCGACCCGAAAACGCCGCCGGGTCGGTCGTCACGGCCTGCATGGAAGGCACGCGGCCGGTGCTCGTAGAGATTCAGGCTCTGGTGGCGAACTCGAAATACAATTACCCTCTGCGCACGGCGCAGGGGTTTAACGCGAACCGCATCGCCCTCCTGCTCGCCGTGTTGGAGAAGCGGCTCGAACTGCCTTTACTGAACAACGACGTGTTCGTCAACGTCGCGGGCGGTCTGGACATTGACGAACCGGCGGCCGACCTCGGCGTGGTCGCCGCACTCGTGTCGAGTTATAAGAACCGGCCGCTGGACGGCAAAACCGCAGTCTTCGGCGAGGTCGGTTTGACGGGCGAGGTGCGCGGGGCGATGCAGGCGCAGGTGCGCGCGCGCGAGGCGCAAACGCTGGGGTTCAAAAAATTGATCATGCCCGCCTCGAACGCCGAAGGGCTGCAACGTCTGCTAGGTCTGCGCGTCGTCGGGGTGCGCTCGGTGGAAGAAGCGTTGAGGGAACTGTTCTGATTGCGGAATGCGATTTCGGATTGCGGATTAGAAGATGGGCGCTTCTTTAATGCGCAATCCGCATTCCGCGATCCGCGATTGATGAATCCTTTTCGTGACGCCCGTGTGAAGAGCGTGTTAATATTCTCGCCGTTATGAAAACGGATTTGATCCTCATTCGTCTGGTCTTCACGGCGCTGCTGGTGGCGGCCGGATACGTGTTGCATCCGATCCAGGGCAAGCCGCTTTTGTCGGCGGGCATCGCCGCCCTCATCGCGTTTGCCATCATCATGTTCGAGCGGCGCATCCAGCGCGCCTCTCTCAAGACTCTGATCGGCGCGGCGGTCGGCTCGATCCTCGGGATCGTCGGCGCATATCTCATCGGCTCGCTCATCAGCAGCCAGCACTCCGACGCCGTGCCGGCAGGGATGAAAACTTTCCTGACGCTCGCGCTCACCTTCCTGATGGCTTACATCGGGCTGGTCGTCGGCGCGTCCAAGGGCGACTATCTGGACCTCTCCGCGCTCGGCGGCATCTTCAGCGACAAGACGGCGCGGCGCGATTTCAAAATCCTCGACACCTCCGTCATCATCGACGGGCGCATCGCGGACATCGCCGAGGCCGGTTTTCTCTCCGGCACGATTGTCATCCCGCAGTTCATCCTGCGCGAGTTGCAGCAGGTGGCCGATTCGCCCGACTCCAATAAGCGGCAGCGCGGGCGGCGCGGCCTCGACATGCTCAACCGCCTCCAGACCAACAACACGCTCGAAATACAGGTCGTGGACACGGACTTCCCGGCCGTGCGCGAAGTCGATCTCAAGCTGCTCGAACTGAGCAAGCAACTCGACGCCGTGGTCGTCACCAACGATTTCAACTTGAACAAGGTGGCGCAACTGCACGGCGTCTCCATTCTCAACATCAACGAACTCGCCAACGCCTTGAAGCCCGTCGTCCTGCCCGGCGAACTGATGCGCGTCTTCATCCTCAAAGAAGGCAAAGAGTACAATCAGGGCGTCGCTTATCTGGACGACGGCACGATGGTCGTCGTCGATAACGCGCGCAAGATGATCGGCAAGAACGCAGACATCTCCGTGACGAGCGTCTTGCAAACGACCGCTGGAAAAATGATCTTCGGCCGCCTCTCCGAAGAGTCGCACGAGAACGGCGCGAGCATCCACAACACAGACACGCGCGGCATCAACGGCAACAGCAACGCCTCCTCGCGCCGTCCCTACCGCAGCGACCCGCGCCCCCAGACCGTCGCCGCCCGCAGCATCGAGCCGGAAGAACACTAAAGAACAGTGACGAGTGACAAGTGACGAGTGACAAGATAAAGACAGGTTTTGATCTCGTCACTCGTCACTCGTCACTCGTCACTGCCTTATGAATGTTGCCATCATTGTTGCCGCCGGAAGAGGCACGCGCGCCGGGGGTGAAGAGCCGAAGCAGTTTCGCGCGCTGGCGGGCGTCCCTCTCATCATTCACACACTGAGACGATTCGAGGCGTGCGCAGCCGTGGACGAGATCGTGCTGGTTGCGCCCGTCGAGGAGACGACTTTTCGCGTCGCGAACGAACGCTTCGGGTTGAAGAAACTCGCGCGCGTCGTCGAAGGCGGCCAGACGCGCACCGAGTCGGTCTGGCGCGGTCTGGAGTCATTGGCAGGCGGAGAGGTCGAGATCGTCGCCGTGCATGACGGCGTGCGCCCCTTCGTGACGCCGGAAGAGATCGAGCGCACGGTGCGCGCCGCCGGGGAGACGGGCGCGGCCGTCCTGTGCGCGCCCGTCGTGGACACGATCAAGGTGTGCGAAGGAGGACGCATCGCGCACACGCCCGCGCGCGAGAGTTTGCGCCGCGCGCTGACGCCGCAGTGCTTTCGTTACGAACTGCTCCGCCGCGCGTATGAACGCGCACGCGCCGAAGGGATCGAAGCGACGGACGACAGCGCGCTCGTCGAAATGCTCGGCGCTGAGGTCGCCGTCGTCGAGGGCGATGCACGCAACATCAAGATCACGCGCCCGGAAGATTTTACCCTCGCCGAATTGTTGCTCGGGGAAAGCGGCGGGTAGTTCTCCGACAGGGAGAACTTCGCACGCGCCGTCCGGGCGAGCGTTTGAAGATTCAACCCGACCAATAAAGAGGAAGGGCAGGCAGGGGACGACCAGCGATGTCACGCCACCAATTTCGCTTATTAGTAGTTCTACATCAGTCGTGCGTCTTCGCCTCTCTGATCGTTTATGAAATGACCATCGGGTCGCTCCCGCCGGAATTGAGCGGCTATATGGGCGTCGGCGGCAGCGTGGTCACGGAGTCGGACGGGAGCGGCCTGTCGTCAGGGTTCAACGATTGGCTTTACTACGTGCTCCTGTTTCTATCGCTCGTCGCCTCTCTAGGGCTGTTCCTGTTTCAGAGTTGGGGTCGCCTGCTGTTCCTGCTCTCTACGATCCTGTTCGTGGTGACGACGCCGGTTTACGAGAGTCATGTGAGCACCGGTTGGTCTGCGATGCTGGGTTATGTGGCGACGCTTTTAGAGGGCATGATCATCGCGCTCGTCTTCTTCTCGCATCTCAGGCGACTCTTCACGGAAGCGTGGGATGATGAGCGCACCACGTACGCGGGCGGCGGGGACGAGCGAACCGACGACCTCTGACTTCTCAAACCCCCGACCTTTATTCTTATGTTTCGCATCGGCATCGGACATGACACGCACCGGCTGGCAAGTGGACGCCCGCTCATCCTCGGCGGCGTAGAGATCGAGTCGGAGCGCGGCGCGGAGGGTCACTCGGACGCCGACGCGCTCTCTCACGCCATCACCGATGCCATCCTCGGCGCGCTGTGCGAAGGCGACATCGGCATGCACTTCCCCGACCACGACCCGCGCTGGAAAGATGCCGACAGTCTGCAACTGCTGGCGCGCGTCGTCTGGCTGGCGAGCCAGAGCGGTTACAAGGTGGTTAACGTTGACGCAAACGTCTCGCTCGAACGCCCGCGCCTGCGCCCGCACATACAGGAGATGCGCGAGCGTCTCGCGCAGGTGCTGTCGGTTGACGCCAATTGTGTGAGCGTCAAGGCGAAGACGGGCGAGGGGGTGGATGCGGTGGGCGAAGGGCGCGCCGTCGTCGCGCAGGCGGTCGTCCTGCTCGGCCGCGCGTAAGACCGAGTTTCGGATGCGCGCCGCCGGGTGTTAGTATTCGTCTCGTCTTCTCGAATTTCAAATCGAACATCCGAATAGCTGAGTTCAGGCGTGGGGCGAGACCTGTTTCTTTATGCGACCGCAGGACGTGATACGGCGAAAACGCGAGGGCGACGCGCTCTCCGCCGAAGAGATCGAGTTTTTCGTGCAGGGCGTGACGAGCGGCGAGTTCACGGACTACCAGGCGGCCGCGTTGTTGATGGCGATCTACTGTCGCGGCATGGATGAGGCAGAGCAGCGCACGCTCACGGGTGCGATGCTGCGTTCGGGCGAGTCGCTCGACTTCTCCGACATCCCCCTGCCGAAAGCCGACAAGCATTCGACCGGCGGCGTCGGCGATAAAACATCGCTCGTCATCGCCCCGCTCGCGGCCGCGTGCGGCCTCGCCGTCCCGATGATTTCCGGGCGCGGCCTCGGCCATACCGGCGGCACGCTCGACAAACTCGAATCCATCCCCGGCTATCAGGTCAAAATCCCGCTCGCGGAGTTTCGCCGCGTGCTCGCGCGCTGCGGCTTCGCGATGATGGGGCAGACGGCCGAGATCGCGCCCGCCGACCGCAAGCTCTACGCGCTCAGGGATGCGACGGCGACCGTCGAGACGATCCCGCTCATCGTCGCCTCGATCATGTCGAAGAAACTGGCGGCGGGACTCGACGCGCTCGCGCTCGACGTGAAGACCGGCACGGGCGCGTTCATGCGCGAAGAGGCGCGCGCACGCGAACTGGCGCACGCTCTCGTCGCCGTCGGAAACTCTTACGGCGTGCGCACCGAAGCCCTGCTCACAGACATGAATCAACCTCTGGGTCGCGCGGTCGGCCACGCGCTCGAAGTCCACGAGTGCATCGAGATTTTGCGGGGCGAGTCGCACGCGGGCGCAGAGCCGGTCGTCACGCTCTCCGTCGAATTAACGTCGCGCATGGTCGCGCTCGCCCGCGTCGAGCCGACAATTGAAGCGGCGCGTGCGCGCGTCGGTCGCGCGCTTCGCTCGGGCGCGGCGTTGGAAGCGTTCCGGCAAAACGTCGAGGCGCAGGGCGGCGACCCGCGCGTGTGCGACGATCCGGCGCGTTTGCTTCAGACTTCGACCCTGCGCGCGGTTAAGGTAGAATCCCCCCGCGCCG
This sequence comes from Pyrinomonadaceae bacterium, assembly GCA_036566625.1. Taxonomy (GTDB): domain Bacteria; phylum Acidobacteriota; class Blastocatellia; order Pyrinomonadales; family Pyrinomonadaceae; genus JAIVJZ01. Next base: position 11,261 of record DATCWB010000285.1, read on the forward strand.
GATTCATCACCCAAGTTGAGGCCGCCGAAATCGGCTATGCCGTCTCTGCCATCGGCGGCGGCCGCACGCGCCTCGAAGACGAGATCGATTTTCAAATCGGCTTCGTCGCCGATGCCAAACTCGGCGATCAAATACCGGCGCTCGGCGCGCTCGGCACGCTCTATTGCCGCGACGACGCGCAGGGAGCGACGGCCGGTGCGCGCATCCGCGCGGCCTACACGGTCGGCGACGAACCGCCGCAGGGCGCGCCCGCGAAACTCATCAAGGAAGTAATCACCGCATGAAGTTTACTCGAACGAAACTGCTCGCGCTGCTGCTGTGCCTCGCCGCGCTCGTCTGCTCGTCGTCCTCCTGCGCGGGCGCGAGGAATGAGGCGGACGATCCGGCGCGTGTGCGCGTCGGCATCGTCTTCGACATCGGCGGAAAGGACGACCGTTCGTTCAACGCGGCGGCCTTCGAGGGCGTCAAGCGCGCCGAGCGCGAACTCGGCGTCGTGCTGCGCGACGTTGAGCCGGGCAACCCCACTTCAATCGAACCCGCGATGCGCGCCTTCGCCGAGCGAGGTTACGATCTCGTCATCGGCGTCGGCTTCGCGCAGGCCCCAATCATGGAGGTGGTGGCGAAGGACTACCCGAACGTCAACTTCGCCATCGTGGACGGCGTGAGCCAGTTACCGAACGTCGCCTCGCTCGTCTTCAAAGAGCATCAGGGTTCTTACCTCGTCGGCATGATCGCGGCGCGCACGACCAGGACCGGCAAGCTCGGCTTCGTCGGCGGCATGGACATCCCGCTTATACACCGCTTCGCCACCGGCTACGAGGAGGGCGCGAAATCCGTCAACCCGAGCATCGAGGTCTATCGAAACTTCGTCGGCGTGACCGACAGCGCGTGGAACAACCCCGGCAAGGGCAAGGAACTCGCGCTCTCGCAGATCGGTCAGGGCGCGGACGTGATCTTCACGGCGGCGGGCAACTCCGGCCTCGGCGCGTTCGACGCGGTGGAACAGGCGGGCAAAGGGGCGGACGGCCGCGCCACGCATTACGTTATCGGCGTGGACTCGAATCAGAACATGGTCAAGCCCGGCTTCGTCCTCACCAGCATGGTCAAGCGCGTGGACAATGCCGTCTATGACATCGTCAACGACGTGAAGAACAAACGCTTTCAGGGCGGCATACACGTCTTCGGACTCGATAAGGACGGCGTCGCCTTCTCGCTCGACCAGTACAACCAGCCGCTCATCGATCCTGCAATCTTGCAGGAAGTGGAAGCCGCGCGACAGAAGATCATCCGTGGCGAGATTCAGGTGACAGACGCGATGGCGAAATAAATTCGCGGCAGTAATCATAAATTCAATCGACGGGAGCAGACATGAAACGTAACGCACAGGCAGAATGGCGCGGGGGTCTCAAAGATGGCAAGGGCACGATCTCGACCGACAGCGGTGTGCTCGAAAGCACACAGTATTCCTTTTCTACGCGTTTCGAGGACGGCAAGGGCACGAACCCCGAAGAACTGATCGCGGCCGCGCACGCCGGTTGTTTTTCGATGGCCCTCTCCGGCCAACTCGGCAACGCCGGTCTCGTTGCCGAGAGCATCAACACGACGGCCAGCGTCAAACTGGAGAAGACCGACGCGGGTTTCACCATCACCGAAGTTCACCTGAACGTCGCGGCGCGCGTGCCCGGCGCGAGTCAGGAACAGTTCGAGACGGCGGCGGCGAACGCCAAGGCCGGCTGTCCCGTCTCGCGCGTGCTGAACGCGAAGATCACTATGGAAGCTCGTCTGGAATCATAAGAGATTGATTCATTGCTCCATTGATTCATTTCTTCATCGAATCAATGGAACAATGAAGAAACGGATCAATTCCTTTCATGTTAGAACTGCGAGACATCACCAAACGATTCGGCAATGTTCTGGCGAACGACGGCGTGAGTATCAAGGTGCGGCCGGGGACGATTCACGCCATCGTCGGCGAGAACGGCGCGGGCAAGTCAACGGCGATGCGCATCGCCTACGGCTTCTACACGGCCGACGGCGGCGACATCCTCGTTGACGGCGAGGTGCGGCGCATCTCGACGCCCCACGACGCTATCGCGCTCGGCGTCGGCATGGTGCATCAACACTTCATGCTGGTCGAGACGATGACGGTGGCCGAAAACATCGTGCTCGGTGCGGAGACGGGCGGCGTCGCGTCGCTCGATCTGGGCAAGGCCGCCGACGAGATTCGCGCGCTCTCCGACGAGTTCAAGTTGTCGGTTGATCCGCGCGCGACCGTGGAGAGCTTGTCGGTCGGGCAGCAGCAGCGCGTGGAGTTGTTAAAGGCGCTCTACCGCCGCGCGCACCTGTTGATTCTGGACGAGCCGACGGCCGTCCTGACGCCGCAGGAGGTCGAAGAGTTCTTCGCCATCCTGCGGCGCATGCGCGAACAGGGAAAGACGGTCGTCATCATCACGCACAAGCTCTCGGAAGTCCTCTCCATCTCGGACGACGTGACGGTGATGCGCGACGGGCGCGTCGTCGGGCGCGTCGCGACGCGCGAGACGAACGCGGCCGAGTTGGCGCGCCTGATGGTCGGGCGCGACGTGCTGCTCAGAGTTGAAAAGACGGACGCGGCCGAACTCGCGCGCCTGATGGTCGGCCGCGACGTGCTGCTCCGCGTCGCTTGCCTGGAGCGATGACATG
>DATCWB010000286.1:0-2578 GCA_036566625.1 Pyrinomonadaceae bacterium
CGCCGGTCGAAGGTGCGGCCAACGAGGAACTCGTGCGCCTGCTCGCACGCGCGCTCGGCGTGCCCCGGCGCGCCGTCCGCGTCACGAGCGGCCACGCCTCGAAGACGAAACTCGTGCGCGTCGCCGGCGTGTCGCCTGAACGGCTCCTGAGTTTAGCGAGCGCGAAGTAAAAATGGTCGCGGAGAGTTTTCCGACCGGACGCTCGCCTCTCATCTCCGACCTCCGCTTTAACCCGGTTGCGGCGCGTAAAAAACGCGTGATATAGTCGCGTCCCTGCACTCGGATTAAACACGCGTACAAGGAAACTCTGTAAAAATGTCTGGACATTCCAAGTGGCATACCATCAAGCACAAGAAGGGCGCGCTCGATGCCAAGCGCGGCAAACTTTTCACCAAGCTCATTAAAGAACTCACAGTGGCGGCGCGCACCGGCGGCGGCGACCCGGAAGCCAACGCGCGCCTGCGCAAAGCCGTCTCCGACGCCAAGGCGGGCAACATGCCGAACGACACCATCGCGCGCGCCATCCGCCGCGGGACGGGCGAGGAAGAGGGCGTCAACTACGACGAGATCACTTACGAGGGCACAGGCCCCGGCGGCGTCGCCATCATCGTCGAAGCGATGACGGACAACCGCAACCGCACCGTGGCCGAGATACGCCATGCCTTTTCGAAGTACGGCGGCAACCTCGGCGTGTCGGGGTCGCAGTCGTGGAATTTCGAGAAGAAGGGCTACATCGTCGTCGAGAAGGCTGCCAAGAGCGAGGACGAGTTGTTCGAGATCGTGACGGAGGCGGGCGCGGAAGACTTGCGCGACGACGAGGACAACTTCGAGATCATCACCGCGCCGGAGGAGTTTGAGGCCGTCCACGAGGCGGTGAAGAAAGCGGGCGTCGAGCCGCAGGTCGCCGAAGTGGAGATGGTGCCGAAGTCTTACGTCAAACTCGAAGGCGCGGACGCACGCCAGATGCTCAAGCTGATGGAAATCCTCGAAGACCACGACGACGTGCAAAAAGTCTCCGCCAACTTCGACATTGACGAAGCGGAAATGGAATAGACAGTGACAAGTCATGAGTGACGAGTGACGAGTTAAAACCTAAAACTTGTCTTTACTTGTCACTCATCGCTCGTCACTCGTAACTGCTGTTATGCGTGTGCTGGGCATTGATCCGGGAAGCGAGACGACGGGCTGGGGCTTGGTCGAGGGCGATGTGCGGCGGTATCGCGCCATTGATTTCGGGACGGTCAGGGCCAGCCCGCGCGAGCGTTTTGCGACGCGCCTGTTGAAGATCAGCGACGGCGTAGAGGAGTTGCTGACGCGCTTCCGGCCGGACGTGTGCGCGGTCGAGGAGATGTTCTTCGCCGCCAATGTGAAGACGGCTCTGAAACTCGGGCAGGTGCGCGGGGTGATTCTGGTGGCGGCCGAGCGCGCCCGCATCGAGATCGCGGAGTATGCGCCGCGCCTCGTCAAGCAGACGGTGGTGGGCTACGGCGCGGCCGAAAAACATCAGGTGCAGGAGATGGTGCGCGTGCTGCTCGCGCTCAAAGAGATACCGCAGCCTCACGACGCGAGCGACGCCCTCGCCCTCGCCATCTGCCACTTTCATCACGCCGGACTCGCCGCACACGCGAAACCCGGCGCGGCGCGCACCAAGCTCGACGCACTGTTAGCCGCAAACCCGCGCCGCCGCGCGCCTCGCTAGAACTTCACACACGCGGCGGCCGGTTTGCACATTTCCTCAAACCTCAAACAGCGAAAGGAGACCTATCCTCATGTCTCGACGCTTGCAGATTCTCAGGCGGGTTCTGTCTTCACAATCCGTCTCCTCTTTTTCTACACAACTGGCAGTCTCTTCCGTTTTGACGGGCGCGGCTCGTCCACGATTCGGGGTCTTGTTGGCGGCCGCGTGCGCCTGCCTGATTCTGTTATCCACCGGCGCACACTCGCAAAGAAAGCGGCGCGCACCCGCCGTCGGCGGCCGGCATGCGGTGGTGGTTGACGAGCGGCTGGCCGCGCTCAGAGACGCGCCGCAGTTGACGGCGAATCTCGTGCAGCGTCTGGGGCGTGGCCGCGCGGTCTCAATCGTCGGAGCGCGACAGGGCGACGATGGGTTGAACTTTTATCGCGTGGCGGTGACGCGGCGGACGCGCGGCTGGCTGCCGGCCGAAGCTGTCGCATCTCCCGCGCGTGCGGGCGACGACGAAAAGTTGTTGAGCTTGATTCGCGGTTCGGAAGAATTTGATCGCATCGCGCGGGCGCGCATTTTTCTAGACAACTTTTCCCGTTCGCCTCTGCGCCCGGTCGTCCTGCTGCTGTTCGGGGACGAGGCCGAAGAGGCGGCGGCGAAATTGTCGCGCGATGCCGTACGCCGCCTCGACGCGCGCGAGATGGCGGCCGGCGGCGCGCCGCTCGAAAGTTACTTCCTCAATTTCAACGAACTGGATCGCTACAACAAGCAGGGCGTCACGTTCATCTTCGAGCGCGCGGCAAAGCGTTTCCGCTACGACGGCGAGAGCTGGCGCGAGATTTTGCGGCGTCACCCGCGCAGCCCCGAGGCGGCCGTGGCGCGGCAGCGGCTCGA
>DATCWB010000287.1:0-5262 GCA_036566625.1 Pyrinomonadaceae bacterium
TCTCGCCGTCTTCTCTCCGCTTTAATAAAGTGCTCTGTCTTGAGATCATCATCGGCGGTTTTATAGGCGGATTACTCGGCTTACTTATAGGGCTCGTTAGAGGTGTTTATCTCCATCCGGCTTGGAGGAGCCGACAGCGGCGTCAGTAATCGAAGATGGTCTGTAGTTGCACCGCCTAACAATGGCATGCACCTGACCCGCATCAGCGTGGACGTCATTTGCAAGATTGGATGCTGTGCAGAAATGTGTGCGGGCAGGTGATGCCGGGCGTTCGGTGGCTACCTTGAGCGATGGGGAAACATCAGATGAACAAAACTGCATGGTTGATGGCTGGAATCACATCGTTATTGCTGCTTATCGCATCTTCATATGCTAATGCCCAAACGCCCGCTTCGTGGGGCGACCTTAAATTCGGCTCTTATCCCGTAGGTTTCAAGTTCATCTATAAATATGATTACTCAAGGAGCTGGAAGGCGAAGGAGGATGCCAACGGTTACCCGCAAGCTGAGGGCAGAGGGCGCCTGATCCGCATTAGCGTCTGGTATCCAGCAAAAAACAGACCTGATGCTCCAAAAATATTGTATCGAGACTACATGCCCTCTACCGGCGAGGATTCAGCTTCCGCAGAGTTGAACCGCCTGCTTGAACAGCGGGACTTTAGTAATCTCCGTGCCAGCCTTAAAGAAGAAGAGTTCAACAACTTAGTGATGATGCGGATGGCTGCCGTCAAGAATGCCGTGCCGCAGAGCGGTACTTTCCCGCTCATCGTTTACTCCGCGGGTCTTAACAACAGCTCTCATGACAATGTTGTACTCTGTGAGTATTTGGCGAGTCATGGTTACATAATCATCACCGTCCCGCAGTTGGGTACGACTTCGCTCGATGTCAACCTAAAGTTTCAGAGTGCGCCGGATTTGGAAACACAGGCCCTCGACCTTCAATACGCGATCGGGGCGGTGCACGGTCTCCCTAACGTTAACCATAATCGGCTGGGCATAATCGGGTACAGCGTGGGCGGAGTCGTCGCGTTAAATCTAGCAATGCGAAATACGGATGTTGATGCGGTAGTAAGCCTTGACCCTACCTTCGGTGTCACGCCCTATATTAAGCTCGCAACAGGTTCACCCTATTACGCTCCTACAAATTTGCGTGTGCCTTGGATGTATATGTACCGAGTAGAGCCGGCGACAAACTTGGCCGTCTCCGATGCGCTGAAGTATTCCGACCGCTACCGGCTGGAGCTTACAGGGATGCTTCATCAGGACTTTTCCAGCCTCCCCATGTTCTCCACCCAACCCGCCGCTACCCGGGCGAGAACCCCCGAAACGGGTAAACGCGGGTATCGGACAATCTGCCGTTATCTACTGAATTTCTTCAACGCCCACCTGAAGGGAGACAAACGCGGCTTGGAGTTTATCACCCGCAGCCCTGGAGAAAATGGCGCTGCCGAAAGCATTGCTAGATTTGAGATCCGCAACAGGATAGTGGCTCCCCCGACTGAAGAAAAGTTCCTGAGAGTCATAGAACAGGATGGATTTGAGCGGGCCGTCGAGCTGTATAGCGAAAGCAGAGCAGGAGACCCGCAGCAACCGATATTCAGCGAAAACTTTCTGAACCAATTGGGCTATAGGCTGAGCAATCAAAATCGTCTTGCACAAGCAATCGAAATCTTTAAGTTGAATGTTGAAGCTTATCCATCTTCGGCGAATGTTTATGACAGTTTGGCTGAGGCATACATGCGTAGTGGGAACAAGGAGATGGCAATCACATTCTATGAGAAGTCAATTGAGTTGAACCCTAATAATAAAAGTGCAATCGAGGCGGTAAAGAAACTCAAGGGCAATCCGTAGTTTCCACGCGCCGCCGAACAACTCATTCAACCCGACCCACGATAGCGTCGCTCTCATGATGCTTGGTTGCGGCGAAGATTGCATGCCTCCGCGCGGGCGGGTTAATTCGGGCGTTAGGCGGCTTTCCTTATGAAGCAGTTTTTTTCCAACTTAGCATTTGTGTTGGCTCTCTCGCTGGCCTCCTATTCCTGTGGCGCAGGCTCAAGAGAGAGTCGGCTTATGAGGGAGGGCGATAAAATCGTTGCCAGAATCGAGAGTTTCAAGAAAGAAAAGCAGAGGCTTCCTGAATCTCTGTCTGAAGTTGGGGTAAAGGAGAAAGAAGAAGGCCCGATCTACTATGCTAAGAAGAGTGATACAAGATATGTGCTTTGTTTCGGGATGGAGTTAGGCGAATCCGTCATTTATGATTCGGACACAGGAGAGGTGGCGGCCATAGAGTGGTGATAGCGAGGGGCCGCCTAACAACGGCATGCACCCGACCGTGAGAAGCGCGCCCTTCAAGCGTCAGGGTGAGCCAACTATATAATTGCCTGACAGGGGCTTTTTGATGCCTATAGCTTACGTCGAATTGTGTCCGCGGCGGGGCACACCTTAACCGGGTCCGGTTGCAGGCTATCGCGCCGCGCCGTCGGGTTTCAGACGGTCGAGCAGGGTTTGAGCGCGTGCGCGGAGGCGCGCGTTCGCGCCGCTGTTGAGGAGTTGTTGGAGGGTTGCGCGGGCGGCGTCGGTCTCTTTCATGCGTAGATAGACCTGCGCGAGGATGAAGGTGAGGTCGGGTCGCCCCGGCGAGAGTTTTAGTCCACGCCTCAATAGTTCGACCGCTTCGGGGAGTTGCTCGCCCGTCACCAGATTGATGAAAGCCAGCAGGCGATAGGATTCGGCGAAGCCGGGGTTGAGTTCAATCGCGCGCCGCAACTCGCGGCGCATAATCTGCGCCGTGCTCGGCTCGTAGGCGGCGATCTCCTGCTCCTCGTCCATCTCTTCGCGGCTGAGGGCGTAGGCATAGTAGTAATGCGTCAGGTAGTTGTCCGGCGCAAGTGTCGTGGCCTGCCTGAGCAGACGGCGCGCCTCCGCGCCCTGCCTCTGCCGCACGCGCACCATGCCGAGCGAGGCTGTGGCCGACGCCGCGCCGGGGTCGAGCGCGAGAGCTTTTTGCAGGTGGCGCGCGGCGTCCTCGTAGCGGTTGATGTGGAGTAGCAGATCGCCCATGAAATAGTGCGCGTCTGCGCTCGTTAACGACAGTGACTCCAACTCGGCCACGACGCTCAGGTGATCTTCCAACTGCGTGTGCCGCACGCGAAAACTTTCGCGGCGGACGTATTCCCCCAACTCCGCTTCCATCGTCTCGTAATCGGATTTGAACGACTGTCGAAAACTTTTCTCGAACGGCGCGCCCGCCGCCGTCATCTCGATGAAGCGCAGGAGTTGGAGTTGCCGCCCGTCGTTCGCCATCATCAGGTAATGCACGAGCGCCCACGACTGCGCGTTGAAAAGACCGCTGCGCCCGCTCTCGTTGTAGTCTGCGGAGGCGCGATCCACCGCGAATAGCGCGGCGAGGGGCAGCAGTCTGTTTTTGCGCAGGAGCGCGAGGTTGGCAGCCGGCGGCTTGCCGAGGCTGTTTTTGTTTGCGGCGAGGTCGAACTCGAAAGTGCTGTAATACTGCGCCAGCCCTTCGTTAAGCCAGTCGGGCACGCGGCGCGCCTGACTGTCGATGAGCAGGTGGACGGACTCGTGAAAGAGTTTGACGTAGAGACTTTCGCGGTCGCGTCCGAGCGGCAGCGCGATGTAGTTGATGTCGAGGCCGGATTGAAAATAGCTGATGAACCCGCTCGGCTTGCCTTGATAGAGAGGGCGAAACTCCTTGTAGGAATCGAAGTCTTTGAAGACCACCACGGTCGTCGGGACGGAGGAACCGAGACCCGTGGCCGGGAAGAGTTGTGAGAAGGCGTTGCGAAACTGCTCGAACCTGATCGCGACTTCTCTGATCTCGCTCTCGGTCGTGTCGCCCACCAGCAGGTAATGAGGCGAGCGCACGCCGACCCAAGCCTCTTTCGCCGTCGCGGTTGCCGAAGCGGCGTGCGAGACGACGAACAACAAACAGAGCGCGACGAGCGCGCGCCCGAGGTTCCGTCGCCCGCCGCTCTCTGTTGTCACTGCCCTCGTCACGGTTGATTCTCGCAAAATAAAAGTCCCCGAAGCGCACGCCGGTCGAGAGAACGTTCGATGTCTCAGATGGCGGCCGGATCGCTGATGCGTTCGGCCGGCGGTTGAGAGACGTGACCCCCGGCCGGTTTCGTGTGCGCGCCCATGCCCACGGAGGCGGCCATGAAAGGTCGCTCGAAGAGGCGGAAGAACAGCCACGCGAACAACACCGAGAGCGGCGTCATGATGACGAGCGCGATGGTGCGGATGTGAAACTGCGTGAAGCCGAACCAGTACCACTGCATCAACACGAACAGGTGCGTCAGGTAGAGCGAATAAGAGATCAGGCCGAGACCCGCCAGCCCCACCATGATGCGCGAGGTGCGAGGCGACAACTCGCGCCGCCTTTGCTCGGCGCGCACCGCCGCGTTCACCATCACGAAGAAGCCGACGCCCCACGCCGGGTGCATCACGAACCAGCCCGCGTCGTGAACCCAGATCAGGTGATCCACGTAGGGCAACCCCACCGAGAGACCCATCGCCACGAGCAGCGCCGCCGCCGCCGCCCGCCACCTGTAACACCATTCGGGTAGTTGCACGACGCCGAGCGCGGCCTCCACCCCGAGCGCGCCCAAAGCCCAGATGAACCAGTTGGTCGCCGCCGCCTCCGTGACGGGAATGGTGAGGCCGAAGAAATAGCCGATGCCGCGCCCGAGCAGCAGCCAGCCGCCGCGCGCCGCCGCGCACACCACGAGCGTGCGCGCCCAGCCGTAGCGGATGCGCAGGTACAGCAGTAGGAAATAGGCCAGGTAGAGTTGTTCTTCAATCGCCAGCGTCCAGAACGCGGCGTTGATGCTGTAGGTCGTGCGCATGTCCACGTTGTGGAGCATCAGCAGGTGCAGCCCCACGTCCCACAGGTAAAAGGCGTTGAGGTCGGGCGGCGTCTGGTAGGCGTTGTAGCCGAGGTAGAGCGCGAGCGCGGCGAGGTAGGGCGGGTAGAGACGGCGCACGCGCCGCTTCCAGAACGTGTAGAAGTTGATGACGGGGCTTTCGACCCCGGCGGCGCGCGCACGCGCCCAGTGCAGGTGGATGCAGAAACCGGAGATGACGAAAAACAGGTAGATTCCGGCGTAGCCGAAATGCACGACCCACGCCGCGAGCGTCGGCAGCCACCACTGCCAGCCCGCGAAGGCGGTCTGCGGCGCGACGCCGAGCGCGTGATAGACGACGACCACCACGGCGGCCACGCCCCGCATCGCGTCGAGGCTCA
>DATCWB010000288.1:0-3210 GCA_036566625.1 Pyrinomonadaceae bacterium
CGAAGAAGCATTACGAACGCGCCGCACGCGTGTACAGCGTCGGCTCAGGCGTGACGCGCGCGACTTCCGCCGCGAGCGTCGGGCTGTTCAAAGCTTTCGACTGGGCGCGTGAGAATCCGAAGCAGGCCGTGATGGTGTCGCTCTCGATTGCCGGGGGAGTGGGCGCGGGCGCGGTCTTCCCGCGGCTCGACGGCGTGCTCATCGGCGCGCACCCGCACTGGTTCACACACTCCGCACTGCCCGTCTGGGCGCTCAGGCGCGCGGGCGCGAAGTTCGACAGTTACCTGAGCGAGCGCGAACGACTCGTCGCCGCGGGTGACTTGACGGAGGCCGAACGCAAGCGCGCCGAGTTCGAGCGTTCCATCGTGCGCTACGTCGGCGCGCCGCTCCTGGGCGCGTTCAGTTGCGCGGCGGGTCTCGCCATCTGCGCGCAGATTTTCCAGCCGGGCAGCATCGTCGGCGCGCCCATCAGTTGGCTCTTAGGCGGCAACCCCGTCCTCGAAGGCATCTGGCTCTTCTCGAACGGCGTCATCTGTTTCCAGCAGGGCTACAAGTTTTTCATGATCGCCCTCAAAGACCAGCAGGACGTTCATCGAATCGTGCGCGAGATCAAAGGCTTGCTGCCCGCGATGGCGACGGCCTGAGTATTGCGAATGATTGTTTCGGGTGCGCGGTGCAGAGGAGCGTAAGGAGCAGGGCGCGAGGCACACGGGCTGTTAACTTCTAAATCCTGAAAAAGCCGCCACGTATTAACTATGTGGTGGCTTTCTCTGTTCAGTAGAGAATCTCTTCTGCGTGCGACCGACTTCATTCCGTTTTCAACTGCCAGACGCTGACGGTTTTGTCTTCGCTCGCGCTCGCAAACCACGCCCCGTCGGGACTGAACGCTACCCCATACACGTCGTTGGAATGGTGCGAGAAGGTTTGCATTAAACTGCCATCCAACGGGTTCCAGAGCCGGACAGTCACGCCTTTATTGGAATCGGACGCGCCGAAAAAATTCTGCCAGAGTTCTCCGAGCGTGTTCCTGTCGCGGCCGCCGCTCAGTATCCGTCTGCCGTCGGGGCTGAAAGCGACGGAATAAATGTGTTCGGAGTCGCCGCCGAAAGAACGTATCAAATTCCCGTCAACGGCATTCCAAATCCTGACGGTCGAATCGTCGCCGCCGCTGACCAGGTATCGCCCGTCTTTACTGAACTCGACGCTTAAAACCGCCTCCGTGTGACCGCCGAGCGTTCTGAGCAGTTTGCCGTCAGATACATCCCAGATGTGTATCTTCTCGTCAAAACTTCCGCTCGCCAGTTGGCCGCCGTCGGGGCTGAACGCGACCGCCCAGATATTCAGAGCGTGCCCGGCGAGGGTTTGTCGTAAATTACCCCGTTCGGCATCCCATAACCTGACGGTCTTGTCTTCGCCGCCGCTCGCAATCGTCTTCCCGTCGGGGCTGAATGCGACCGCCCACACGGTGTTCAAGTGGCCGGAAAAGGTTTGCAGCAGCGTGCCGTCCGCCACGCGCCAGAGTCTGACCTTTGAATCGTAACTTGTCGTGGCGAGAGAATTCCCGTCGGGGCTAAATGCCAGAGCCGTGACGCCAACCGGGTGTTCAAGCGTGCGAACAACCTGTCCATCCTTCTTTCGCCAGACTTTAACTGCGCCGTCAACCCCGCTGCTCGCGAGCAATTCACCATTAGGGCTGAACCGAACTTCCCAGAGTCGCTCCGCGTGCCCCGTAAACGTAAGATGATGCTTCGCCATCCCGCTATCAACCGTGACGGTTATATTCCATACTTGAAAACAAAGAACGCCGAGCGTTAACAGCAACAGTAAAATCCCTGTCACGGCTAAAGCTCTTTTCCCCGTGCCGCGTCTTTTCGTCTCGGTTCGCATAAACGCTCTTTCGCTACAGGCTGGTTCGCGAGTCGCACTCTACGACCCGGATAATTAACTAACGCGCGCAATCCGATTCCATTAACAATTCTAGTAGGGCGCTAAATAGGCATTGGGGGCGTGCGTGCGCGGGGCGGGCGCGGGCGGGACTTAAGAGATCGTGACGGGGAACAGCACGAAGCTGAGCAGGAAGACCGTGAGCGTGAGAAGGGCGACGAGCACGCGCGCGCGTCCGAGCGGCGCGAGTTCATCTTCCGCGCGCGGGTGCGGGACGCGCAGCATGACGAACAAAAGTATTGCGTAGAGAAAGCCGCCGGGCGAGTTGTGCCAGTGCCAGCCGAGCACGGCGAGCAGTGTCATCGAGACGAACCCCGCGCGGCCGACCCGCGCGTGCGTGCGCTTACCGAAGAGGGCGAAGACCGCGTGCCCGCCGTCGAGTTGCCCCACCGGCAGCAGGTTCAGGCTCGTCACGAGCAGGCCGATCCAAGCCGCGAAGTAAAAAGGGTTAGGCGCGATGTTGGCGAGCGAGATGCCGAGCGCGTGCGCGAACAGGCGCAGGAGAGGCGGGTCGTTGAAGGTGATGAGCGTGCCCGCTGCGGCAGACTCCGCGAGGGGCGGCGCGGGTTGCGCGTGCAGAATCGCGAGGATGGCGACGGGGATGATAACGACGAAGCCCGCGAGCGGCCCGGCGACGCCGATGTCGAAGAGGGCGCGGCGCGTCGGGATGGGCGATTTGATCTTGATGAATGCGCCGAACGTGCCCGCGAGAAAAAGCGGCGGGGCGGGAATGAAGAACGGCAGCGTGGCATCGACCGCGTAGCGACGACAGGCAACGTAGTGCCCGGCCTCGTGCGCGAGCAGGATCGAGAGCAGCGCGGCGGCAAACGTCGCGCCCTCGGCGATGAGTTCCGGCTGCGCGAGAGCCTGTCTGAGTAGTTCGCGGACGGAGAGAAAGTAATAGGCCGGGACATAAACGAAATAGTCGTGCCAGGCAGAGGGCGCGGCGAGGTTCGGTTCAAATTCGGGGACGCCCAAGGCCATTGCCGCCTGCATGATGCCTGCGAGCGTGGCCGTCACGGCGGTCAGCAAAAAGAGCGCGCCCGAGCGCGCCCACTCGCGCGCGGTCGGGCGCGCTGCCGGCCGTTCCCATGATGCGCGGGCGTCGAGCAGAGGCGGGAGCGGATGAAGTGTCTCGGACATAATTCGAGTGACGAGTGAGAAGTGACGAGTGACAGGCCGGAAGAAAGTAAGTCGTCAAAAGCCGTGAATCGTGAGTCGTAAATCGTGAATAGATAACAGCGGTGCTGTCTTCTTCGATTTACA
>DATCWB010000289.1:0-7831 GCA_036566625.1 Pyrinomonadaceae bacterium
GATCACCAACTTGCCGCCGGGCGAGTATGAGGTGACGGTTGAGGCGGCCAACTTCTCGCGCGCCAATATTCCTTCGGTCACGCTCACCGTCGGGCAGCGCGCAGACCTCGACGTGCCGCTCGCCGCCGGGCAAGTCAGCGAGACCGTGACCATCACGGGCGCAACCACGGAGATCGTGGAAACGTCGCGCACTGCCGTCGCCAACACCATCGAGACGACGCGCATCGAAAATCTTCCCGTCAACCAGAGAGACTATCTCGGCATCGCCACGACGATCTCGACCGTCAACCGTGGCAACGACCGCCCCATCGGCCCGGCTCCGTCGTCCGGCCTGAACGTCGGCGGCCAGCGCGGACGTTCCACGCTCGTACAGGTTGACGGCGCGGACAACACCGACAACTCCATCAACGCGTCGCGTTCGACCGTCTCGCAGGAGGCCGTGCAGGAGTTTCAGGTGGCGACGAACTCCTACGCGCCCGAGTTCGGACGCGCCACCGGCGGCATCGTCAACGTCGTCACCAAGAGCGGCTCGAACGATTTTCGCGGCAACCTCTTCGGCTTTCTCCGCCACAAGAGTTTTCAGGCGCGCAACGCCTTCGCGCCCATCGAAGACCCGCCCTTCACCCGCGCGCAATACGGCGCAACGCTCGGCGGCCCCATCAAACGTGATCGCACCTTCTTTTTCGCCGCCTTCGAACAACGCCGCCGGCAGGAGTCGGCCTTCTTTAGTTCGGATGTCGTCGGCAACATGACGGCGAGCCTGTCGGTCGGCCCCGGCACGGCCTTCCCGTTCGTGCCCCTGCCGAACACCTTTACCAACCTGACGCCGCAGCAGGCCGCCTACATTACCACCCAGCTCAACACCGGCGCGGCCACCGGCAACGCCGCGCTGATCGGGGCGGCATTGACCTACGCCACCTTCGCCTCTTCCGGCGGGCAGATCGGCCTGAACGGCGCGAGCAGCTTGCGCAGCATCGGCGGCGCGATCCCGGCGGGTCAAACCATCGGCGGACGCTTCTTCATTTCCGGCGCGCCCGTTCCGACGGCCATCAACAACGGCATCACGCCCGGCTTCACGACCGTCAACGAGGCCGGTCAGCCCGTCGGCTTCCGCCCCTTGAACAGCCTCGCGCGCATCTTCCCGATCTCCGAGGCCACCAGCTTCTTCTCCGTGCGCGGCGATCATCAGATCAACCAGTCGAACCAACTGACGATGCGCTTCGGCTTCAACCCGAGCGACCTGACGGGCATTCAGGATGAATCGCAAAATCAGGTCCTGGGACAAAACGACTTCTCGCGCACCGGCCGGCAGGAGATCAGGGACACGTCTTTCGTCACCTCGCTGACCTCGACCCTCTCGCCGCGCGTCGTCAACGAAGCGCGCTTCAACTTCGGACGCCGCAAGGCCAAGTTCGACTCGCAGGTTCCCGGCGCGGCCATCCAGATTTCCGGCGCGGCCTTCATCGGCTCGAACCCCTTCTCGCCCGTTGACCGCACCGAGAAACGCTTCCAACTCACGGACAACATCAACTGGCTGCCCGGCAACCACAACTTCAAGTTCGGCGCCGACATCAACTTCGTTGACGTTGAAGCCATCTTCGAATTGAACTTCCCCGGCCTCTTCAATTTCGGCGAAGTGTCGGGCGGCACGCTCGCCGCCGGTTTCATCCCCGGTCTGCCGGCCGGCGCGCCCTCGCTCACGCCCGTGCAGGCTTACGGCGCGGGCATCCCCGGCGTCTTCATTCAGGGCTTCGGCAATCCGAACAGCACCTTGAAGAACAAGCCGCTCGCCTTCTTCGCGCAGGACTCCTGGAAGGTCAGACCCAACCTGACGCTCAACTACGGGCTTCGCTACGACGTTGAACTGACCGAGACCATCCCGACCATCGGCTTCACCGATCCGCTCTCGCGCATCAACCTCTCGGCCGAAGACCTGAACGCGGCGCAGAACGTCCTCGGCGTCCAGCAGGGATTCCCCCGCGACACCAACAACTTCGCGCCCCGCGTCGGCCTCGCGTGGGATTTGACGAACGACGGGAAGACGGTCTTCCGCGCCGCCTACGGCCTTTTCTACGACCACCCCTTGCTCGCCATCGCGTTTAACTCCGACATCGCCGACGCCGCGCAACAGCAGCAGTTCACCACCGTGCTGCCCGGCAGCCCCGCGCCGACGGCGACGCTCAACCTGCTCCAAATCTTTCAGGGCACGGTCGTCCCCGGCGTCACGCCCGGCGTGGCGGCGACTTCCGAATACCTGAGAGGCCAACTGCGTTTCAACGACCAGACGTTCCCCGGCTTCGGCCCCATCCTGCCCTTTACGCTCGCCGTCGGTCAGGATTTCCAGTATGCCTACGCCAATCAGGCCAACGTCACGCTCGAACGGCAGTTGACGAAGAACATGTCCGTCTCGGCCAGCTACATCTTCGTCGGCGCGCACCACCTCCCGCACCCGCGCGACGTGAACGCGCCGCAAACCGAACTGCTCGTGGAAAACTTCCGTCGCTTCGCCGTCGGCAATCCGGTGATCTGCCCCGAGTCGCTCGGCGCGGCGCGCGCCGCGTGTCTCTCCGGCGGCCGCGCGCCGTCGAGTTTTGGCGAAGCCGTGCTGTTCCCTATCCCGACCGTCTCGAACGCGCTCTTCACGGTTCGCATCCCCGGTCTCGTCGCCGTCAACAACGTTTCGGGTCAGACCATCGTCAGCCCGCTTGCGGCCAACTTCTTCCGTCCCAACGCGCCGAACTACTTCTTCGTCACGTCGGTGACGGGCGGCGCGGTCTCGCCCGCCGTCTTCAACGCGGCCATCAACGGCTCGGTGCGCACGCCCGGTCTCATCTCGCCCTTCGGCGACGTGAGCGCGCAGGTCTCCGACGGTAACTCCAACTACAACGCGATGACGCTGGAAGCCAAGCGACGCTTCTCGAACAACTTCCAGTTCCTCGCCTCTTATACGTGGTCGCACTCCATTGACGACTCTTCGGATTTGCAGACCCTCTTGAAGCCGCAGGACAACCGCAACTTCGCGGCCGAGCGTTCCGATTCGCTCTTTGACCAGCGGCATCGTTTCGTCTTCAGCGGCGTCGCCACCTCGCCCGTCAGTTGGCGCAGTTCAGACAGCGGCGTGCGTCGCTTCCTCGCGGACTTCACCATCGCCCCGATCCTTGAGTTGTCGTCGGGTCGCCCCTTCAACATCATCACCGGCTCGGACGCCAATGCCGACCTGCAAAGCTCCAACGACCGGCCGAGCGTCGCCGCCGACGGCACGCTCTTCGTGCCGCCCTTCCTCTCGACCGGCAACCTGCGCCGCAACGCCGGAATCACGCATGGCTACGCGTCGCTCGACCTGCGCGTCTCGCGCGCCGTCCGCCTCGGCGAACGCCTGCGGCTCGACATCATCGCCGAGGGCTTCAACCTCTTCAACCGCTTCAACGAAGCCGCCGCCAACCCGTTCTTCGACGTGGTGAACTCTTTCAACCAGCGCAGCAGCAGCGGCCTCTATTACAGCCGCCCGACCGCCGCCTACGACCCGCGGCAGTTCCAGTTCGGTTTGAAGCTCAACTTTTAAAGTTGAGTGAAAATTAGAACGGGCGCGTAAACTCGTCTGAGTTTACGCGCCCGTTCTTTTTGGGCTTCGAGCGGCGTCCGGGTTAGTGTCCCGGCTTCAGCACGAGCTTGATGCGGGGAAGCCGACGCATGTGAGCAGGTTCAGATGCCGATGGCCTCGCCGATTTCGTTGATGGTCGCAATCTCGCTCCCGCTGATCTGCTCGCCGCCGAACCCGAAAAGCCCTCCTTCTTTTGCAGCCGCCGCGACTTTCTCGGCCACGACCAAGACCCATCTCTTGTATTCATAAGACTCTTCCGCGCTGACCTTTCCTTGCAGCAGTCCGTTTACCGCCCGACAGGTGTCGAGCGCGCGGACTTTGACTTCGTCGAGCGAGAGTTTTTCCGTCTGGCCGCGCTGCTCGTCGTCGGCGTTGGCATAGATGTCGGCGATGACCGCCTCCAGTACGGAGCCTTTCGCCGCTTGGCCTTCGCCCTCGAAGATTCCTTCGGCGACCGCCCCCATCTCGCGCACGAAGTCCTCCTGCTTGCTCGGTGCAGCCCCGGCGACGGCGTATGCCGCCAGCATCGGCGCCCGCAGCAGACTCTTCCATTCCTCGGGCGTAAATTTGTCTTTAACACTCATGTGCAGATTCCCCCTCCGGTATAACCCTGACCGGCCTTTAGATATTGACAGCGGAATGCGCCAATCCTACCACGACCCGCATACTGCCGGGAGTAAGGAAGCGGAACTGGCACGCAGTCTGCCTGAGTTCTCTACGTTAATCATCTTTCGTACCGAAAACGGGCATAATCAGGCTCCGTGCGAGTCCTTATGCAATAAGAACGGTCATCGAACCAGGGGGCTTTGTGTTTATATCCGGCGGCATATTCATCCTTCATCCTGCTCAAACTCATCTTTTTCACGATAATCGGGTTCCTGATATTTTCCCGCCGGAGGCTCAAGTGGTTCGGGCGACTGCCGGGAGACATCCGCTACGAGGGGCAGCGCACATGCGTCTATGCACCGCTGGCGTCCATGCTCCTGCTGTCTCTGGTCTTGAGTTTGGTGGTGTACCTGCCCGGCGCGATTTTCTAAGCGGTTCTCGATCATCTACAGGCAGAGGGATTCAATCGTTATGCGGCGAATATCACTTATGACCCTTACGGGAGCGTTATCACAACCTGCGCGCATTGTCGTGGGCGGGCACGGCAGCGGCGGCGGGCGTTAAAAAAGAAAAGGAGCCAGTTTTATGCTTGCAATGAATTTCCGCGGGCCTCTGCGAGTCCGCATCGATCATAAACCCATGCCGGAGGTTCTGCATCCGCAGGACGCCATCGTCCGGGTCACCCGATCTTGTATCTGTGGCTCAGATTTACATTTGTACAATGGCTCTGTGCCGGATACGCGTGTGGGGATGACGTTCGGCCACGAAGTAACCGGCGTGGTGGAGGAACTCGGCACGGAGGTGGAGAAGCTGAAAATCGGCGACCACGTCCTCGTGCCTTTCAACATCGCCTGCGGAAAGTGTGTCTTCTGCCAGCAGGAACTTTACGGGAATTGCCATGAGTCCAATTCTCAAGCCACCGCCGTCGGCGGCATTTTCGGTTATTCGCACACCGGGGGCGGCTACGACGGAGGACAGGCGGAGTATGTTCGCGTCCCTTACGCGGATGTCGGGCCGACGGTCATTCCGGAAGACATGGACCCGGACGACGCCGTGATGCTCACCGATGTGGTGCCGACCGGCTATCAGGCCGCCGAGATGGCCGGGATTCAGCGCGGCGATACCGTGGTGGTCTTCGGAGCAGGCCCGGTCGGCATCATGGCAGCCCGCTGCGCCTGGCTCTTCGGGGCGGGGCGGGTCATCGTCATCGACCACATAGACTACCGTCTGGAGTTCGTGAGGAACTACGCGCCCTGCGAAGCCTATAACTTCAACGAACTGGGAGACGTGGTGGTCTTCCTCAAACGGACGACCGACTGGATGGGAGCGGACGTGGTGATCGATGCCGTGGGCGCGGAAGCCGCAGGTCGTGCGATGCAGACACTGCTCGGCAGAAAATTGCTGATGCAGGGCGGGTCGGCCACCGCGCTGCACTGGGCGATCAACTCCGTGAAAAAAGGCGGGATCGTCTCCATCGTCGGCGTCTACGGGCCGATTGACACGCTCGTCCCCATCGGGAACGTGGTGAATAAAGGTCTGACCATCCGCGGGAACCAGGCATCCGTGAAGCGGCTGTTGCCGCGACTGATCGAGCATGTGCAGAACGGCATCCTCGATCCGAAAGCGCTGATCACACACCGCATCCCTCTGGAGGAAGTGTCGGATGCTTACCGGATTTTCTCGGCGAAGCTGGATAACTGCATCAAGCCGGTGCTAATTCCGCCGTCGGCCAGAAGCTAGGGAGGACAGGTTATGGAAAATACAGTTAAAGATATGGCGAATACGGTTAAAGACCCGTCGCAGATCAAGGGGTGGGGCGTGGACGCCGATTCCGACAACGACCCGACCTACCCGATGAAGAATCGCAACAACGGGGAACACGAGGGCTACAGTTGGGAGCGCCCGACTCAGCAGCCCAAGAGCGTCGAGATTCTGCATTCCAACGAACGGCCAAACGTCACGGCCGTGTTCGGGACATCGACCCCGCCCGCCGGACTGAGCGGCATGATTCGTCGCGCCGCTTTCAAATACAGCGAAAACAGTTACGGCCACTGGCTGCCTCTGATGCTGGCAGACCGGGTGGGCGTGGTGGAAGGCTACCTGGAAGACTTCTCGCACGGCCGCATCCCTAATGTCTTCGCGGAACGGGGCTGGAAGGCCGAGTGGAAGCACAACCGAACAAGTTTGGTGACGCGTGTTGCCGTCGGTGCTGTCATAGTTACCGCCGCCGTCGCCTACCTGCGCAGCGGGAGCAATGATTCCAAGACGAAGAAACCACGCCGTCGCAGTTGATGCGGTCGTAATTAATTATGCGCGTGAGCCCGATCCAGGGTTGTTACGATCTGACATGATCGTCCCCGCCCGGCTTAACTCAAGCCGGGCGGGGGCGAAATCGTTGCCTGCTTGGTAGAGCGGTGTGATTGGGACGAAGCCCCCAAACGGACGGAGGTCTCATCCCCTTCAAACTGTCGTTTAGCAGGCCGCGTCACAAGCGTGTGGCCGCTTGCCGCCCGCTTCTCCAAATCGCCTTTTTTCGCCACGCGCCCGCCCCGGCGAGCATCGCCAACTCCCCCAGGCCCATGCAACACGACCCGCGCGACGCAGACTTAACCGAAGGGCCGCCATTCGAGACGAGAATATGCTCCCACAGGGAGCGGAATATTCCCTCTGCCTGCCCACGCGTCGCCACCCTGAATTGTTTCTTCGGCTTTAGCCGGAGAACGTAACTCGTAACTCGCCCTCACGTCTGTACCATAGAGAACATAGGTTTCGTTAAATCTGTTGATCTCGTTGAAAATTGATTACCCCGCGCCCGCGCGCGCGTCCCGCGAAAGCGAACCACACGCCCCGTTTGCGCATCGCACACAGCACGGCGGCACTTGAACCTCCGCCCCCGCATCGTCATACTCTTCCCGGTGCAACAAAATTTATTTAAGTCCCTAACTTTGGAGACACCGATGATAAAAAGTTTTTTCCGGCGCGGCGTCGTGCCCGTCGCGCTTCTGTTGACGCTCTCCGCCGCCACCGCCGCGCAATCGGGCGCAACCCGCCCGCGCCGCGTTGACCCTTCGACCAACGCCGCCCCGCCCCCCACCACCGCAGCACGACCGATGCCCAACGCTCCGCAAGCGCGCACGGCGACACAGCCTGCCGCTTCCGCCACAGGCGACACGGCGCGCGCCTATTCCCTGCTGCAACAGAAGCAGTACGAGGCGGCGGCGCGAGAGGCACGGGCGGCGGCGGCGGCCGACCCGAAGAACAGCGAGGCGTGGAAGATCGCCGGCTTCGCAGAGTTTTATTTGAATCAATTTAAAGAAGCCGCCGTAGACTTGCAGCGCGCGCTCGACCTGCAACGCGCCGCGAAAGAGGAAGACGCGCCGACCGTGGACGCGCTCGCGCAGTCGCTCGTCCGCTCCGACGAGTTTGAGCGCGCTCTGCCGTTGCTCGCCATCGCCACTTCGCGCACGGGCGCAGCGCCCGATGCCACGCTCCTCTATTATCGCGGCCTCGCCGAATACCGGACTGGCAAACAGGCCGACGCCGAACGTTCGTTCAACGCGGCGGTGAAAGCCGATCCGAAAAATTCCGCCTCGCTCTTTTATCTCGGCCGCCTCGCGTACGAAC
>DATCWB010000290.1:0-3647 GCA_036566625.1 Pyrinomonadaceae bacterium
CGTCACGGGCATACACATCCACGTCGGGTCGCAGACGCCGGACGTCGAGCCGTTCGCCGCCGCCTTCAAGACGATGTGGGAGCACCTGAAGACCGTCCACGAGGAGTCGGGGCACGCGCTCGAACACATCAACCTCGGGGGCGGCATCCCGGTCAACTACCTGCGCGACCGCTCGCAGGCCGACGAGATGCCTGCGGCCGAGCGCGACATGCTTGGCGCGAGTCTCGAACCGTCCGACGTGCTCGCCGCCGCCCTGCGCGTCGCGCGCGAGTCGGCGCGCGCGGCCTCCGCCGAACACTTGCTGGATCGCGTCACGATCCTGCTCGAACCCGGCCGCAGCGTCATCTCCGATGCGGGGCTGGTGCTCACCACCGTGCGCAACATCAAACGGCGTCCCGAGACGGGCGATGTGTGGCTGCTGACGGACGCGGGCTTCAACCTGCTGCTCTCGATGACAACTTACAAATGGTACTACCACCTCGTCTCGGCCTCGCGCGCCGACGCGCCGCACGACACGAGTTACAAAGTCGCCGGGCCGCTCTGCGATTCCGGCGACGTGTATTTCGACATCGAGGGCGAGGGCCGCCTGCCCGACCACCGTCAACTCCCCGCGAACGTGCGCCCCGGCGAGGCGCTCGCGCTGCTGAACAGCGGCGCATACTCGCTCGCGCAGGCGTTCCCCTACAACGGCCGCCCGCTCCCCGCCGCCGTGATGGTGCGCGCAGGCGGCAAAGTTGACCTCGTCCGCCGCCGCGACACCTACGAGGATTTGCTGGCGGGCGACGTATGGTAAAACACTTCCACTATTCTTCGACTCTGCTCGCGGAAAGAACTGTGAACGACAAAAAAGCTCTCCATACTCGTCGCGACTTTATCAAATCCTTCGGCGCGGCCGCGCTCGCCGCGCCCCTGCTCTTCAAGAATTCGGCGGCGCAGACGCGGCGGGGGAACACGCGTCGCTCGTGCGTGGTGGTCGGCGCGGGTCTCTCCGGCCTCGCCGCCGCCTATGCCTTGAAGCGCGCGAATTGGGACGTGACCGTGCTCGAAGCCAGAGAGCGACACGGCGGGCGCGTCCGCTCGTTCCGCTTCGACGCGAACAAAGACCTCGTTTGCGAACTCGGCGGCGAGTGGGTCGGCGCGAGCCACGAACGCCTGCGCGCGCTCTGCCGCGAGTTCGGACTTACGCTCAAGGATCACCGCTTCGAGGCGTCGCTGATGCGCGACGGGCGCGTCTCCCGCCCCGGCTCCTGGGATTTCTCGGCGCAGGCCAACGCGGCCTACGAGAAATTCAAGGCGACTTATCAGGGCTACACCGAGCGCGAGCGCGAACGCCTCGACCGCTTCGACTGGTGGACGTGGCTCGAAGAGATCGGATTCACCCCGGACGACCTGCTGCTGCGCGACCTGCAAGACAGCACGGACTTCGGCGAGTCCATTCGCCACGTCTCGGCTTATGCCGCTGCGTCCGAGTATTTCGAGTCGAGTCCGGCCAACGAGATGGACTTCAAGATCGTCGGCGGCAACTCGCGCCTCGTCGAAGAGTTCGTCAGGCGCATCGGCGAAGATTCGATCCGCACGGGCACGCCGGTCGCGGAGATTAGCCAGCAACGGGGCGGCCGCGTCACGGTCAGAACGGCGGGCGGCGCGCTTCTCCACGCCGACGCCTGCATCTGCACCGTTCCCGCGCGCACGCTCGACCGGATCAAGTTTGACCCGCCGCTGCCTGCCGCCCAGCGCGAGGCCGCCGAGCGACTCCAATATTCGCGCATCGTCAAAAATCAGATTCTCTTCGACGAACGCTTCTGGGGCGCGGAAGACTTCTCGCTCGTCAGCGACGTGACCTCGCACTACTATTTTCACAGCACGCGCGACCAGCGCGGCGCGCAGGGGATTTTGTGCAGCTACGCCATCGGCGAGAAGGCCGACGTGCTCGCCGCGCAAGGAAGCGCGCGCCGCATGGAGATCATCACGCGCGACCTCGTGCCGCTCGACGCACGCGCGCCGCGCCTCGCGCGCGCCATCGAGTCCATGCCGTGGCAGCGCGACCCTTACACGCGGGGCGCGTACGCCGTCTATCGCCCCGGCCAGTGGTTCACCGTCCGCCTCGCCCTCCAGAGGCCGCACGGCAAAGTCCTCTTCGCGGGCGAACACCTCGCCGACTGGCAGGGCTTCATGGAGGGCGCGGTCGTGACGGGCGAAGAGGCCGCCAAAGCGTTGACGGGCGCAACGCGGGCTAGACGTAGGGCGTAAGTTTCAACGACAATATGCGGCGGCGATAAAGTCCCGACGACTCCCCACAATTAATCGCCGCCAAATTTTCAGTAGAAGTTCAAATCGGAGAAATTAATCATGAGGAAAAGTGTTTTTGCGCTCGCGCTGCTGTTGTCCTCGGTCGCCCTCGTCCCGGCTCAAAACAAAGACAAGCTGCCCGACCTGAAGATCAGCGACGATCAAACTTACGTCGTGCTCTCGACGAAACGAATCCAGACAATGGAGAAGGAGTTGGACGCGGTGGCGGCCAAAGGCTTCCGCGTGTTGTACGGCTCGCCGACCCAGCAATACGACATGGCGATCCTGCTCAACCGCGTGCAGGCGGCCGCGAGCGCGCCCTACAGCTACAAAGTGCTGGCGACCTCCCGCTTCAAAACGATGGAGAAGGAGATGCTCGAAGCCGCCAAACAGGGCTACCGGCTGCTGCCGCGCACCGCCATCACCAAGACGGGATTCCTGACGATGGAACTCGTGATGCTGATGGAGCGCGAGCCGAACTCCAACAAGGGCTACGAGTACAAATTAATCACGGAGACCAAGGAGACGAAACTGCACAAAAGAATCGACGAAGCCATCGCGCAGGGGTTCGTCCCCGTCACGATGATCACGATGGGCGAACACATCGTCGTCCTGGAGAAAGAAGGCGTCTTAACTCCGGCAGCCGCCCCCGCCGCCCCCGGCCAATAAAGACGAGCGCGCGCCGCTCAAACTGAATCATGTCAACCAATCCGGCATCCGACCACGTCAAACTCATTCGCGGCCTGACCCTGCTCGCCGCCGTCTCCATCGTCATCGGCAACGTCATCGGCACGGGCGTCTTTTTGAAGGCGCGCGTGATGACCTGCAACGTCTCGACGCCGGGCATGGTCGTCGCCGTGTGGGTCGCGGCGGGTCTCTTGTCGCTCGCGGGCGCGCTCACCTACGCGGAACTTGCCGCGATGATGCCGCGTGCGGGCGGCGAGTACGTCTTCGTGCGCGAGGCTTACGGGCAACGGCTCGGCTTCCTCTACGGCTGGATGCAAATCTTCATCGCCAAGACCGGCTCGCAAGCCTCGGTCGCCGTCGCCTTCGCCATCTTCCTCAACATACTCACGGGCGGCGCGCTCAACACGACGTTCTTCACGCTCAACCTCGGCGGCTTCGCGCTGCCCTTCGGCTACCTGCAAGTGGTCGCGCTCACGGCAATCGCCGTCGTCACCGTCATCAACTGCGCGGCGGTCGTGGTGAGCGGTCATATCGCGACAGTGTTGACGGGTGTCAAGATCGCGCTCGTCCTCTTTGTCGGCATCGGCGCGCTCCTGTTCGCGGGCGGCGGCGACTGGTCGCACTTCGGCATGACGAACGCGGGCGGCACATGCGAGGGCGTGGGCGCGGGC
>DATCWB010000291.1:0-3554 GCA_036566625.1 Pyrinomonadaceae bacterium
CGCGTCGGCGTAGACCACGGCGACCCTTAACGCTCCGGCGCGGGTACGGTGTCAACCGAAGGGACCGTCGCCGCGCCCGACCCCGCATCTTCGATGACGCTTCCGAACGAATCGGATGCAAGGCGCATCGCGTCCGTGTTATTCGCGCGCAGCGCGGCGGCGGCGAGCGCGAGGCGCGTATCGAGTCGCACGGGGTCGCGCCCCGGCGCGCGTTGCGCGTCAATCCTGTCGTTCGCGCGCTTTAAGGCTTCGACCGCCTCCGGGTACTTGCCGGACAAAAAGAGTGCGCGCCCGTAGAGCGCGAGAAAAATCGCGTCGGTCGAGTCCAGAGGCCGCCCGCTGTTCTCGCTCGCCATCCGCTGCGCCTCCGAGCCCGGCGACAGGTCAACCGCAGCCCTCAACCTCGTGTAAGTGTCGTTGATGTTTAGTTCGCTGGCGGGCGTCGGCGTCGTGCTGGCAGCGGCCGGCGTGGGGGAAGTATTGCCGGCGGTCAGGGGTTCGGCCACCGCCTGCGAATTGTTCTGTTGGTAACGGATGCCGCCGTAAAACGCGGCCGCCGACGCGGCCAGGAGCAATAACAGGACTCCGAACCAGCGACCGGCGCGGCCGGTGGGGCTACGTTGCTGTGGTTGCGCCGGCCGGGGCTGTACTTTGGCATCAGTGGCGGTAGCGGCGGCATCAGCGGCGGCAGCAGTGCCGTCGGCGGCCGGGGCTTCCTCCGTGTCAATCCGTAGCTTGCTGTTTCCGGAGCGCGGTGCGGCCGTCGAGTCCGGGAGCCTGTGCGAGGCCGAAGTGGTGAGTGGATTTTGAAACCGTGGAGTTGACGCGGCGAGATTGTGCGACTGGCCGATGCCTGCATGCGCTTCCTGCGCCGTCGTGCGCTCGGTGAGAAGCGTGCGTTCGTCATCATCGGCCATGGGCGCGCCGGACGCCTGTCGAGCCGACGCGCCGACGCGCACGACGACCGCCGTGAGATTGTCCTCCGCGCCGCGTTCGTAGCAGCGTCGCTTCATCTCTTCGCAGGTGGCGTCGAGCGAGTCGCCGCCGTGCAGCAGCGCGTTGATCTCTTCGTCGGTGATGTGGCGCGTGATGCCGTCCGAGCAGAGCAGGAAGATCGTGCCGTCTTCCACCTCGATGGTCTTCATGTCAACTTCGACCGCCTGCTCCGCGCCGAGCGCGCGGCTGATGACGTTGCGGCTCGGGTGATTCGCCGCCTGCTCGGGCGACATGCGCCCGGCGCGCACCTCCTCCTCCACCACGGAATGATCTTCCGTCTCGCGTTCCAGACGGCCGTCGGGGCGCAGGCGGTAGAGGCGCGAATCGCCGACGTGACCGATGGTCGCGCGCCGGCCGTCGAGATGGAGCGCGACGATGGTCGTCGCCATCATCGAGAGTTGCCGCTGCTCGTGCGACATCTGGTAGATCGAAGCGTTGGCGCGCTGGATGGCGATCTCCATCAGGTCTTCGATGTCGTCGCCCTCCTTTTGATGACGGAAGGCTTCGCCGAGCACTTCGACGGCCGTTTGCGAGGCGACTTCGCCCGCCTGCGCGCCGCCCACGCCGTCGGCCACGGCGAAGACGCGCCGCTCGGCATCAACAAGCATCGAGTCCTCGTTGAGCGGTCGCTTCTGGCTCAGTCCGCGGTCGGTGACGGACGCGATTTCGACCATTACTTCGGCCTGTTGCTCACTCATTCAACAGCCTCCGGGGTGAAATGTTTGTCGGCAGTGGTGTGTGACGACGGAACTTGCGGGCGCGGTTGCGCGGAAGCCGAGGCGGCGTCGCGCGCGTTGCGATTGGAAAACGCCATCAACATGCCGAGCATGGCAAAACTCGTGATCAAACTGAATCCTCCGTGGCTCACAAACGGGAGCGTGATGCCCGTCATCGGCAACGCGCGCGTGATGCCGCCGATGTTGACGAGAGCTTGAAAACCGATGAAGGCGGTCAAACCGGCCGAGCAGAGTTTGGTGAACATGTCGCGCGCATCAATCGCCGTGCGGACGCCCGCGTTGACGAAGACGATCAGGGCGAGGATGACGAGCGCGCCGCCCGCCAGCCCCAACTCTTCGCCGATGGCCGCGTAAATATAATCGGAGTCGGCCACGGGGATCACCTCGGCGAAACCGAGCCCGAGGCCGCGACCCGTCAGGCCGCCCGAGGCGATGCCGAAGGTGGCCTGCGCCGGTTGGAACGCGATGCGGTCGAACCACACGTCTACGTTGACCGTCTCGCGCATGGCTTCGCTCGATTCGGCGAGTTCGCGCATCCGGCCGTCGCGTGCCAGCGCGTCGTCGTAGTCTTTCTTCCACCACTCTTCGTTGGGCGAGG
Source organism: Pyrinomonadaceae bacterium (assembly GCA_036566625.1). Taxonomy (GTDB): domain Bacteria; phylum Acidobacteriota; class Blastocatellia; order Pyrinomonadales; family Pyrinomonadaceae; genus JAIVJZ01. The sequence continues at coordinate 2,332 of DATCWB010000291.1, forward strand.
GCGGGTTGAAGCCGTCGAGCCAGAGGTGGAAACGCTGCTTAATGCGCGCCGGCAGCGCGGCCTGCACGGGGCGCGAGAGCGTGGGAAGAAGCGGCACTTTCTCCTGTATGTTCGGCGGCAGCGACCCTGCGACGAGCACCCCGATGACGAGCACGACCGAGCCGACGAAGACGAGCAACTGCGGCCAACGCCTGACGGCGACGAGGTAGAGCGTCGCATATGCGCCGCTGAAGACGAGCATCTGGCCGAAGTCCTTCAAGGCGAAAAACGGGATGAAGGGAATCAAGGCCATCACGACGAGCGGGATGATCGCCTGCGCGCGCGGCATGCCCCAGTAAGTCTTGGCGAGGTCGCGGTAGTAAGCGGTCAGGATACCGGCGAAGCCGAGCAGGAAGGGAATCTTGGAAGGCTCCCACGGCGTCATGTTGCCAAGCGCCTTGCCCGCGCTCGACGTGACGACCGCCGCCACCAGTGGCACGAGCGTGACGAGCACGAGGACGAAAGAGTGTCGCTGCACCCAGTTGAGAAAACTGTCGCGCATGCAAAAGTAGTACGCGATGCCGAAGGCGACGAAGGCGAGGATGGGAATCCAGGTGTAGCCGGACGTGAGCACGCGCCCGACCGTCACGTTGGATTGCTCGGCGGCCTGACTCAGCAACTGCTGATCGACCTGTTCGCGGTTCGTCGAGAAGCCGAGCAGTTTCTTCTTGTCGTCGTCGTAAAACTTGTTGATGAAGCGCAGGCGTTGCACCTGCGTCTTCTCGGCGCGCGCCTCGGCCTTGTTGCGCGAGCCGTATTCGGGGTCGCTGTAGAGGCGATACTGGACGAGCATGCCGAGCGAGAAGAGCAGGACGGCCGTCGTATACAAAGCCCAGTTGCCGCGAAACTTCATCTGCCGCGCGAGCCACAGCACGAGGATGAAGATGGGCACGTAGAGCAGCAGATCGCGCACCGCGCTTACCGTCGAAGGCTGATAGCCGCGCAGCAGCGCGGCGCGCGTCACCGCCACGTAGCCCGCGATCTGCAAGCCGACGATCAGCAGCAGGATAAAGAGATGTGTCGAGGCACGGTTTTTCATAACTGTCGGGTAATGCTCATGTCTGAAACTAACAAATGATGTCTGAAATTCATCTCCGCTAACTTTACTGTCTGACGGCGACGGGGCGCGGCGTCGCTCTCGGCTGCGCCGGGCGAGCGGGCGGCGGCGTCTGGCCGGGTCGCGG
>DATCWB010000292.1:0-6509 GCA_036566625.1 Pyrinomonadaceae bacterium
GCCGAGTAATCCGCCTATAAAACCGCCGATGATGATCTCAAGACAGAGCACTTTATTAAAGCGGAGAGAAGACGGCGAGAGCCAAAACTCAATAATGGCGACCAGAATAATTGCTCCGGAAAGGGCACCATGAGCCAGGCCGGTCAAAGCCAATCTGGAACGGCACCGCTCAATATGCTGTTGAAATTCTCTCTTGCTCCGCATTTGATATTTACCTCAACAACCGCCTAACACATATTCTACCGCAAGGGTGCGGCAGAACTACGCTATAAAGCGGCAAATGCCGCAACCCTGCGGCAGAACCCCGCAATAGAGCAGCAAATGCAGCACCGTGCGGCATAACATGCTTGAATGCGTGTCAAAAACCGCTCATATCTATAGACTATGAAGTGCCCTCTCTCCTCCACCGAGTTGCGACCGGCCTACCGTATGAACGCGATGCGCCGCGCCGGGTAGTTGAAGACGATGGTGAAGGGCGACAGGAATTCGCGCCCGACGACCCCCGCGCCCCCTTCGCGGCTGTGCCCCGCGATGCGAAAACCCACGCGCGGATTCCTGAACCTCACGCCCGCCAGATCGAACCACTCAATCGTGCCCGTCAATAGTTGGTACGTCCCGCCCGCTCCGGTGTCGGTCTCCGCCTTCGTCGCGCGCCCTTCGATCAGTTTCTCGTCGCGGATGAACTTGTCGTAGAAAGTGACCGTGCCGGTGTAGCCGGTGTCGAGTTGGAACAGCCCCTCGCGGTCGCCCTCGAAGCGGCAAACGACCGCCGGAGTCAGATCAATGTAAGACAGAGGCTGCCACTTGCCGCGCGCGAGTTTGTAACCCGTCGGATCGTGCAGGGCGATCTTTGCGCCGCCGCCCGTTACCTCCGCGACGACACGCGCGAGCAGCGGGTGGCCGATGAGTCCCGCTCGCCGCGCGCCCGGCGGCGCGTTCCGGCCGGACAAATCCATCGCGAGATAGAGGGGGTTCCTGAGCGTGACGCGGCCGAGTTGGAAAGTCTTCCCCTGCCGTATCGTCACCTCCTGCGGCCTCCCGTCCGCGCCCATCGACTGCGACTTGCCGAGCACGGGCATCTTGAGTTCGTCGGCCAACTTCGCGTCGATGTGCATCGCGTCGCCGCCGGTGTCGAAGTGAAACCAGCCGATGTCGCGCCCGTCCACGAGCGGCCGCAGGTAGTAGTGCCCCGGCGACGAGTCGGAAAACGGGACGCCCTGCGCCACCTTCAACTCCGCAGGGAGCGTGTTGTCGAACACGGTGTCGGGCGGAAGCGCAGGCGCGGCGAAGAGTGCGACATCCGCCGCAGACGTTTCCCTCACCGTCCTCACCTTGAACTCCGAATCCGAGCCGCGATAGTTAACGAGGATTGTTTGCGGGAAGCGGAAACCCAGCGTCTCTCGATAATCTTTGAACGAGACCGTGTAGGGGCCGCGTTCGTACTCGACGGCGAGCGTCTGCGGCAGCCACGTCGCGCGGTCTATGAAAATCTTCGCGCCCACCAGCCCGCGCCGGACTCCGAGCGAGATCGCGACGCGTTTGTCGTCCGTCTCGGCGGGCAGAATGGAGTAGACGAAAGGCGCGCGCTCGTCGAGCCACCAGCCGCCCCTGACCCACGCCGGGATGAGGAGCTTTTCGCGCAGGCGTTGCGGCATCGGCGCGGGTAGCCCCGTGCGGTCGAGTTGCCACGCGAAACTTCCGTCGTATCCGAACGGCCTGCCGCCCGGCGGTCGCGAGTCTTCCCGAAACTCGCCCGCCGCGCCGAACGTCAAAATCCGCGCCTCCCCCGCCGCCGCCCCCTTCGCCGCTTCCTCCACGACGAACCCGCGCCGCAGACGCCGCAGCCTGCCGTGCCCGACCGACCGCCGGACGTTTGCCAGCACCCGCGCCACGCTCAACTCGCCCGCGCCCTGATTCGCCGCAGAGACACGCGCGCCGGGCGCACACACCGATACGGCCGAGAGCAACGTCAAACTCAACAGCGCACTCAGACACGGCACGCACCCACCCGTCGGCGCGTGCCGTCCAAAACGATTCTTCATATTCAGCCTCCGGCGAGGGCAAGGGTTATCAACCGGGGAACTTTTGATGGACAGACACATTTTGCGCGTTTCCATTCGCCCGCGCAATCATTCATTCATCCGCGCCCGAACCGGCGCACGCGCCGATGCCCGCTTCGACCGAAGACTGCGCCGAGCGGATTGACGAAGCGACAAGCATCGCCGCTCGCCGCAGTTTCCCTGTGAGCCTGCGCGAAAACGGCGGCGCGGGTTGTGCGTGCGGGCTGTCTCGCCCCGCGCACAGCCCGCGCCGCCGTTTTCTGCCTCGTCCGTCATGGCCGTGAGTATCGGCCGCCCTCAAAGGGGCATCGCCGTGGTTTAAGGCACAGCCGCGAAGCCCGTCAGCGGGTGGCCGTAGAAGGCTTCGGTCTGCCACGCCGTACGGTTCCACTGGCCATCCTGATCTCCGATTATCTGCACGGGCACGATGAGGCGGTCGGTGCCGAGTTTGTTGGCGGCCGCGAGGCTGGTGTCGAGCTTGCCGCCGGCCGGGACGTTGAACTTGACGGAGCGCGCCAGCTTGTTATTCCACAGCACCTTCAACTGGTACTCGCCGGGGTTCTTGTCCATCAGGTGCGGGGCGCCGAAGCCCCACCCCGCGTCCGACGTGTCCCAGGCGCGGACGTTGTTGAAGGTGCAGACGACGCGCGCCCACTTGGCCTTCTGCGGCGCGTCCTTCTCGTCCACGAAATGCGTGGTGTTGTTCTCCACGTCCGACTCGCAACTGGCCTTGCCGACCTGCTGGCCCTCGTACATGATGCGGCCCACCTCGGCGCCCTTGTAGAAGAGGTGCGGGTCGAGCTTGTAGGCCTCGCCGCGCACCCAGAAGGCGACCTTGAGGATGGGCCTCTTCCAGTCGTTCAGGTCGTCGGGCATGTAGTAGACGTAGCCGATGGGCAGGTTCCAGTCGTGGTCGACGTAGTAGACGAAGTGGTTGGCGAACTTGCCGGTCTTGATCTCGTTGGAGTGAACCTTGCCGACCTTCGCCTTGCCGTTGAAGAGCGTCGTGTCGGCGCCGGCCAGCTCGTTCCGCATCTTGATGGCGAACTGGAAGGGCCCGGTGTAGGTGGTCGCTTTCTCCTCGGGGACGCCGTCGCGTCCGCCGCATGTGGTCTTCCACCAGCGGCCGGCCGGCGTCTCCCCCGTCTCGCAATCGAATTTCACGGCGGCGTTGCCGGGAACCGTGTACTCGACGTAGAGTTGGCCGCCGCTCGGGATGGGGCCGTTGACGCGATACTCAATGCGCGGCACCCAACTCCACGTGTCGAAGTTGCCGCGATAGGAGTTGTTGGTGAAAGCGGTCAACTGGATGGAGTCTTTGGCGACGAGCGGGGCGTCTGCGCCGACGGCCGCCGTCGCCGGCCTCGACTCGGTACGGCTCACAGGCTGCGCCGCCGGTTGCGCGCCGGTCGGCGTCGCCGGTTGTGCGTTCGGCGTCGGGGACGGCTGCGGTTTCGGCTGATTGGGTTTCGGAATTCTCGGTAGTCTGGGAAACTGCGCGGAGGCGATTTGCAGGCTCAACAAGGTGGCGATCAAAAACGCAAAAGCGGACAACGTACTCCGTTTCATCTTCTCTCTCCTTGATGTGAGTTGAATTACTGTTAATGGTGGGGGGCTTCGTGTTCCCGCTTGTACCCTTGTGCGCGGCATGCAGTATCCGACTGTCGCTTCGCCCTGTCAATGTTTATAATGCCGGGATAAACATGGGAAATCTCAACATTGATCGTTATCACGCCACGATGGGCGACGCCTCTTACAAGGACGAGACGCGCCTGCACGGTGGGTCTCTGAGCGAAGCGGAGGCGACCTTTTACGTCACGCAGCGCAAACTTCCCTTCGCGCCGTGCCTCGGGCACGCGCGGCTCGTGCGCCTGTTGACCGAGAGCGGCATAGACCGCCCGCGCCTGCGTTTTCTCGAACAGGATCGCGGAGGTCTGGAGCGGTTCGCGAAGGCCTTGGAAGACATGTCGTTTGTCGGCGCGGTGCGGGCCGTGCGTCCCGCGACGATCATGTTCGCGGGCCAGCCGTTCGCCGACATCACGGGGGCGTTCGGTCTGACGCAGGCGCAGGAGATCAAGTTCGAGCACGCGTTCGATCTGCCGATGACGACCGCCGCCATCGCCATGCAGCTACGCATGGCGGCGGGCGAAGGGCGTTGGCTCTCCGACTTCTCGCTGCGCCGCAACGGCGACATCGAGCGCGCCGTCGAAGTCGCCACCTACGCCTTTATCGGCGGCTTCAACGACACGTCGAACATGGAGGCGGCGCACCGCCTCGACATCCCGGCCGTCGGCACTTCCGCGCACTACTGGCAGCAGGCTTTCATCTCCTACATGGAAGAGCCGGAGATCGAGCCGCGCACCGGACGCCCGAAACATTTCGAGCAGGTCGCTTTCGAGCGTTGGCTCGACGCCAACCCGCAGGGGACGACGCTTCTGCTCGACACGATTGACGTGTACACGGGCGCGGCGCACGCCGCTATGGCCGCCACCTCGACCGACGCGCGCCGCCGCGCCTTCAAAGGCTTCCGGGTGGATTCCGGCGACTTAGCGCGTCTCGGCGCGTGGTGTCTGCGTTTCTTCGAGGCGAACGGCCTCGGCGGGTTGATGCCCGTGTTGACGGGCGATCTCGACGTGGAAAGCGTCAAACGGATCGTCGCGGAGTTTCCGGAGGCGGCGGGTTTCGGCGTCGGCACAAAACTCTCGGGCGAGGTGCGGCGTGTCGCGGGCGTCATCTTCAAGCAATGCCTGATCGAAGGCCGGCCGACGCTCAAAGCTTCCAACACGCCCGAGAAGTCAACGCTGCCCGGACGCCTGCAAGTGTTTCGCGGCGCGGACAGAGACGGGATGTACGTCGGCGACATCGTCGGCCTCGACGGCGAGGAGATTGAAATCCCCGGCGCGGCCACGGTTGACGCGCTCCTCGCGCCCTTCTGGGAGCGTGGCCGTCACGATTCCATACCCTCCATCACCAAACAGAAAGCCTTTGTCGAAGAACAACGCGCGCGCTTCCGCGACATCGAAAACTACCCGCACGCCTTGAGCGACAAGCTCCGGCGCATGCGCGACGAACTGACAGCGCGCATGCGCGCCGACGAGTCGAACTGGCAGGCCGTCCTGCGCGTGCCGGAAGAACCTTCCGCCACGCGCTCTTGAAGTTATAAGTTCCCCTCATGCCCGACACGCCAACGCCCGCGCTCAACTGGTCTCGCAGAAAACTGCGCTTCGCCAAACTGGCGTTGGCGCTCGTCGCGCTCGTCTTCGGGCTGCTCGTCGCCGAGATCGCGCTGCGCATCATCGGCTACACCTACCCCGTCTTTTACGCGACCGATGCGGCGCGCGGCTACATGCTGCAACCCGGCGCTTCGGGGTGGTATCGCAAGGAGGGTCGGTCTTACGTCCGCATCAACAGCGAGGGACTGCGCGACCGCGAGCGCCCGAAGCAGAAGCCCGCCGGCACGCTGCGTATCGCGCTGCTCGGCGATTCTTATGCGGAGGCTCTGCAAGTCGCGCTCGAAGATGCCTTCTGGGTCGTCATGGAAGAAAGGTTGCAGGGTTGCCGCGCCTTCAACGAGGGCAGGCGCGTCGAGGTGATCAACTTCGGCGTCTCCGGCTACGGCACGGCGCAGGAACTTTTGACGCTGCGCGAGCGCGTCTGGGACTACGCCCCCGATGTCGTCCTGCTCGCCATGACCACCAATAACGACATCACAGACAATTTGCGCGCCCTCAAGAAGACCGAAGAGATTCCCTATTTCGTCTACCGGGACGGCCAACTCACGCTCGACGATTCCTTTCGCGAGTCGCGCACTTTCAGAGTGCGCCATTCGTCGCTCAACCGCGCGGGGCGCTGGATTAGAGATCACCTGCGCGTCTTCCAGGCTTTCCACGAAGGCCATCACGCGCTCAAAACCTACCTCGCCTCGCGCCGCGCCCGCGCCGCGCCGAAGCCTCCCGCCACGGCGAACCCGCAGACGACGAACGCCCCCGCGCCCGCGAACAATGCCGCGCCCGTAAACATCGCCGACGAACTCGGCACTGACAATATTGTCTACCGCGAACCCGCCGACGCCATCTGGCAAGAGGCGTGGCGCGTGACGGAAGGACTGCTGCGCCTCATGCGCGACGAGGTGCGCGCGCGGGGCGCGCAGTTCGTGGTCGTGACGCTGAGCAACGGCGTGCAGGTTCACCCGCGCCCCGAAGCTCGCGCCGCTTTCCTCGCCCGCGTCGGCGCGAACGACATCTTTTACCCGGACGCGCGTCTCAAGTCGCTCGGCGACCGCGAAGGCTTCCCCGTCCTGACGCTTGCCCCGCTGCTCCAAAAGCACGCGGAACAACATCAGGTCTTTCTCCACGGCTTCGGGCGCGACCTCGGCAACGGCCGCACGACCGTGATCACCATCCTGGCGCTGTTCCTTGCCCTCTCGGTCGTCACGAACATCGTCTTCCT
>DATCWB010000293.1:0-2701 GCA_036566625.1 Pyrinomonadaceae bacterium
GACGGCGGCACGCCCGCCGCGTCGGCGTTATTGCGTCGCTGGTAATAGTGCAAACCGGCGTAGATGCCGAGGGAGATGATGGCGAGGATGACGAGGCTCAGGAGCGCGGTGATGATGGGCGAGCGCGCCGTGTCGCCGTCCATGTAGATGCGCGACGACTGGCGCGAGGTCGGCAGTTCGTCGGGCGCTTCGCCCGCCGCGCGCGCCACCTCGGTGTATGCGCTGACGGCCTCCGTCTCGCTGAAGCCGACGCCCTTGGCGTAGGCTTTGATAAAGGAGCGGTTGAAGATGCCGCCGGGGAGTTCCTTGTAGTCGTCCGCTTCGATGGCTTCGAGGTAGCGGCGCGCGATGCGCGTCTGATCCGACAGTTCGCGCAGAGAGACTCCGCGCGCCTCGCGCGCCTGGCGCAGACGCGTGCCGAGAGACGACTCGCCCCCGCCAGCTCTCGCGAGTTCTTCAGAGTTCTGGTCAGGGGTCTTAGGGTTCACTTGATCGCTTGTTCTCAGGAGCTGAACTGCCACTCGGGTTCAGGGCAGTTCGGTTCTTATTGCCAGCCCTCTAGCGACACCACCCGCGTGCCGCAACTTTTGGCGCAATATAACTTGCGCCGCGCGAGCGTGTCAAACTCAAGTTTTTTGGGGAAAGATGCGCGTCCCTTGATTCTTGCCGCGCGGGGTGCTACGTTGACGCGTTCAGACAACCAAACTGGAATCGTTTTTAATTTCTACAATCACAGCAAAGCGAGGAGACGACACATGCCTCTCGAAGCACTGGGAATGGTCGAGACGAAAGGTTTTGTCGGCGCGGTTGAAGCGGCCGACGCGATGGTCAAGGCCGCTAACGTTCAACTGTTGGGGAAAGAGTACATCGGCGCGGGCTACGTAACGATCTTCGTGCGCGGCGACGTGGGCGCGGTCAAAGCCGCGACGGATGCGGGAGCAGCAGCCGCGCGGCGCGTCGGCGAACTCATCAGCGTCCACGTCATCCCGCGCCCGCACGGCGAGGTCGAGCGCGTGCTGCCGCAGAACGGGCGCACCAATTACAGCCCCGACGAGCGCGCCCTACAGGGCGGCGGCGGTGGCGGCGGTCAACTCAGCGAAGGCGATCAAGGCCGCTCGCTCCCGGCCGGCGCGCGCGAGAACAACAAGGAAAGAGCAAAGTGACAGGTGACAAGTGACGAGATTAAAAACAAGCCTTTGACGAGTGGCGAGATTAGGACAAGTCTTTTGCTTTAACTTGTCACCTGTCACCTGTCACTCGTCACTGTTTTCGGAGGTTCGTCATGTCAGTTGACAAAGACCTTGTCTCGGTGCAGCAGGCGCGCGACGCGGTCGAGGCGGCGCACCGCGCACAGATCGAACTGGCGCGATTCGATCAGGCACGCATTGACCGCATCTGCGAGGCGATGGCGAAGGCCGCTTTGCACAATGCGGCTCGGCTCGGCGCGATGGCCGTCGAGGAGACGGGCTTCGGCATCCCCGACGACAAGCGCGAAAAGAACCGCTTCGCGGCCGAAGACGTGTGGAACGCGTTTCGCAATTTGCGCACGGTCGGCGTCGTCTCGGAATCTAAAGACGTGATCGAGATCGCCAGCCCGCGCGGCGTCGTGTGCGGCATCATCCCCTCGACGAACCCGACCTCCACGGCGATCTTCAAAATCCTCATCTCGATCAAATCCCGCAACGCCATCGTCCTGTCGCCCCACCCTTCGGCCGCGAAGTGCATCAACGAGACGGCTCGCATCATGCGCGAGGTGGCGATCAAGGAGGGGTTGCCCGTCGAGGCCATCGGCTGCATGTCAACCGCCACCATCGAAGGCACGGAAGCCCTGATGAAAAACCGCCTGACCGCCGTCATTCTGGCGACCGGCGGCATCGGTCTCGTGCGCGCGGCTTATTCATCGGGCAAGCCCGCGTTCGGCGTCGGCCCCGGCAACGTGCCGGTCTTCGTCGAGCGGACGGCCGACGTGCCGACGGCGGTGCAGAATATTCTTACGGGCAAGACTTTCGACAACGGCACGATCTGCGCCTCGGAGCAGGCGGTGGTCGTTGATGCGCCGGTCGAGAAAGCGGTGCGCGCCGAGTTTGCACAGCAGGGCGGCCATTTTTTGAGCGCGGCGGAAGCGGATCAACTCGCCAAAGTAGTCGCCACGCCGCAGCGGACTCTGAATCCGGGCATCGTCGGCAAGTCGGTCGAAGTGATCGCGCGGATGGCGGGCTTGAACGTGCCGCGAGGGACGCGCTGCCTGATGGCGGACGTGGGCGGCGTCGGGCGCGAGCACCCGCTCTCGATGGAGAAGCTGTCGCCCATTCTCGCCTTCTACGTGGAAGACGGGGTGGAGCGCGGCGCGGCGCGCTGCTTCGAGATTTTGAGCTACGGCGGCATGGGGCACACCGCCGGCATCCACACGCGTTCGCGCGACGTGGCGAAGGCTTACGGCATGGAGATGCCCGCCTCGCGCGTCGTCGTCAACACGCCGACGACGCACGGCGCAATCGGTTTCTCCACCGCGCTCCCGCCCTCGATGACGCTCGGCTGCGGTTCGTGGGGCGGCAATGTCACCTCCGACAACATCTCGCCGCTGCACCTGATGGACATCAAGCGCGTCGCCTTCGAGACGCGGCCCGTCAAGAGCGCACGGCCGGCGCAAGGCGCGCAGCAGGTGAACATGAACGCGCCGCAGCCGGCAGCCCCCGTCGCG
>DATCWB010000294.1:0-3378 GCA_036566625.1 Pyrinomonadaceae bacterium
CGTCGCCGCAAAGTCAAACGGCCGCCACGCCCGCCCGCGCGCAGCAGCAGCAGACGCCGCAAACCGCACACGCCACCCCGCAGGCCGCGCACGGCGCGGGCGACACGAACGCGGCTGCATCGAAGGACGAGCATCACGGTCATTCGCACGGTGAGCCGGGGCGCGTGCCGAAGTTTGCGGCGACCGCCGCCGACCTGAAGAATTTGCCGCCGGTTCTTCCGGCGTCGCAGTTCACGGGACTGACGCGCATGGCTTACGCGGCAGTCAAGGAGATACCGCAAACCATCGCGCAACTCCCGTGCTATTGTCATTGCGACGAAGGTTTCGGCCACAAGAGCTTGCAGACCTGTTTTGTTGACGACCACGCGGCACACTGCGCCGTCTGCGTCGAAGAGGCTCTGCTCGCCTACAAGTTGCAAAAAGAGGAGAGACTCAGCCCGGCGCAGATACGTGAGCGCATCATCGCGCAGTATGGACAGGCGCAGTAGTAGTAGTGGACGCGCCGCTTCGCGCGTGTGTGAAGCGGCCTGACGGATAGGCTATGAACCAGACTGCCGCACAGTTGACGCACGGCGGCGAGCGCGCACGCGTCGCCGCGCGCGGGCAGCGACTTGAATACTTCACGATTGCTTACAACAGTCTGGAAGGAGTCGTCGCCCTCGCGTTCGGCGCGCTCGCGGGCAGCATCGCGCTCGTCGGCTTCGGCTTCGACAGCGTGATCGAGGTGACATCGGGCGCGGCGCTGCTCTGGCGTCTGCGCGCGGAGATGGATGAGGGGCGGCGCGAGCGCGCGGAAGCCGTAAGCCTGCGCATCGTCGGCATCTGCTTTCTCGCGTTGGCCGTCTACGTCGGCTACGAGGCCGCCGCGTCGCTCGTGCGGCGCGAGTCGCCGGAGGGGAGTTTGCCCGGAATCGCGTTGGCCGTCGTCTCGCTCGTCGTCATGCCGCTGCTGGCGCGCGCCAAGCGGCGTGTGGCGTCAGGCATCAAGAGCGCGGCGATGAGGGCGGACGCGAAGCAGACCGAGCTATGCACGTACCTGTCGGCCATCCTGCTCGGCGGGCTGGCGTTGAATGCGCTCTTTGGTTGGTGGTGGGCTGATCCGGTCGCGGCCTTGTTGATGGTTCCGATCATTGGTGTCGAAGGTTATAAGGCTCTGCGCGGCGAAAGCTGTTGCGAGCAGGGGACGTGTCACTAGTATCGCGCTTTCGGGTGCGGGAGAATTTTCAGGATGAAAAGATTTTTGATGAGCCTCGCGTTGTCGCTGGCCGTCGTGCCGCCGGCGGCGACGGCGGGGCGCGCGCAGGAGTCGCGGGCGGAAAATGGGTCGGTGAAACTGGAGGGGCAGGTCGTCTGCTCGGTCTGCTGGTTCGAGGCGGACGACCGTGCAAAGACGCCTTACGGCACGGCCGCCGACATGAAGTGCGCGGCCGAGTGCGCGGCGAAAGGCGTCGATGCCGCGCTCGCCGTGCGCGAGGGGGCGGAGAATAAGTTCGCGCTCTACCTGCTCGAAGACGGCCGTTTCGACAAGGGCGCGAAGGATTGGCTCGCCTACATGGGCAAGCAGGTCGCGGTGGCGGGCATCCTGCGGCGCGCGGCGGGCGAGAAAAACTATGTCAAGGTCGACTCACTGAATGTCGTCGCGGGAGCGGGCGGCGCGAGCGCCACGGTCTTGCAGGACGCTAAAGTGCTCGGCACGGAAGTGGAACTCGCGCTCAAAGACCTCTTCGGCGCGGAGCAGCGTTTGAGCGCGCTGCGCGGGCGCATCGTGGTGCTCAATTTCTGGGCGACCTATTGCGAGCCGTGCCGCAAGGAGATGCCCGACCTCGCGGCGATTCAAAACAACTACGCCGCGCTCGGCGTGCAGGTTGTCGGTGCGTCGGCCGACGAGCAGGCGGCGCGGCCGAAGGTGATGCAGTTCATCAAGGAGACGAAACTCAATTTCCCCGTCTGGCTCGGCGCAACCACGGGCGACATGGAACGGTTCGGACTCGCGCCCGTCCTCCCCGGCACGGTCATCATCGGGCGCGACGGCAAAATCGTGTGGCACAAGAGCGGCGTCGTCAAAGAAGCCGACGTGAAGAAAAAGATCGACGAACTGCTGGCACAGGCGACGAAGGAAGAGAAGAAAGCGCAGCGCGAGTTGGCCGCCGCGCATTCCGAACACACGGACGCGTCGAGCGTTCCCTCTTGACCCAGTTGACCGGGCGAGGGCCGCGCCGTGAGCGGGGCAGGAAACGAAAACAAGGAGCGTTGGGTTTACGGGATGCGCGTGCTGTCGAAGCAGATTCCGCGCGCGACCGTGCGCATGACTCTAACGTACAAATTCCACCCGCGCCTGACGGCCGGCGTGGAATATAACCCCGGCGCGGACGAGGTTGCGCCCATCGCCAACTTGCTTCTCCTGACGGAGACGAAGCGGCGTCCCGCGCTGATGCTCGGCACGAGTTCGGATCGCATCGGCACGCCGTCGGGCCAGTCTTATTACCTGACCGTGAGCAAGAGCCTGCGGCGCGAGACGGGGCTGCCGATTGCGCCCTACGTCGGCGTGGTCTACGGCACGTTTCAGGATAGGTTTCTGCCGGTCGGCGGGATGAGCATACAACTCGGCAAAAATTTCTCCGCGCTCGCCACCCACAACGGCATCAACTTCCACCCGATTCTGAATTACGCGTACAACCGCCACGCCTTCTCCCTCATCATGGTGAAGAGCAAGTATCCGGGCGTGAGTTACAGCGTCGCCTTCTAAGGTCGGGGCAGATGGTGAAGGGGCAGAGGGAAAAGGCAAGAGCTAAAGTAATACTGGGCGGCCTAAACTTTTCTTTACTCTTCCCCTTATACCCCTTACCCCTTTTCCCGTTTTACTTACTTTCCCCTTTCCCCTTTCCCCATCCACTTGCTAAGATGTGCGCGTAATAACAAAGGCGCGACACAGTCGAAAGATTTCTCCCCGCCCGGACATCGAGCACGCTTGTTCTCCCCCGGTGTCGCCGCCGCATCACCATTTTTTTTAGTTGCTAAGGAGAAGAAGCATGAAATCATTTCGGATACGACTGGTCTGCGCGTCGCTGTTTTGCGTCCTCGCGTCGGCGATGGCCTCGGACGCACCGGCGCAGATTAGTAAAAAAGACCTCAAAGCGCAGGCAGAGGCACGCGAACAGGCCAACAAAGCCGCCAAAGTTTTCCGCCAGATCATGTCCACGCCCGAGCGTGCGATCCCCAGAGATTTGATCGACAAGGCCGAAGCCGTCGCGGTCTTCCCCGACGTGATCAAGGCCGGCTTCCTGCTCGTCGGCGGGCGCGGCGGGCGCGGCGTGATCAGTCGCCGCATCCCCGGCGGGTGGAGCGCGCCTGCGTTCTTCAACCTCGGCGGCGGCAGCT
>DATCWB010000295.1:0-5501 GCA_036566625.1 Pyrinomonadaceae bacterium
GCTTCTACAAAGTTTTATCGCGCTCATCCCTTCAAATATCTCTCTTGGGCACCAACCCCGCGATAAGTATTTAGTGCCGATGTGCTTTATCCCTACCGGATGGATGGATAAATGGGTTCCCTACAGAGATGGGAATGTTAGATCACATCTAGAAGCAACTTTTTCTACTAAAGCCAAATTAAGTGATAGCAAAATTGGCAAGAAAGTAAAAAAATATAATGTAAAGGGTAGTAAAGCGACTGGATGGAACCAAACACAACCATTAAAGCCGCAGCAGATAGGGGATATTGTTTGCTTCGGTTATGGAGCTTCTAGGCGCATGGGAGAGGCGTCACTTTCCGAGAAGTCTGAAGACGCTCCATTCGCAAGTCTGTTCTCAGAAAACATTGAACTTTTGAATGCTGAAGAATGGCTGTTGCAAGCGGACTATGCGGCTCATGCAGCTAGCAACATTTCTGCTCGAAAGCGTGCAGAGAAACGTCGAGACGAAATTAAGGACATACTTATAAGTCTTCTTCCAGATGTAGATGATATTAAGTTTGCTCAAATAACAGAAGAGCAGTCAAAGCCTAGAGTCGAAGTGAGAACTCCTTACGGTTGGGTTTCAATTAAAGATCTTAGTTTAGGATATAGAACGCTTATTGCTTGGATGGTGGATTTGGCAAGCCGTATGTTTGAACGCTATCCCGATAGCCCTAACCCGCTGGCTGAGCCTGCGGTGGTGTTGGTGGATGAGATTGATCTGCACTTGCATCCGAAGTGGCAGCGGACGTTGATGAGTTATTTGAGCGAGCGGTTTCCGAATACGCAGTTCATTGCCACGGCGCACAGCCCGCTCGTGGTGCAGGCCGCATCGGATGCTAACGTCGTGCTGTTGCGGCGCGAGGGCGATCACGTCGTCATTGATAACGACGTGAAAGACATTCACGGGTGGCGCGTGGATCAAATTCTGACGAGCGATCTGTTTGGGTTGGAAAGCGCGCGACCGCCGCAGCTAGACCCTTTGCTCGTGGAGCGCACGAAGATTCTGTCCAAGAGCAGGCTCACGAAGAAGGACAAGGCGCGGCTGGAAGAGATCGAGGCGGAGATCGGCGCGCTGCCGACGGGCGAGACGCCGGAAGACATGGAAGCGATGGACGTGATTCGCCGTGCCGCCGATCATCTTAAAGCGCAGGGATTCTGAACCTCACATGATTCGTGTCAACAAACCTCACGACGCGCCCGCCGTTTTAATCACCAAAGGAAAGGCTATGCGGCGCGTACACGTCGCCGCCTATAATCGCGGCGAGAGGACGTTCAGTTTCGACGCGAAGATATACGGGCACAAGACCGTTAAGGAAGCATTAATCAAGGCGCAGCACGACAAGTGTTTTCTGTGTGAATCCAAAATCACGCACATCTCGCACGGAGACGTGGAGCACTTTCGCCCTAAAGCCGCCTGCCGCCAGAGCGCGAGCGACACGCTGCACACCGGCTATTACTGGCTCGCTTATGAATGGAGCAACCTGTTTCTGGCCTGCCAACTGTGCAATCAAGTCTTCAAGAAAAATCTCTTTCCACTTTCCAACCCGACCGCGAGAGCCACATCGCATAAGAAGCCTCTGAGCAGGGAAAAACCGCTCTACCTCGACCCCTCGGTTGATGACCCGCAACAGCACATTTCGTTCAGGAGAGAAGTACCATTTCCGGTTGACGGCAGTGCGCGCGGTAAGGCCACCATCACAGACTTAGGACTGGAACGGCTCAAGCTGAACGAGCGACGACGGGAGCACTACGACTACCTGCAAGTGCTCTACAAAGTGGCGCAGATGAACCCCCCGATCCCTCAGAGCGCGGATGCCAAAACTTTGCTCGACCGCGCGACGCAGGATTCCGCCAAGTACGCCAGTATGTCGCGCGCCGCCATCGAAGCGAACTTCGAGTTAGTCGCGTAAGCTAATCGATGCTCCATTCCCACGTTCCAAAACAACTTCTATTCGATTGATTTGATCATCAGGAGGCCGTCGCCGCCGTTGGAGTAGTAGCGGGGGAGGCGTTGGGTGACGGTGTAGCCGAGGCTGCGGTAGAGGCTCTGCGCGCCGCTGTTGACGGAGCGGACTTCGAGGCGGATGGTGCGCGCGTGGCGGCGGCGGAAACTCTCTTCGACGCGCATGAGCATGCGTTCGGCGATGCGTCGGCGGCGGTGTTCGGGGGCGACGCCGAGCGTGGTGATGTGGCCGGTGTTCTGCGGTTCGACCAGCCCTACGATGAAGCCGACCATGAGACCGTCGGGCGTAACGGCGCGGTAGGCGACCGATTCGGGCGAGGTCAGCAGGTACTCGAAGGTGTCGCGGCTGTAGGCTTCGCCGTCCACGAAGCAGCGTTGGTCGAGTCGCCAGCACTCGTCGAGTTGGGAGATGGTGAGCGGGCGGATGTCGTAACGCTCCTCGGGGAGCGCGGGGGCTGCTTCCTCGGGCGTGTCGCCGGTTGCCGCCTCCTGCGCGGCGCGGTTCTGCCCGCCGCCGTTTGAGGCCGCCTCTTCCTGCGTCGAAAACAGACGCGAGCGAATTTTTTTCAGCACAGCCATAAGAAAACAGTGACAAGTGAGAAGTGACGAGTGACGAGTTAAAACCGTGTGCCCGTCGAACATGATTTTATCTTGTCACCTGTCACTTGTCACTTGTCACTGTCTTTAACTCTTGTCACTTAAAAAATGAGCATGCAGTCGCCGTAGCTGTAGAAACGGTAACGGGCGGCGACGGCGTGGCGGTAGGCTGCGAGCGTGAGTTCGCGCCCGGCGAAGGAGGCGACGAGGACAAGCAGAGAAGAGCGCGGGAGGTGAAAGTTGGTGATGAGCGCGTCCACGAGTTTGAACTTGTAGCCGGGCGTGATGGTGAGGTCGGTGGAGCGCGCGCCGTGCGAGAGTCGCCCGGTGCGTTCGTCGGCGGCCGATTCGAGGGCGCGCACGGTGGTCGTGCCGACGGCGATGATGCGCGCCCCGCGCGCTCGCGCTTCGTCGAGCGTGGCGGCGGCCTCCGGCGTGATCTCGTAATGCTCTGCGGCGACGGCGTGCTCGCTGAGGTCGCTCGCGCGCACGGGCGCGAACGTGCCGTAGCCGACGTGCAGGGTGATCTCTGTGACGGAGACGCCGCGCGCGCGCAGATGTTCCAGCGTGCGGGGCGTGAAGTGGAGTCCGGCGGTCGGGGCTGCGATTGCGCCGCGACGTTCGGCATAGATCGTCTGGTAGCGTTCGCGGTCTTGCGCCGCCCGCCGCGCGTTTGTCGCCTGCGCCTGCTCCGCCTCGTGCGCGCGTTTGATGTAAGGCGGCAGGGGCACGCGGCCGAACTCTTCGAGCAGCGCGTCGAAATCGCCCGCGCAGTCAAACCTGACGGTGCGGCGGCCGTCTTCGCCCGCGTCGATGATTTCGGCGCGCAGTCTGCCGTCGCCGAAAGACAATGCCTGGCCGCGCGCGAGACGGCGCGCGGGGCGTGCGAGGGCGTCCCACACGCACGCCCCGCGCTCCTCTACGAGAAATAGTTCGACCTGACCGCCGGAAGGTTCGCGCCGCCCGACGAGGCGCGCCGGGAAGACGCGCGTGTTGTTGACGACCAGTTGATCGCCCTCGCGCAACTCGGAGGGCAACTCCGCGAATGAACCGTCGCGCCACTCGGCCCGCGCGCGATCCAGCACGAGCATACGCGAAGCGTCGCGCTCGGCGAGCGGCGCTTGCGCGATCAACTCTTCGGGCAGTTCATAATCGAAATCGGAAATCAGCACGGCCGAAAAAATGGGTAAAGGGGAAGGGTTAAAGGGGAGAGGGGGAAGAGAGAACGGCGATCCGTTTGACGCGTCTCCTCGGCCGATCCCCGCCCACTTTACTTTTTCCCTTTCACCCTTCCCCTTTAACCTTTCCCCTCGACTTGCGACATCGGCACGGCGGGCGTGTCCATCTCGCGTGCGACCACCTCTTCGTGCGCCGTCGAGTGCTCCTGGTGGAAGACGACGGAGAGTTGCGCGCCGAAGAGGAGGATGAGGCTCGATACGTAGCTCCAGGTGAGCACGGCGACGACCGCGCCGACCGAGCCATAAATCTGATCGTAGTGAAAATAATGCAGGCTCGACGCGAAGATGAACTTCGCCGCCTCCCACAACAGCCCGGCCACGACCGCGCCGGGCACGGAATCGCGCAACTCGACGCGCCCGCTCGGCATGAAGCGATAGACGAGCGTGAAGAGCGCGACCGTCACGGCGATGCTCACCGTTGCGAAGATGAGTTGCCAGAAAGCGTTGCCGACGAGAGCGAGGATCGTCACGCGTTGCAGCACGCGCAAGGGGAGTCGTTCGGCCAACTCTTTGAGTGCGACGAGCAGGTAAGTGATGATAATCGAGACGATGAGCAGCACCCCGACGCCGCCCATCATGCCGAGCGTGAGTCCGCGCCCGTGCAGAAAGGCGCGCGGCTTAGTGCCCCACAGGCGGTTGATGGCGCGCTCCAACACGTTGAAGACCCAGGAGCCGGCCCAGAGTGTGACGACGACGCAGGTGATGATGACGCTCGTGCCGACGTTTTCAAGCGAGCGGACGGTCGTGCGCAGGAAATCGCGCGAGCCGGGATAGGCTTCCACGGCGCGCGTCAGCATCTCGCTGCCCACGTCGAAGTAGTTGCTCAGGGCGAGCAGCACGAGGAGCATGGGGAAGAGCGTGAGCAGCCCGAAGTAGCTCATGGCGGCGGCGGGCGTGAACAGATCGTTTTCGTGGAATTGATGAAACGAGTGGCCGAAGATGCTCATCCACGGCGCGGCGTTGCGCACGCCGAAGTGTTGGCGGGTGTATGAGCGAAGGCGTTTCATAACTCTACTTCTGCGTGCGCGCTATTGCACGCCGAACAACCCCGGGCTCTCCGGCAGACGGCTCAGCCCGAAGTGCTCGTAGGCGAGACGCGTCGCCATGCGCCCGCGCGGGGTGCGGTTGAGAAAACCGATCTGGATCAGGTATGGCTCGATGATCTCCTCGATGGAATCTTTCTCCTCGTGAAGGGAAGCGGAGATCGTGCCCAGCCCGACGGGGCCGCCGCTGAACTTTTCGATGATCGTCAGCAGCAGCTTGCGATCAACTTCGTCCAGCCCGTAGGTGTCAACCTCCATGCGGTTGAGCGCGTCGTGCGCGATCTCCTGCGTGATGCGTCCCTCGTAGTCAACCTCGGCGAAGTCGCGCACGCGGCGCAGCAGACGGTTGGCGATGCGCGGCGTGCCGCGCGCACGACGCGCGATCTCGCGCGCGCCGCCCTCGTCAATCTCCGTGCGGAGTATGTCGGCGGAGCGGCGCACGATCAGTTCCAACTCTTCGTGCTTGTAAAAGTCCAGATTGAAGACGATGCCGAAACGGCCGCGCAGGGGGGCGGTGATGAGACCGGCGCGCGTCGTCGCCCCGACGAGCGTGAACTTCGGGAGGTCTAATTTGATGGAGCGGGCGGCCGTGCCCTGCCCGATCATGATGTCTAACTGGTAGTCCTCCATCGCCGG
>DATCWB010000296.1:0-3790 GCA_036566625.1 Pyrinomonadaceae bacterium
AGGTCTTTCTCCACGGCTTCGGGCGCGACCTCGGCAACGGCCACTGGAACGCCTCCGGCCACCGCGTCGCGGGCGAACTGCTGGCGCAACAGATTTGCGAACTGGCGGGAAAAGAGTAAGAGCATCGGGCAACACCCGTCACCGGCGCGCGCTGAAGCGAACCCGTATTTCGTGTCGCCCGATGTTATTTCATGGTTCGATTCCTCGTCTCACCGAGTCAGGTTAAAGGTCTGCAACGATGTCGAGAAAACGCGGGCTGACGCTGGGCAAGTTTGCGCCGCTGCACAAAGGTCATCAGTTTTTGATCGAGACCGCGCTCTCCGAAACGGACGAACTGACGGTCATTATCTACGACTGCCCGGAGACGACCCGCGTGCCGCTCTCTGTGCGCGCCGGTTGGATCAGGCGTCTCTACCCGGAGGTGCGGCTCGTCGAGGCGTGGGACGGCCCCGCCGAGGTCGGTGATACGCCGGAGATCAAGCGGCGGCACGAGGAATACGTCATCAAGCGACTCGGCCTGCGCGGGTTCACACATTTTTACTCCAGCGAATTTTACGGCGAGCACATGAGCCGCGCTCTCGGAGCCGTCAACCGGACGGTTGATCGCGGGCGCACCGTTGTGCCCGTCTCGGGAACCGGGATACGACAGAAGCCCTTCGACTTCCGCGAGTACCTGCACCCGTCGGTCTACCGCGACCTCGTCGCCAACGTGGTTTTGCTCGGCGCGCCCTCGACCGGCAAGACGACTCTCGCGGCGAAGTTGGCGCAAAAGTTCGAGACGGTCTGGATGCCGGAATACGGGCGGGAGTATTGGGAGACGCATCAGGTCAACCGCCGCCTCACCTCCGGGCAGTTGGTCGAGATCGCCGAAGGTCATCTGGCGCGGGAAGAAGTTCTGTTACAACAGTCCAATCGCTTCCTGTTCACGGACACCAACGCGCTCATCACCTACGTCTTCTCGCTGTACTATCACGGCGAGGCCGCGCCCGTGCTCGCCGCTCTGGCAGACCAGACCGCGTCTCGTTACGACCTCGCGTTCCTATGCGAGCCTGACATTCCTTACGACGCGACGCCCGACCGCTCAGGCGACGCGAACCGGCAGGTCATGCACAGGCGGATCGTCTGTGAACTGGCGCGGCGCAAAATTCCTTACATCTCGCTGCGGGGCGACCTCGATGCGCGCCTGCGCCGGGTCGAAAGCGTGTTAGAGAATTTCGTCAAGTATGAGAATCTGCTGTCGCGCTTCGGCACGCCGCCCGAATAGAATTTTTAGCGAATAGAAATTCCCGCCTCGCAGGCAAGGAGCAATCAAGACGTGCTCGAATTTTTTAGCGTCAACAAAATCGCCTTCACGCTCCTGGGCTATCCCATGAGCTACATCGAATTTTGCGGGACGCTTCTTTATCTGTGGTCGGTCTGGTTGATGGTGCGGCGGCGGATATGGACGTGGCCGGTCGGCATCTTAAGCGTGCTGCTCTATGCCGCGCTCTTCTACCAGATACGTTTATATTCCGACGCCCTCGAACAACTCTATTACCTGTGCGCCAGCCTGTACGGGTGGTGGCATTGGCGCGCGGCGCGCGCGGAAAGCGGGGCGGAGCGGCGGATCGCCGTCGGGTACAGTTCCGCGCGCTCTATCGTCGCGGGCGTGCTCGTCACGCTCGCGCTCTCGGCCGCGCTGGGCGCGCTCGTCGCCGACGTGCATCGTTTACTACCGGCGGTGTTTCCCGAACCGGCGTCGTATCCGTTCCTCGACGCGCTCACCACGATCATGAGTTTCACGGCGATGTGGCTGCTGGCGCGGGCGCGAATCGAAAGTTGGTTCTACTGGATCGTGGTGGACGCCGTCGGCATCTGGCTCTATTACGTCAAAGGAGTCAGATTCATCGCCCTGCTCTACGTGGTGCTCTTAGCGATGGCAATCGGCGGCCTCGCGTCGTGGCTCAGGGCGGCGCGCGCGGCGGTAAAAGTTCGTCCGGCATAGTTCATCTCGTCTCGATCCGAAATTGTGCCCCGCCCCGCCGCGCCCCGAAAAAAACACTTTCGCTCGAACTGCGCCCGTAATCGATCCGGTCGCCCGCATCGTGTATAATTCGCGTGTCTCCATCCACATCATCAAAAAAGTTTTACGGAGCTTACGCGACATGAAAACCTTGCTACTAATTTCGCTACTGTTGTGCCTGCCCGCCGTGGGATTGGCGCAGGCGAAGAAGGGCGCGCCGAAGAAGAAGGCGACGCCCGCCGCTTCGGCGCAGCGGAAGATTTTTCCCTACAACTACACGATTGACGATCTGCCGAACGGCCTGCGCCTCGTCACCGTGCCGACCGACTATCCGAATCTCGTCGCTCTCTACATCGTCGTCCAGACCGGGTCGCGCAACGAAATCGAACCCGGCAAGAGCGGCTACGCGCATTTCTTCGAGCACATGATGTTTCGCGGCAGTAAGAACGTGACGCCCGCGCAGCGCGACGACATCCTGAAGCGCGCCGGGGCGTCGTCGAACGCTTACACGACCGACGACCGCACCGTCTATCACGAGGTCTTCTCGAAAGAGGATTTGGACGAAGTGATGCGCATCGAGGGCGACCGCTTCCAGACGCTCCAATACGCGGAGCCGGAGTATAAGACGGAAGCGCTGGCGGTGCTCGGCGAGTACAACAAGAACAGCGCGAACCCCGGCAGCAAGCTCTTCGAGAAACTGCGCGAGACGGCTTTTCGCACGCACACTTATTCGCACACCACGATGGGCTTCATCAAAGACATCGAGGACATGCCGAACCAGTACCAGTACAGTCTCGACTTCTACCGTCGCTACTATCGCCCCGAATACACGACCATCCTCGTCGTCGGCGACGTGACGCGCCAGCGCGCGCTCGCGCTCACCCGCCGGCATTTCGGCGCGTGGGAGCGGGGCACTTACAAGCCCGAGATTCCCGCAGAGCCGGCGCAAACCGAACCGCGCGAAGCGCACGTCGAATGGCCGAGCGCGACCCTGCCCTACATGGCCGTTGCCTTCCGCGCCCCCGCTTATTCCGACGAGAACAAAGACAAGGTCGCACTCGACCTGCTGGCCGCCATCGCCTTCGGTTCGAACTCCGAGTTGTATCAACGCCTCGTGTTGAAGGAGCAAAAGGTTGATTACGTCGCCGTGAGTTTCGGCGACAAAACAGACCCAGAACTCTTCACTGTCCAAACACGCATCAAGAAGGCGGAGGACGTGTCTTACGTCCGCGAGCAGATTCTCGCCACCTTCCGGCGTTACACGACGGAACTCGTCCCGCAGCAAAAACTCGACGACACGCGTTCGCGCTATCGCTACGGTTTCGCGCAGGCGATGGACAGCAGCGAGGCGATTGCCGGCGCGCTCGCGCCCTATCTCGCGCTGCGCCGCACGCCGGAGACGATGAACAAACTCTTCGCGCTCTCCGACAGCGTGACGCCCGCCGACATCCGCGATGCCGCGCGTCGTTATTTCACGGATAACAATCGCACCATCGTCACGCTCTCGCAGGGCAAAGGCACACAGACGGCAAACAAGGAGGGCGGCAAATAAGCCATGCGAAGAATACTTTCCATCACAATCATGCTCTCGTTCGCGCTCTCGACCATGACCGCACACGCTCAACGCAAATCGTCGCGACCCAAATCGCCCGAGCGCATCAAAGGCCCGGTGATGATGCACACGATTCCCGATGACAGCGCGGTGCTGCTCCCCAATCGCTCCCCGCTCATCACGTTTCGCATTCTCTTTATGACCGGCTCGGCCGACGACCCGGCGGGCAAAGAGGG
>DATCWB010000297.1:0-28044 GCA_036566625.1 Pyrinomonadaceae bacterium
CCACGCCTTCGACATCTTTTTCGTGCTCGCCACGCGAGATAAAATTCGGCCATTGAGAATTCGTCCCGGCTACATTCATTTGCTGGCCGTCTGTGGCCGGGGTTCGGTTTTGCCACGCACACAAAGTTAGAGCGGCGGCTAAAATGAAAAGCAAAATTCTCAACACGCTCTCCTTTTGATTCGTTAAAAACTTCAACGCGTAACTCTCACGGAGGTGCAATACATCTCTTGAAACATGTAGGCAATTCTTTAGGACGAACGCACGCAGAGCATTATCGCCGCGCACAAAATCGGCGCAACAGGTTTGTGATTTGCGGTCGTGAACGGGTGACAAGCGGCGTGCGGGAAGGGAAATGCGGCTCAGGCGAAAGGTAAACCTTTCAGCAATGCGTCGAGGTTTTGGCGATAGCGTCGGCTCGAACTAAGTTGCGTGCCGTCTTTTAAGATCACCGCGTACTCACCGTTGAACAAATGATGCAGCTCCTTGATGCGCTCAATCCGCACAATGGTCGAGCGGCGCAGGCGCAGGAACTTGCCGGGGTCGAGTTTGCTCTCTATCCCATCCATCGTTTCGCGCAGCAGGTGCGCTGCGCCTTTGATGTGTATCTGCACGTAGTTGCCGTGCGCGCGTATCCAGTCAATCTCATCCGCGCGCAAAAAGAAGACGCACCCCGATTCCTTAATAACCACACGCTCCAGGTATTTCGTCTGCCGACCCTCGGGCCTGTGTTCTCCGAGACTTTGCAGCAATGCGGCCAACTTTTGTTCGATCTGCTTTGTCTTCGAACCGCGTAATTGTTCACGGGCGCGTGCCAGCGTCTTTTGAAATCGGTCGCCGTCAATCGGCTTCAGCAAATAATCGAGGGCATTAACTTCAAAGGCGCGGATGGCGTGTTCGTCGTAGGCGGTCACGAAGACGACGGCGGGCAACTTCTTCGTGCCGACAGCTTCGATCACGCCGAAGCCATCCAACAACGGCATTTGCACGTCGAGGAAAACGAGGTCGGGCATCTGTTGCTCGATTGCCGCAACGGCTTCTCGACCGTTCGCGCACTCGCCGATGACTTCAACGTCCGATTCGGTTTTTAAATGTTGACGAAGACCGCGCCGAGCAATCGGTTCGTCGTCAACGATCAACGCGCTGATCTTCCTCATGAGAACTTCCCCCGCCATCGTCAGAGGTATGAAAAGGAATCGTAATTGTCACCCGCAATCCACCACCGTTGACAAGTGACAGATTAAAACCATGAGCCGCGCCGTATAGCTTGTCGAGCCGTGCGCGCGTGTTTGCCAGTCCGATACCGTGGGTGGCGGTTTCTTTGTCCGCCGCACTCATGCCGGGGCCGTCGTCGCGCACCTGTAGTTCAATATTACCGTTGCGGCGTGCGGTGCGAATCTCAACCGTGCTGGCCGAGGCGCGCGGCGCAACGGCGTGACGAATCGCGTTTTCGACGAGCGGCTGCAAGATGAGATTCGGCACCTGCGCATCGAGCGTTTCGGGATCAATCTCCATGCGTACCCTCAGACGATCCTGAAAGCGCGTCTGCTCAATCTCTAAGTAGCTGCGCAGAAATTCCATCTCCTCCCGGAGCGACACTTCATGCGAGTTCGTATTCTTCAACGCGTGCCGGAGCAGATTGCTCAAGCGCAGCAGCATTCGATTGGCAATAGCGACATCTTCCTGCATCAGCACGGAGATCGTATTGAGCGTATTGAAGAGAAAGTGTGGATGCAGTTGCATCCTGAGAGCGTCGAGTTGCGCGCGGGCGAGTTGCGTCTCCAACTGAGAGGCTTCCAACTCCAACTGCGCCGCTCTTTGCTCGCGCTCGCGATAGCGGCGGTAATAATCATAGGCATGCCATAATCCCAGGACCGACCAGTAGATCAGAAGATTGGCATGGAACTCTGCCACCAGTATGTTTCTAAAAGATTGGAGCGGAGAAAAAGCTCCGGAGGTATCGCCGAGCAGCCATTGATGGACGAAGACATAAATGCCCAGTTGAAGTGTCGCGAAGAGTGCGGCGGCGGACAGGTGAACCGCTATCGCCGGGAACCATCCTCCCCGCTCGACAGGGAAGCGGGCGGCGAGGCGAATAATTAAGGGTGTGAGCAACGCCCAGATGTATGCACAACTCAACCAGACAACCAGCGTCCGTCCGAAAGGGACGGTCTTCCCGAAATAGGCGCTGTTGAGATATGTTTGGCAAGCGAAGATGAGTCCGTACAACGTCCAGCCGCCGAAGATTACACCCCACCAACTCCAACTGAGCCGCGGGATGATTTTCTTCCCGGCGTTATTTTGTTCTGCTTCCGGCATAAACCAAACATACCTTCCGCCGTCGCTTGCCAATCCCCCTGATTCCTTCACTGACGCATCCTTAGGATGATAATTAAGCTGTTTCAAGTCAACCCCTGCCCGGCCGGCGGGCGCGCCCTGCTCGATAATCGTTCAAGTAATACGGGTGATAAAAGTGTGCGGCAAGCATTGCTGTCGGGTGTCGGCATATCGCTTAAACGCACGCGAGAACGAAAAGATCGCGCCGTACTTTCATCAATATGGACCAGATGAAAGAGGCCGCCCGACAACGTGCGGGCGGCCTCTTTCGGATCAAGTTCGGCCTGGCCTCTATGGCTGGCCGAAGCGGAGTTTGTACTCGATGGAGTTGAGGAAGCCGTCCACCATCGTGCGCGCGTCGCCTGCCCGCAGCACGCCGAGCCACGCCCGGAATCCGGCATCATCGGGCTTGCGCCGCAGATAACCGTAATACTGCATTCCGACGAACGCGTTATTAAACTCCTGCGCGCCCACCTGCTCCGAGTCGGCCACGGCGCGCAGCACCTGCGCCCGCGTCAGGGTGCCCGCCGTGAGTCTATCTATCAAGTCCGTCTTCGTGAGCGTCACTTTCGCCGTCCCGTCCGGCTGTGCGGGGTCGGGGGTGTCGACGTGCGTCAGTTGATAACGGCCGAGCAGCGCGTCCACATATAGCGCATTCGTCATCCCGCCGTAGAGCGTCTGGAATTCCGCCCTCCCGGTGATCTGTGTGGACAGTTGTGCTTTGCGCGCGTAAACCTCCTCGGGCGTCTGCCCAGCCACGAAACTCATGTCCGAGACGATCTCCGGGTACTCCGGCAGCCGGTCGAAGGCGACCTTGTAGAAGCGGAACACGTAGAAGCCCTTGAGTTGAAACTCGGGCGAGCGGAAGAAGCCTTCACCCGACACGAAAATGCGATCACAATTCGACGGCACATTCGGGCTGGTGAAGATGTTCGCGCAGTTATTCAGGACGCTGAGCCACGCGTTGAAGCCAGCGCTGTCAGGCTCGCGTGAGAGGAAGTCCAGATATTGCTGGCGCACGAAGAACGAGTTTGATGTGATGACCGGGTTCGACGCGCCCGCCGCGTCGTTGTCCTGGACGGTGACGGTCGAGACATCAGGTGAACCGAGCGTCGCCCCCGACACGTTGCTCAGGCGTATGTGGAAGGTTTCGAAGCCCTCGGCGTGGCCGTCGTCAATAATGGGCACGGTGATCGTCTTCGTCGTCTCGCCGGCCTCGAACTGGAGCTTGCCGACAGAGGTGGCGAAGTCGCAGCGGGCATATGCGCCCCCCTGATTGTTCGTGCTGTCGGCGCACCCGACGGTGAAGGTATCGGTGTCCTCCGTCCGGTAATCCAGCGTCGCGCTGCCCGACGCGTCGCCGGTGCGCGTGACTGTGATTTGCGCGCGCGCCGCCCCCTCCGAGACCTGATAGCTCGCGGTCTCGAACTGAATCGAGGGCGCGGCCTGAGCGGCACAGGTGTTTATCGGCGAACTGCTGTTGCGCGGCTGCGGCGCGGCGGCGACGAAGTCGGCCGCGTTATCGCCGGTGTCGGTACACCCATTGTTTTTGCGTAGCGCAGCGGTGGTGACGCCGGGAGCGGGAGCCGGCCCCGACCCTTCGAAGCAACCCGCCGCGCTGCCGTAGCCTACGAAGTCGATAATATTGTCATTCGGTAACGGACATGCGCCGGACGGCGTGGTGGCTCCGGGCATAATCAACGCGACCTTGCCCGTCGAAGAGATGTCGAGGTTCGGTGTGAAATCGGGGTTGACGGGAAGAGGACTGCCATTCGTGCCGCCCGATCCCAGTTGAATAAGGACGTAGCCCCCCGGCGCGACCGGGATGCCGCGCGAACTGACGAAACTAACAATACCGTTGAAGGAGCCGGTGGCGTTGGCAAAACCCAGCCCCACGCGGTTGAGATTAACATAAGTCGTTCCACGGTTATACAACTCTACGAAGTCGTTTCGATAGGTCGCACCCGGCAGTCCGCCGCCTGCGTAAACCTGACTGATCACGAGGTTGCGCAGCGCGGGGTCGGGAGTCGGCGTCGGTACGGGAGTCGGGGTCGGGGTGGGCGTCGGCGTCGGCGTCGCCGCCGCGCCGCAAGCGTTCAATAGCACGGAGACACTGGCCGCCTGAATGTTTGCCGTCGCAATGTCTGATTTGCCGTCGGCATTGAGATCGGAGGCGATGAGCGTGAACGGGCCCGATCCGACGGCGAAGTTAACGGCCGGGGCAAAGCCGCCCGCGCCGTCGCCCGTGAGGACGGAGACATTCGAGGACGACTGCTGGCTGCCGGCCGTGGCCGCGTCGAGATTCCCGTCGCCGTTGAAGTCGCCGAGAATAACCTGCGCCGGGCTTGCCCCGACCGCAACCTGGGTGGGCGGGGCGAAACCGCCGCTCCCGTCCCCGAGCAAAATCGAGAAGAACGCAGGCAAGCAGCAATCGCTGGAATTCGCCACGGCCAGATCAAGGCGCGCGTCTCCGTTCAAGTCGCCCACGGCGACGGAGCGAATACTTGCGCCCGCGCTGAAGTTGGTCGGCGCGCCGAATGCTCCCGTGCCGTCGCCCAACATGAGCGAGACGCGGTTGAGATTTATGTTCGCCAACGCCAGATCGGATTTACCGTCTCCGTTGAAATCGGCGACGGCGATTGAACGTGGGCGCGGCCCGGCAAAGTTCGACGCGGGCGCGAAGCGCCCATCTCCGTCGCCGAGCAAGACCGAGACATCGTTAGAGCCGTCGTTGCCCGTCACGAGATCGAGCTTGGCGTCGTTATTGAAGTCGCCGGTGGCGAGTGCGAGCGGGTTTCTCCCGACCGTAAAATTAGCCGCCGCGCCGAAAGTTCCCGTGCCTGTGCCGAGCAGCACGGAGACCGTCGTGGAGAAGTCGAGCGAGAAGGCTATGTCCTGTTTGCCGTCGCGGTTGAAGTCTCCGACGACGACGGCGCGCGGGCGCATGCCGGTACTGATGGTCGTCGCCGGGGCATAGACGCCCACGCCGGTATTCAACAGGATCGAGATGCTATCGCCGTAATAGTTAGCCGTCGCCAGGTCGGGCTTCCCGTCGTTGTTAAAATCGCCCGCCGCGAGCGACTGCGGGCTGGAGCCCACCGCGTAATGCTGCGCCGGTTCAAAGTTTGGCGCGACGCACGAATCGGCAGTTACCTGCCGCGGGTGCGCCCACGCGAGCATCGCTACGAGCAAGAGCGCGAAGGCGAGTGAATGTCGAAGGCCATTTGTTGATCTGATCATAAACGTTTCAACCGTAGCGGGCGGTATGGTCGGCGGAATTTGAGGTCAGTAAAACACAGACAGCTTTGACTTCAACTCGCACGACGGATATGAGTCTGGTTGTATTGATTACTCTTGCTTTGCGCGGTGACTGCGAGGAGGCAGGAGCCGGACAAAACCGTAGCGGAACGACAACCTCAAATTAACATACCGGCTGATATTTTCAAATCGAAGGGCAGTGTTCGACGCATCAAGGTCGCAAATTCGGCTCGTTGAAATTCGACCACCACCTTGACAATCTAGGGCTTGTCGTGTCACTCTCGTCCTAGATTATCTAGGAGGTTCACATGCCGAAGCAGGACGCGAAGTTACTCCAGGGCACACTCGACATGCTCATACTCAAGGCGCTGTCGCTCGGCGCGCTCCACGGCTTCGGTGTCGGGCAGCGCATCATGCAGATGTCGGAGGAAGCGCTGCGCGTCGAGGAGGGTTCGCTCTATCCTGCGCTCTATCGCATCGAGCAGCAGGGCTGGATCACTTCGGAGTGGGGAGTCTCGGATAACAATCAGCGTGCGAAGTTTTACCGGCTGACGCGCGACGGACGCAAACAGTTACAGGTTGAAGAACAGAATTGGGAGCGGCTGGCGGCAGCCGTCTTCAAGGTGATGCAGACCAACTGAAAGGCTTGAGAATGATGTATCGGCTCAGGCTCATGCGCGCACGCCTGCGCGGGTTGCTGCGCAAGGGTAGCGTCGAGCGCGAGATGGAAGAGGAGTTGCGTTTCCACCTGCGAATGCGCGCGGCGGAGAATGCGCGGCGCGGCATGACGGCGGAAGAAGCGCAACGCGCGGCGCTCAGCAGCTTTGGCAGTTGGGTGCGCATCAGGGAGGCTTGCCGGGACATTAAAGGAGGCGGGGTGATGGAGACTTTACTACAGGATGTTAAGTTCGGCGCGCGGATGCTGCGCAAGAATTTAGGGTTTACGCTCGTCGCCGTGCTGACACTGGCGCTCGGCATCGGCGCGAGCACGGCCATCTTCTCCGTTGTCAACGCGGTTTTGCTGCGCCCCTTACAGTACCCGAACGCCGAGCGCATCGTGGCGGTTCAAGAACTCAACGAGAAGGGGCGTCGCGTCCAGGTAACGCCGGCAAATTTTCTCGACTGGCGCACGCAGCAGACGAGTTTTGAAGAACTCGCCGCCATCTACTCGCGCACGGCAAACTTCTCCGCCGGAGACAAGTCGGAACGGATGGAGCTTGCCATGACATCGGCGAACTTCTTTCAGGTTTTCGGCGTCAGCCCGCATCTCGGACGTTTCTTCCATGCCGAGGAAGAACGCGCGGGACATGACGCGGTCGTCGTTCTCAGTTACGGATTCTGGCAGCGCCATTTCGGCGGCGACCCGTCGCTTGTCGGTAAGAGCCTGACGCTCGACGGGCAGCCTTACACGGTCGTCGGCATTGCACCCGCGGGCTTTCAGTACCCCGACCGCACGGAGGTGTGGATACCGCCCTTCCAACTCGTGCCCACGGTGAACGCGCAGATGAACATAGAGCGGGCGCGGGGGTTCGGCTTCCTGAGCGCGGTGGCATCGCTCAAGCCGGGTGTGTCGGTCAAACAGGCGCACGACGAGATGACGCTCATCACGGCACGCCTGCGGCAGCAATATCCCGATACGAACAACAATCGTTTTAACCGCGTGGTTTCGCTGCAAACGCATCTCGTCGGGGAGAGCGCCGCCGCGTTGCTGTTGCTGCTGGGCGCAGTCGCCCTCTTGCTTTTGATCGCCTGCGCGAACGTGGCGAATTTACTGTTGGCGCGCGCCGCTTCACGGCACAGGGAGATCGCCGTTCGACTGGCTCTCGGAGCGACGCGGCTTCGACTCGTCCGCCAGTTGCTCGTCGAGAGCGTCCTGCTGGCGTTCGTCGGCGGCGTGGCCGGGTTGCTGCTGGGTTGGTGGGGCATCGACTTGATGCAGGGGTTGCTGCCGGTTAACTTCTCGCGCGTTCAGGGCATCGGTATTGACCTGCGCGTCCTCGGCTTCACGCTGCTGGTGTCGCTCGGAACCGGCATCCTGTTCGGACTCGCGCCCGCGCTCCAATCCACCAACCCCGACATCAACGAGTCGCTCAAGGAAAGCTCACGCGGTTCTACGGGCGCACCCGGCAACCGCGTGCGCTCGCTGCTCATCGTCTCCGAAGTCGCGCTGTCGCTCTTGCTTTTGATCGGCGCGGGTCTGTTGTTTCGCAGTTTCCTGCGCTTGCAGGCGGTAGAGTTGGGCTTCCGCCCGGACAGAGTGCTCACCTTCCGGCTCACTCCCGCGGGCGCGAACTTCACCGAAGACCCGCAGTACTCCGCCTTCTTCGACCAGGTCACGGAACGCATCAAGACATTGCCGGGCGTTGACGCCGTGGGCGTGATTAACACGCTCCCGCTCGTGAAAGGGCCGACGACCGCCTACAGGGTGGAGGGGCGTCCGCTGACGACGCCGGACAAGTGGCCCGGCGTCAATTACCGCAGTGTCAGCCCGGACTACTTCCGCGCCGTGAACGTCCCGGTTCTACAGGGGCGCGTCTTTGACGCACACGACAACGAATCATCACCCCGCGCCGTGATGGTCAATCAATCGCTCGTGCGGCGCGACTTCGCAGGCGAAGACCCGGTCGGCAAGCGCATCAACCTCGGAGGCACAACGCCCGACGGGCAGCCCATCTGGTTCCAGATCGTCGGCGTGGTGGCGGACGTACGCAATATTGAGTTGAACACCGAGCCGGCGCCGGAAATTTACACCTCCTACCTGCAAGACCCCTTCGCGGGGATGTCCTTTGTCGTGCGCTCGGCGGTCGAGCCGGAGAGTTTGATCCCGTCGGTGAGGGAAGCGGTGCGCCAGATAGACAAGGCGCAGCCCATCGCCGAGGTCAGAGAGATGAAGCAGATCATCAGCGAGGTGGCGGCGCAGCCCCGCTTCAATACGCTCCTCCTCAGCTTATTCGCGGGCGTGGCGTTGCTGCTGGCGGCGGCCGGCATCTACGGCGTGATGTCCTACTCGGTCACGCAACGCACGCACGAGATCGGACTGCGGATGGCGCTCGGCGCACAGAGACGCGATGTGATCCGGCTCATCGTCGGGCAGTGCATCAAGCTGACAATCGTCGGCCTCGCGCTTGGCCTCGTCGGTTCCTACGCCATGACGCGCGTGATGGCGACGTTGCTCTACGGCGTCAGCCCGACCGACCCTTCGACGTTCACGGGCTGCGCGCTTTTACTCGTCGTGGTTGCGCTGTTGGCTTGCTACCTGCCGGCGCGGCGCGCGTCTAAGGTAGACCCGTTGGTCGCGCTCAGGTATGAATAGTGCCCGGTTGCTTTCAAATGGTAGGCACAAAGGATTGCCGAGAAATGACACTGGCAAAGTTTGCATGTTCTCTGTTGCTGGTTGTGAGTTGCGGAACGGTCGCCGCGTCCGCGCAGGATTTGAGCGGCTTTTTCAAAGGCATCAACGGAGCGTTTGTTGTTTATGACATGAAGAACGACCGTTACGTGCGTTATAACCCGCGACGGTGCCGCGAAAGGTTCAGTCCCAAGTCAACCTTCAAGATTCCGAACTCACTGATCGGGCTGGAGACGGGCGTCATCAGAGACGCCGATTTCGTTATCCGTTGGGATCGAGAGAAGTACCCGCCGCAAGCCAACTGGAATCAGGAGCCGTTCGTCCACTGGGGGAAAGACCAAACGCTACGTTCGGCGTTTAAATACTCTGTCCTCTGGTATTACAGAGAGCTGGCGCTCGGCGTCGGCAGCCTTCGGATGCAGAAGTACGTCAGGGAGTTCGATTACGGAAACAAAGCTGTCTCGGGCAGGGTTGATAACTTCTGGCTTGATAACAATGTGCTGACGATATCGGCCGACGAGCAGGTAGAGTTTCTGAAGGCGTTTTACAACGGGCGTTTGCCCGTCTCCAAACGCTCCATCGAAATCGTCAAAGACATTCTCGTGCTTGAGAAGACGGCCACCTATACGCTCAGCGCGAAAACCGGCGGGGGACCCGTCGCCGAAGGGATTTACATCGGCTGGTTCGTCGGTTACCTGGAGAGTAATGGAAACGTCTATTTTTTCGCCGCCAATCTTGAAGGTGCGAGCTTCGCGGAAATCCGCAGCAGGCGCATCGAGTTGACGAAGCAGATATTAACGTCGCTGGGCTATTTGCCGAAATGAAAGCATCGCCAATTTCGAGCGACGCCGCGACCGAACAACTCCTTGCAGCCAACCTCTCTAATCAGCCGAGCAGACGGTCGTACTCGTCTCTGACCACACGGTAACACTCGCAGACGGTCGCTTCCAGACCGCGCCGGTCAAGAATCGTGATCCGACCGCGCACGTAAGAGATCAGCCCGCTCTCCTGCAAACGCCCGGCCGCATGCGTGACGCCTTCTCTGCGCACGCCCAGCATGTTGGCGATCAACTCCTGCGTCATGACCAACTCGTCCGTGTTCAGGCGGTCGCGGCTCAGCAGCAGCCAGCGGCAGAGTTGCTGCTCTACCGTGTGGAGACGATTGCAGACGGCCGTCTGTGACATCTGTGTCATCAACGCCTGCGTGTAGCGCAGGAGCAGGCGTTGAAACATGCCGCCGTGCGCGAACTCCTCTTGCAGCGCCTTCGTCTTCATGCGGAGGGCGTCGCCGGCGCTCTGAACGACGGCGCGATTGGGAACCGTGTCGCCTCCCATGAAAAGTGCGATGCCGACGAGTCCGTCGTTACCAGCCACGCCCATTTCGGCGGACGAGCCGTTCTCCATCATGTAGAGCAGGGAGATGATGGCGGTGGTGGGGAAATAGATATAACTCTGTTGCCCGCCGGATTCATAGATGACCTCGCCGAGCGCAAAGGAGACGTGTTCTAAGTGAGGGCGGAGACGCTCAATTTCTTCTCCCGGAAGCCTTGCGAGCAGGTGATTACCTATCGACTCAAGTGTGCTCTGAGGCATACCGAATTTCCTTTCGTTATAGGCATTGGCAAGATATTACACGATATGTGTGTTGCCGCGCAGACAGTCGCTTGAGGATGACTTACCCTGCAACTTCTCACTCCTTAACAAATGCTTACCCGACTAGGCCCGGGTTAATCAGAGAGAGAAGACTGGTAACGGCATCACTAACGAGTCGTCCATCTATACTTGACCGAACACAAGTATATTCCCAGCACTCACGTTCATTTCCTCGGAATATCTTTTCCCACGTCCATATCCTAATTCGGTAAGTGCCGGACTCTGCTCAACCGTCGTGACGTGTTTGCCGGAGCAAACAGCGTAGCCGACATTAAGCAAGGTTACTTGCCGGAAGATATGCCTCATTGCCGTGAAGCGTAGGGTGATGCCCAAGTCAGGCAGAATTATGCCGCTCCGCTTCGGCTACAACATTAGATAAGGAAATTAAATGACTCACAAGTACTTCACATTCGCAGCAGGAGTGGCTCTTGCCATACTTCTCGGCGTGGCGAGCCTCCCGTCTCTTGTCCCCGCAACATCGGCGCAAAGCACAGTGCCACGGGGTACGACGACGACCTTCGCTATCCTGGCCGGCCCGGCGGTGACGAGCACGGGCTTATCCGTGGTCAACGGCGATTTGGGCATCAGTCCGGGAACGGCGCTCACGGGCTTTCCTCCGGGGATCATAAACGGAGCGACAGAATTAGGTAATCCGGTCTCGGCTCAGGCTCTGGCCGATGCCCGGGTCGAGTACGCTTATCTGGCCGGTTTGCCTTGCGGCACAGACTTGACCGGCCAAGACCTCGGCGGGATGACACTGATGCCGGGCGTCTATTGTTTCGATTCGTCGGCGCAGTTGACGGGAACGCTCATTCTCGACGCGCAGGGTTCGTGTGATCTGATGCATGACACAACAAAGCCAACGGACGGCCAGAGTCCGATAATCAAATTCATGTAGCCGAAGGGCTTCAAAGCTAAGCTATATAGGGTGTTATCAGACACAACACTATGGGCTACAACCAATCTAAGGTATACAAACATTAACTGAACGCTCTGCTCGGGAAAATCCCGCATACGCTGGCGCGCTTAACTGCGAGTCGGCTAAGATGGTGAAAATAGTTTCCGTGCGTCTAACCGATACTTTCAAACAACTGTCGATTAGTATCGGCATATGACCTGATATTCGGCGCAACCGATCATTTTAGGGGTTGCCGTTACCACTCATTACCTCCGGAGGACTTTAATGAACAA
The DNA here is from genome assembly GCA_036566625.1 of Pyrinomonadaceae bacterium. GTDB lineage: Bacteria > Acidobacteriota > Blastocatellia > Pyrinomonadales > Pyrinomonadaceae > JAIVJZ01. The sequence goes on from DATCWB010000297.1 coordinate 11,787, forward strand.
AAGAATAATGTGGTTGTCGATGTTCTCAGCGGCGTCAACGTCTATCATTCTGCTCGTAGTTTTCGGAGCGTCTCAAGCACAAGCACAAAGCTCCCCCGTGTCGGTTGCCCGGAGGATTCCATTCAATCGCACTTTGCGAACCGCGTGTACGGAGAAAAGGATTCGCCTGAATGGCGAATTCCAGGTGGACTACAAAGTCACGCGAGATGCCAGCGGTCAAACATTGATCGAAGGCAATATCAATGCAGATAGGATTAGCGGTTCCGGGCTTACAAGCCGCGGTAAGTATCAGGCGGTAGGCGTAGGCCGCCTGGAATCCAGCGGGCCTTCGCCCACCAGCTTCACCTATGTCTTCAACTTCGCGCTCAACAAATCGGGAAGTACCGATAGCTTGATGGGACACGTTAAATTTCGCATCAGCGTCAACGCGAAAGGCGGCGTAATGACGAACGTCCTCGACGCAAATGTCGATTGTGCCAGCTAGAAATTACCCCACCCTAGATTCTGCTCGGCCGCGCACTAAAGTTGATTCCGCCTCTATACATTGGGCTTGCAGTGCCTGGTCAGCTCAACATCTTGTACCGGTCAGCCGAATATTCGTTCAATGCAACCTTGCGGATCGGGCGCGGCAATGATAGATTTTGCCCCGGCCTTTCTTTATCTGTCGGCGGAATGATAGCCCGGCTCCACCATGATTTATCCCGGATTCGATGTCAGACGTTTTTCTCCCGTCCTGCTCTCGGTCGTCTGCCTGCTTTCTCTCTGTCAGAGCCTCCGGTCACAAACGCGAAACGACCGTCGCCGGAATCCGTCGCCTCTTAAAATCCTTAACAGTAACAGAGAAAAGGATGGGCTGCGCGGCCCGGTTCGTCGCCTCCGGACTGAGGTTGCCAGCATCAACTTCGAGATGAATGGCCCGGTCGAAGGCGTGCGTTCCCTGCTCGAAATCACTGTCTATGATATAAGCGGTAACCGGATTGATAACAAAACCTACCCGGTGGTCAATAGCCGCCTCGGTCAAGAAACGTACGACTACGACGACTCGGGGCGCTTGTTGAGAACAACGGTTCGTAACGAGCAGGGCGTCGTTCTCAGCCGCACTGAATACTCCTACGAATTCGATGCGATGGGTAATTGGGTAAAGATGACATCATCTGTTGTGGTCTCAGAATCCGGTCGGCAGAGACTTGAGCCGGTTGAAGTGGCTTACCGCACTATTATTTATTACTCAGGAGGTGACGCCGGCGCGCAGGCGACAGCCGATGAAGGAAGGGCGGCCAGCCCCTCCCCTCTAACGCAGACGGGTAAAGACTCGTTCCCTCAAATTGAGCGCGTGGCGAGCAGTTCAAAGGGAGCGCCGTCAAAGTCCTCTCCGACCAGCGCGCCGGCAGCAGCGCCAGCGGAGAAACAACCGTCGCGCATAAGACTCGACGTTGCGACGAGCGCGAATCCGGAGATCGATAAGCTGACGGATGTCGGGCTGATAAATGATAAGGCTCTCAGCCTGCCCGGCCCCGCATACCCGATCAACTGGAGAAAAGCTGTCACGCCCGTGATCGTGACCGTCGAAGTCGTTATTGATGAAACCGGGCGTGTCGTTCACTCGCGAGCAGTCGAAGGGCCACGGGAATTATGGCGGGTCGCGGAGGACGCCGCGCGCCGGGCGGGTTTTCTTCCATTCCGGGTTGAGCGTCGCCCGTTCAAGGCTAGAGGTCTCATCAACTATAGTTTTCCTTTTGAACCGCGTTGAGGGCGGAAGATGCTCTTCCCCATTACCTGTAGAAAGACTGGGATCGAATAAGTGATGCGTCACATGCGCTTCATGGTTTTAACCGGCCACCTTGATGACTACTCCTTACCGGGACTCATCAAGATGCTTCACGACCAGCGCAAGACCGGGCGGTTGCAGGTTGACTATGCGGAGTCGCCGGCGGCCTTTTATTTCGAGGACGGCAGGCTGGTTGACGCAAAAATCGGGGATTTGAAGGGACTTGAGGCGGTGTACCTGGCGCTCTCTCTGGAGGGCGCTTCATTTAATTTCAACCCCTTAATCAAGCCCCCCGAGAGAACCGTCGAGGATCGAGAGCAGAAGTTAATACAGGGGCTGATCGATGCGCCCTTCGGTGGCGGCGTGTCTTCAGAGATAGCCGACGCGGTCGGCCACGAGAGGGCTTTGACGCCTGTCGCCCCGGCCACCGCAGTAACATCATTAGCCCCATCGGCCGACAGTCAAACTGCTCTCCGGGCGCAGACCGAAGAGCGTTTGATAGCAGAGGTGGGGGCGGCGCTCGCGTCGCACTCAAAGCGGTTCAGCCGCGAGCGGGCAATTTACGCAACCGTTATTGCGTTGCTCTTGCTGTTCACATTTATTCCGAGGATGCGAAATGACGCGCCGGTCAACGTTGTCCCATCGCTCGACAATAGGACGGGAGTCGTAGCCCCTCAGCCGACCACCACACTCGCCCGCTCTGCGGAAACATCGAATGCAGGCGCGCCTGTCTTAGACCGTCCGGCGGCCGTCGAGAATCCTGTGCGAGAGCGAACGCTTGCCTCACCTGACCCGCCCTTGAAGAAGAGCGAACGCTCGGACAAACATTCGAAGACGCCGAACGCACCGACCCTGACCAAAAAGAGTGAATCGAAACAGGGGAGGAACAACCTTGCGGACGACAAAGATAAACGGACGGTGAAAGTCTTGTTGCGCGTCGAGCGCGGGCGCATACTCAACGCAGTAGTTCAGAACCCACACGCCGGGAGGGAGTCGTTCGAGGCTCTGGCGCTGAGGATAGCCCGACAGCGCCAGTACCCCAAAGACTTCAGCGGACGCGACGTTTTACAGTTAGACGTGAAGCAGTAGCGAGCAGCGTGACGGGACTTTCGCCCCCGTCTCCCCTCTCCCGGCATCCGCGCGGCAAGCAGTCGCCCGGATGAAGTGGAGAGGGTTGTGCTGCAAAGATAACTTTGAGACGCGAAAACTAACTAACTAACGGAGCCGTAACTCTCTACAGCCTCATCTCGACTCGCGACGCTTGAGCGAGACGCCGCCGTTGGTGGTATGAATTCGCAGGTTCGTGCCGCCCGAACCCAGATCAAGAGATAGCTGCTTTGTCTTGCGTGTCACTTCGGCGATGGAAGGGCTGACGACAAGACCGCCGTTGACTGTTCCCGTCTCAAGGTGTGCCGAATAATTATCCGGTACGATGATGGACAGGCCGCCGTTCGTCGTCCTTATGTTCAGACCTTCTCCCTCCCAGTTAGTGCCGGTCAGTTCCACATGAATCCCGCCGTTGACCGTTCCGCCCGTCACGTTACCGCCGAGGTTCTTCAAAGCTACGCCCCCGTTTTGCGCCTCAAAGCTAATTCGGCCGCGAAGGTTCGAGAGACTAATTCCGCCGTTGCGGGTTTGGAGTGAAAGGTTCGTCTGGCGCGGGACGAATATTTCGTAGCCCACATCCCAGCGCGCTTCACCGTTTTGTTCGGGGCCTTCGGCGCGAATCTGCGTGCCGGTTGTCGTCACGCGGATGCGAGAGGCGAGCGCGTCGGCCTCGCCCTGCGTGGGCGCGTGCGTGTGCAGGCGATAGCGCACCAGAATCTCGTTGCGCTCCCAACCTTTGACGGCAATTCCGCCGTTCTTCGATCCATCTACGTTGAGCGTGTCGCCCGTCGCCGGTAGGGTTTGCTCCTTTATCTCACAGTGTCGCGCGCGCGACTCGTCACCGTAGTTGTCCTGTTCGCGGCAGTTCAGCGAGTAGCGCGAATTCTCCGCCTGCGCGAATGACGCCGATGCGGCGAGACCGAGTGCGACGCAGATCAGAGACGTGCGTGCCAATACTTTTCTCATCATCACAATATTCTCCTGTAAGGTGCGAGCCGGTTGTTTGAAGTAAGCCGAAAAGCTTCGTCGTTCTATGTGATAAACACCACGTCCGCTAATTTTGTGGCAGAAAATTTCGGGTACGAATTAAGCCGACGTTTTGAGGCGCTTCGGGCAGGTGAGCTATCCGCAATTTACGGCCTGACGCTCCAACGCTCTCTCAACCTGCGCAGGAGACGCAGTTGTTCGTCGGCGAACCTATCGGCTTCGATCTCCGTATTGCGCCCCTCCACCTGCCGCGTGTGCCTGAGAAAATGAAAAGCCTCGTGCGCGACGATCCAAACCAGACCTTCGTCGCGCGTGCGCGCATCCGTGTAGCCAATCACACGCTTCCACTCGCGCACGACGCCGCCGCCCTGCTCGGCGCGGCACGAGATGCCTTCACTGCATCCGTCGGGAATCGGCGGCCAACTGCCGTCCGCGCGACGGTAGACGGGCGGCTGCCGCGTCGGTATCCTCGCGGGAAATGGGCCGGGCAGTTGGCACGAGATACGATAGCGCGGCGACTTCGGCGTCGGATACCAGCAACGGCCGTAGACGCCGACGGCGCGCCCGCGCCCCGCCCCGATGCGGATCGAAGACAACTCAGACGTGTCATAACGCGCGAAGAAATCCCTTGCCCAGTCGAGTCCCGATTCGACCTCGCGGCGGTCAACTTCGACGATCCACTCTGTCGGAGAAATCCGAGCGTTGGAGAGTTTCGGCATGGCAATTCCGACCTGAATTGAAGATTATCCTGCTACGGCAGTTGCCCGCCGGGGTAGGCTGTTTTACTACCCAACGCTCCATGCGGGTGCAGCCGGAAGTGGAGTTTATAATGTCGTATGCTCGACTTTAGCATCAAACTTATCAACAGCCCGCAGGAGTTAACCAACCTGTCCGCCCGTCTGGTGTCGGCTCCCAGCCTCGCGCTCGATATAGAGACTGTCAACTGGTGGGATCGCCACGTCGAGCGGGTGGCTCTCATCCAATTAGCTTTCCGCGAAGGCAGCCGGTTGCGCGTCGCCGTCGTTGACGCGCTCGCCGGACTCGATCTCGAACACCTCCGTCCCGGTCTTGAGTTAAGCCCGGTGACGAAAGCGATCCACAACGCGGCATACGACGCCGTGCGACTCTCGCGCCACTTCCGTATCCACACCTCTCCGATCCACGACACGATGCTGGCGGCGCGGCGCAGCGGCGAGAAACGTTATTCACTACAGGCACAGGCGCAGGCGCACCTCGGATTTCGACTCGACAAAAGCGAACAGCGCGGCGACTGGGCACGCCGACCACTAACCCTCAAACAATTACGCTACGCCGCGCTTGATGCGGCCTGCACCCTGCTGCTCTACGAGGATCAAATAGCGAGGGGATTGTTCGCGAGGTATCAACTGCGCGAGATGTCCCCATCGGCGCAAACATCGCTGCCCCTGAGCGATGCCGAGCACCCCGCCTCCGGTCTCTCCGATGCGCCGAAAGTCAGCGTTGCAAAAGCATCGGCGGGAGAGGGGCTGGACGCGCCGGCCACGGCTTTGCTCGGCGTCGTGACCGAATTATCCGGTCGTTACAGTCCCGAACGCCTCGCGGTTTCGGCCGATAGCGAGCGTGTGGGATTAGCAGGCTGGATCATTGATCGGGTGTTGGGACGGGAGACGGATTTGGACGAGGACACGGTGAAACTCCTGATCGGCGAACTCCTCGAACGCGGGTTGGTCAGTCTCGACGCGGCGCGCCGACTGGAAGCGACCGAGCCGGGGCGGCGGCTGTGGCTCGAACTCAAGCCCGCCTGACACGACCGGATTAGCATTACTGACCGGAAGGCTTGCGGATCGCCTTATTGACCGGCACGGGTTGGCCGAAGTCGGGCGTCCCGTCCGGCTTCCAACCGAATGGTTGCGCTCTGGGCGAGCGGTGCTGACCGCAACCCTGTTTCGATTGAGGATTAGCGTGGTACAAAATCCAATCTTCCCGCCCGTCAGGTGATTTGAAGAAAGAGTTGTGCCCTGCCCCGTAGGCTCGCGCGGCGGGCGACTGCTGGAACACCGGGCTCGCGGACTTCGCCCAGGAGTTCTTGTCGAGCAGATTACTGTCGGCGGAAGCGGTCAGCATGCCGAGTGAATAATAGTTCGTCCAACAACCGCTCGCCGAATAGATGAGGAACAATTTGTCGCCGCGCTTTAAGATTTGCGGCCCCTCGTTGACATCGACGTGCGGGGGGTCTTCCGGGTCTCGATCTTCGCCCAGGTCTCCGACTTTCTCCCAGGGGTATTCCGGTGCGGATATCAACACGCGTGCGCCCGCGAGCGTCCAAGGGTTCTTCATCCGCGCGATGTAGATGTTTTGCCGGCCATTCACGTCGCCCTCCCAGCCCGACCAGACGAGGTAGAGTTGCCCACGGTGCTCGAAGACCGAACCGTCAATCGCCCATTTGTCCGAAGGGTCTGCGAGTTTGCCACGCATCACCCACTCGCCCCGCAGCGGGTCGGGCGACGCGTTCTCGATCACCCACAGGCGATGATTAGCGTTGCGCCCGTCGTCGGCGGCGAAGTAGATGTACCACTTGCCTTGCAGGAAGTGGAGTTCGGGCGCCCAAATCTGTTTCGAGTAGGGGCCGCTTGGTGGCGGCGTCCAGACGATCTTCTTTTCCGCGTTCTTCAAGTCGGTGAGGTCGCGGGTTTTCCACACGGTTAAATTCCTGCCCGTGGTGTGCATGTAGTAATAGTAGCCGCCCTGATAAATTGCCCACGGGTCTGCGCCGGAGGGGAGCAGTGGATTAGAGAAGGTTTCAGATCGAGGGGCGCGTGCGCTGCCGACAGCGGCGGGCTGGTTTTGCCCGTTCGAGCCAACATATAACGAGAAGACCAATGCTAGGGATAAAGCGGCGCGTACAATGACAGGATACGGTTTCCTTCGAGTGTCTTCCATGATTTGCAGCCTCAACATTTGTTCGCAGCTCGATAGCCGCGCAGTGCGCTATGTGAATTTATGATGTCGTCGGGAATTATCTTCGGGAAGGTAGTTTCTCAGAAGCTCTTAATGCTCACCAGCACCTTGTTGCTGGGCAGGCCGCGCACCTCCACACTCACGCGCGTGTCTCCGTTATTCTCAATTCCGTCCGGCAGCCTGACGACGACCTGCGTCAACCAGTCGAAACCCGAAACTTTACCGACGTATTCTACGGCCAGCGGAAAGACTCTGCGCGCCGAGTCCTCGATCTGCGCCTTGATGATCGAAGAGTCTTCGCCGGATTGCAACTCGACGTTACGCGCGAAAAGCAACAGGCGCGTGCGCTGGTCGGGGCTGAAGTTGTAAGTCGTCAGTAGAGGGAAGGGGTCACGCACCCACGTCACGGAATCAAGCGCCACGGCGCGCTCCGTGCCCTCTTCCGTCAACAGCACCGGGGGCGGGGCGGGGTTCGTTTTAACTTCGCCCGAAGGCACTGTCAAAGCGACGTTCGTCGCCACGGGTCTTCCGAAATCCGGTGTCCCGTCCGCAGTCCAGGTGAACTTTTGCGCCCTCGCCGTTCGCCCGCCCCAAGTGTGGAATGCCGTATCCCTCGCGTGATAGATGATCCAGTCCTCAGTCTGATCCGGTGATTTGACAAAGGAGTTGTGACCCGGCCCGAACACCGTGTCCGTTCTGGCGAAGACACAGCCCGGAGACTTCTGCCACGAACCCGGATTGAGAAAGTTGCCGTCCGTGTTGGTCAAAGTTGCGAGACAGTAATCGGGCGTCGAGCCGCCGCTCGCCGAGTAAACGATGAATGTCTTCCCGCCTCTTTGGAGCGCCTGCGGCCCTTCGTTGACCGCCCAGCCGATTCTCTCCCAAGAGTTGTTCGGCGAGGAGATAAGCGTCCGCTCGCCGCTGATCGTCCAGGGGTTATTCATCGGCGCGATGTAGATATTTTGCGGCCCCGGATTAGGATTAGTCCATCCCGACCAGATGAAGTAGAGAGAGCCGTCGGGCTTTCTGAGCACCGAACCATCTATCGCCCACCTGTCCGTCGGCGCGTTTATCTTCCCTTTATTGATGTAAGTTCCCTGCGGATCATCACCCGTACTTTCGAGGACGTACATGCGATGGTTGATGTCATTACCGTCGTCCGCCGCATAGTAGATGTACCATCTGCCGTTGAGGAAATGGAGTTCCGGCGCCCAGATGTTGCAGCACTGCGTCCCCGTGGGCGGCGCTTGCCAGACAGTCACTTTCGTCCCCTGCTCAACGCCCGTGATGGTCGCGGACTTCCATATCTCGATGCGGTTTCCGAGAGTGAAAGTGAAGTAGTAATAGCCCGCACGGTACACCATCCAGGGGTCGGCGGCATCCTGCGATTTCACTATAGGGTTGGTGAAAGTGGCCGTTTGCGCCGGAACCGGCGTGCATAGAGCGGTAAGAAGCGCCAGCCGGAAGAGGACGGGAAGCAATTTGATCCTGTGTCTGTTCACCTGCATGCTCATGAAAAAACCGACCCTTGTAATACCCTCTGAGATCGTGTTGCGGAAAACATCCTGACCATACCGAATATTGCAGTCACATCATACTTCTCGCAACTAATAATTGCGTTTAAAATATTCTTTCTTTCTTTCGAGTTTTGCATGGTTATAAGGAGAGGGTCGCTTGAACATCGAGGCTTACCTGAAACGCATCAACTATCACGGCTCACGCGTTCCTACGGCTGAAACCTTGCGCCGCTTGCAAGTCGCACATCTGTTGGCCGTGCCTTTTGAAAACTTAAGTATTCACCTTAAACAGCCGATCACCCTTGACGACGACGCTCTGTTCACCAAGATCGTCAAACGTCGTCGCGGCGGCTTCTGCTATGAAGCCAACGGTCTGTTTGCCGCGTTGCTGCGTGCGCTGGGCTTCGACGTTGCCATGCTCTCGGCCGGTGTTGCGAATGCGGAGGGAGGCTTCGGCCCAGACTTCGACCACATGGCGTTGATGGTTACATTAGAGCAGCGTTGGCTTGCGGATGTCGGCTTTGGCGATTCGTTTCGTGAACCGTTGCTGCTGGACGAGCGAGGCGAGCAGGTGCAGGGCAGGCGCGCTTACCGCATCCGCCCCGAAGGCTCTCACCTCGTGCTGATGCAACGTGATGCCGGCGCTGAATGGAAAGCTCAATACCGCTTTACCTTACAACCTTACGAGTATGCAGACTATGCGGAAATGTGTCGCTACCACCAGACCTCCCCGCATTCGCACTTCACCAGAGCGCGCGTCTGCTCGCTGGCGACGCCGGAGGGTCGCGTCACGTTGAGCGAGATGCGATTTATCACAACGTCTCAGGACGACGAGCGGCAGGAGCGAGAATTAAGAAGTCAGGAAGAGTATGAGGCACTGCTGCGCGAGCAATTCGGCATTATCCTGACAAGCTAACGGCGGATAGCCCTTTAGTATTCTTCTCAGAGACGAAGAGAGCGCGGCGTGTGTTTCACGCCGCGCTCTCTTCGTTCAACTGTGCTCTTCGCTAAGCCGGAAGCTTAGAGTATCCCACAAGCAGTCCACGCCTGAGCGACGGAAAGCGACTCGGCGCTGCCCACGCCGTAGAGGGCGTCAGAGGCGTTGATGGTCGCCGTGCGCGCGCCCGCGAAGTTGGTCGAGGAGGTCATGTAGGAGGTGAGCGCCTTGTACCAGATTTTGGCCGCTTTGTCAGCGCCGATGCCCGTGACGGGCGCACCCGCGACGTGCGCGTGCGGGCCGCCTTTGGCTAAGAGGTAGAAGACGTGATTGGCGATGCCGGAGTTGATGTGGACGCCGCCGCTGTCGCCCGTGCCGGTGTAACGCTCCGAGTAGTGGTCGGGGTCGTCGTTCGTCGTGTAGCCGTAGTTGCCGGCCTTGTGCGGTGTGTCCATGTAGCGCAGCGCGTCGCCCGCGACACCGGGGGTGTTGGCGTCCTCGCCGATCCACCAGGTGGTCGTCGTCTCCTGTCCCTCGGCGTAAAGCTCGACCATCGCGCCGAACACGTCTGACCAAGACTCGTTGAGCGCGCCCGATTCGTTCGCGTAGGTCAGGTTCGCCGTGCGCGAGGTGATGCCGTGCTGCATCTCGTGGCCGCAGATGTCGAGCGTGACGAGGGGCGAGTAGTTCGTGCCGTCGCCGTCGCCGTAGAACATCTGGTTCTTGGAGCTGCTCCAGAAGGCGTTGTTGTAAGCCTTGCCGAAGTGGACGTTGGAGGAGATGAGGCCGGTTGAATTGTCTGCGGAAGTCGTCGTGCGGGGGCCGCCCACGCCGTCAATACCGTTGCGACCATGCACGTTGAGGAAGTAGTCATAGACCTTCGCCGAGCCGTAGTGTGCGTCAACACCGGCCTTCGCCGTCGCCGCATCCCAGAAGTTGTCGGCATCGGCGAACCTGTACATCGTGCCGTAGCTGGTGATGTAGCCCATCATCGTGTTGATCTTCGCGGAGTTGCGGTTATCGAAGGTTCCGATCGCACGGGACTTGTCTTCCATGTAATAGCTCGTGCCGGACTTCAAGGTGTTGATGGACTGCGTGCCGCTGTAGAGCGAAACGCCGCTGCCGGTCGCGGCCTGCGTCTGCAAGTTGTCGTAGCTCCAGACCACAGCGCCCGTGTGCGCGTCGATGAAATAGACGGGCTCGGACGTGTGCTCCGTGCCGTCGAGGCGGGCGAGTTGCACGCGATAGACGAGGTGGTCTGCGCCCTCGTGGCGGAGCACCCAGAGGTCGGCCGTCGGGGCATCCGTGAAGCAGTCGTCGCAGCCCTTCTTCACTTTGTACTGGCCTTTAGCCAACCCCATGGCGTCGCCCGCCGTCAGGCCGGGGGTGGTGAAGACAGACACGTTGGGGACGAGGGTGTCGGTCGTCGGCTGGGCTTCCTCTTCGGTTACGGCGTTGAGGTGGACAATCGCTTCGCCGCCGAACACGGGGACGCCGTTATGCGTCTGCTGGATGTGCGTATGCACGCGTTCCGCGCGATCCGTATCTTCGAAAACGCGCAGGGTCTTCACGTCGTTGGGGGCGATGCCCTTTCTGGCAAGTTTCTTTTGGAGGCGCAGCAGGCTGGCCGCTTCGGCACGCGCCAGCTTTTCGGCCTTGTTAGACCGGGCCTGAACAAGACCGGGGGAAACCATCACGGAACACAGGGCTGTGACCAGAATCAGTGCAAAAACTTTCTTCATTTCTACTCCTTAAATAGTGGGGTTGGGAGGTTTAGGTGAGCAGAACCCGTCCGCCGGACGTGGCTCCTGTTAATAATGACGCCGCTAACACAGAGTTTTCCGCACAGTTAATCACGGTCGGGGAATCCGTAATTCTCCATAACTGTACGAGGTTATGAATTTGCGTTGATTGATAAACCGATGCCGACTCGACTGAGGCTAACTTCCGGCAAAGGCGGACAATTGAGTTACGGACAGTAAAACTTACCGCAACGAGGCGCACATTATACTTATCCGCTCGAATAATGCAAGCTTTTTTTGTAAAATTTTTCATAGATTTTATGACATATTTATTTGGATTTGCGGGTAGATTGCCGCTGGACGCTTTGCCAAAATCGAGGGGGAAGCGAGAACGGTTGCAAGCAGCCCCGGATTTGTCAGTTCCGAGGGTTCTCGGGTTACATTCAGGGCATGCAGCCGGTTTATACGCTTGATTTAGCTGCTACTGGAATATAATCAAAGCAATGTCGTCTCAATCCGACCCGAGCCGTCAAACCGTCCTCAGCTATCTCGACGACTATATGCGTCGCGGGAAAGCGACGATGATCGTGCGCCCGCGCGGTTTACGCCGCGTGCGTTGGTCGTACGGGCGGGTTGTGTTTGCGGCGCGCCGGGTCGCGCGAGAGTTGGAGGCGCGAGGCGTCGCACGAGGCGAGCGCGTGTTGCTGTGCGGCGAGAACAGTCCCGAATGGGTGTCGGCGTTTTGGGGTTGCCTCTTGCGGGGCGCAGTCGTCGTGCCCCTCGACAGGGAGAGTAGCCCCGAATTCGTTTCGTCGGTGTTGCGGCAGACGGGTGCGAGAATGTCTTTGATAGATAGCGGCATACACGCGCTGGAACATTCAGAGACCCCGTCTCTCTTCCTCGACAAACTAGAGGCGAGCGTGGCGCACCGTTCGGCCGAGCCTTACACGGCAGAAGGCATAGACCACGATGCCCTCGTCGAAATCATCTTCACGTCAGGCACGACACAAACCCCGAAGGGCGTCCTGTTGACGCACCGCAATCTGCTCGCAAACCTGCAACCGCTCGAAGCCGAGATCGGAAGGTACATCAAGTGGGAGCGACCTTTTCACCCGATCCGATTCCTGAATCTCGTCCCGCTGAGCCACGTCTTCGGGCAGTTCATGGGCATCTTCGTGCCGCAACTGCTGGGCGGCGAAGTTCACTTTCAAGATTCTCTCAAACCGGCGGAGGTCGTTCGCCACGCGCGGGAGGAGCGAATCTCCGTTATCGTCCTTGTCCCGCGCCTGCTCGAAGGGCTGCGCGAGTGGGTGACGCGCGACTATGCCGCGCGAGATAAAGAGGACGAGTTGCGCACCCTGCTGGCCTCGACGGAAGGAGGTAACTTTCTGCGTCGTTGGTGGAAGTTTCGCCGGGTGCATCGCCGTTTCGGTTGGAAATTCTGGGCTTTTCTCTCCGGCGGCGCGACGCTCGACGAGGAGACGGATAGGTTCTGGCGGCGGCTGGGATTCGCCGTCCTGCAAGGCTACGGCATGACGGAGACCGCCTCGCTCATCTCGGTTAACCACCCCTTCAAACAGAGTCGCGGTTCAATCGGTAAGTTGATGCCGGGGTACGAAGTCAGGCTCGACGAGACGGGCGAAATCATCGTGCGCGGCCCGAGCGTCTCTCCGGGCTACTGGTCCGGGCGGGGTGATATTGACGCGCACGCCGGAGGATGGTTACGCACCGGCGACATTGGCGAGATGGATGCCGCCGGCAACCTCTTCTTTAAGGGGCGCAAAAAGGACGTGATCGTCACGGCGGCGGGGCTGAACATCTATCCAGACGACCTCGAAGCCGCTTTGAACCGTCAGCCCGAAGTACGTGCAAGCTGCGTCGTCGCATGGGAGGGAGCGCGCGGACCTGAACCGCTCGCCGTCGTCATCCTGCGCGACGAAAAAACGCGTGCGGAGGCTGTTATCGAGCGCGCCAATCTCGGCCTCGCAGACCATCAGCGCATGCGCCGCTGGTTTGTCTGGACTGAACCGGATTTTCCACGCACGGCCACACACAAAACGCTGAAACGCGAAGTCGCAGCCGCGGTCTCTGAGAAGATGAACGCGCAGGGCGAAAAGCCGGAAGGCGATATTCGCGCCGTCCATCCGGACGAGCGCGACCTCCAACTCAGGTCTCACTCTTTCATCGTCTCGGAAGCCGCTCGCTTGAGCGGCAACGAGCCGGCGCGGACGGACTCTACGGCGAATCTGGCGACTGATTTGAAACTCGACTCACTTGGGCGCGTCGAACTATTGAGCGCGCTCGAAGATCGTTACCGGATCGAGATTGACGAAGCTGCTTTCGGCGCGGCGACGACCGTCGATGATATTGAGAAGCTGATTCGCGGTGAGATGCCGGAGGAGGTACAGAGTGCGCCGTATCCCTACCCGAGGTGGAGCCGCACGGCTCCTCTGAGATGGCTGCGCGAGATGCTTTTCTACGCGTTGGTTCTACCGATCACGCGCGGCATGAGCCGGATGCGCGTTGAGGGGCGCGGCCACCTCGACGAACTAACAGTCCCGGTACTGTTCATCGCCAATCACGTCACGCTCGCCGACCACGCGTTGATTCTCGCGGCTTTGCCCGCACGCCTGCGCCGCCGCCTGGCGATTGCGATGGAAGGCGAACGCCTGCGCGGCTGGCTTCATCCACCCGCGGGCACGGGTCTCTTCTCACGCTTGCGTGTGCTCGCGCAGTACGCGTTAGTGACGACCTTTTTCTACGTCTTTCCGCTTCCCAAGCGGAGCGGTTTCCGCCGCAGCTTCGCTTACGCGGGCGCGTGCGTAGAACGCGGCGAGAGCGTGCTCGTCTTCCCTGAAGGCGAGCGCGCGCCGCGCGGCCGGATGCGGATGAGTCAGTTTAAGACAGGCATCGGGGTGCTGGCTCAGGAGTTGGGAGTGCCCGTCGTGCCGGTGAAGTTGAAAGGCTTGTATGAACTCAAACGACGGAAGCAGTATTTTGCGTCGCGCGGTCAAGTCGCGGTCGTATTCGGTGAACCCATTAGATTCGATCCGCAAGTTGATGCGGCACAGATAGCCGCGGAGTTGGAGCGTCGCGTCGCCCAACTCTGATGCTCTGACGATCTTGTCTCGACCACGAAGCGGAAACACTCACAAGGGGGCAGCCGGTTAGCTCCCAGGGTGATTTTAATTACCGTTTTCTGCCTGCGAATCTCGCCGCATCTCTATTTCTGTTCTGATCCTGTCGATAAGGAGTTGGACGGGCATTGATTTCAACTCAATGCCATTGCGAAGTCTGACCGATACCCTTTCCTCTTCCACCTCTTTGTCGCCGACGATCAGCATGTAGGGAATCTTCTTCATTTGCGCGTTACGGATTTTCTTCTGCATTGACTCGCGAGAGTCGTCTAATACAATCCGAATGCCACCGAGGGCGTTATTTACAGGGGTGTCGAAAATACTCTGGTAGACCTTCTGCGCATATTCGTTATGGCGGTCGGCAATCGGGATAATGACGGCTTGAACCGGAGCCAGCCAGGTGGGGAATGCGCCGGCGAAGTGTTCGATCAGGAATGCGACGAACCGTTCGTGCGAGCCGAGAGGTGCGCGGTGAATCACATATACAGGATGGTCTTTACCGTCATCTCCGGTGTAAGTCAGGTTGAACCGTTCGGAGGCCACGAAATCCAGTTGGTTGGTTGAGATGGCGTATTCATTACCAATCGCGCTCTTGATCATGAAATCTATCTTCGGGCCATAAAAAGCCGCTTCCCCTTCGGCTTCCACGTACGGATAGCCGGACTCGTCCATGACCTGCTTGATGATCTCCATTGCGGCAAGCCACTTCTCGGGAGCATCTACGTATTTGTCGAGCTTGTTTAAGTCGGGTTTGGAGAAGCGCATGAAGTACTCTTTAATGCCGAACATCTCATAGTAGCGAGCGTGCAGGTGCATGACCTTGAGAAACTCTTCTTTCGCCTGATCGTAACGGCAGTAGAGGTGGGCGTCGTTCTGGCAAAAACCGCGCACGCGCATTAAGCCGGTGAGGACGCCGCTTTGCTCGTACCGATATACTTGTCCATATTCGCTAATGCGCAGAGGGAGGTCACGATAGCTGTGCGGCCGCGCCGAATATATCTGGTGATGGTGGGGACAGTTCATCGGCTTGAGGTAATACGGCTCGCCTTCAATATCAATCGGGGCGTACATGTCCTCCTGATAATAGGGCAGGTGACCTGAGTGATAAAAGAGAGTGCCTTTTGTGATGTGGGGAGTGAAGACGCGCTGATAGCCTTCCTTACGCTCTTCTTCTTTAGCCAGTTTTTCGAGTTCCTCGCGG
Source organism: Pyrinomonadaceae bacterium (assembly GCA_036566625.1). Taxonomy (GTDB): domain Bacteria; phylum Acidobacteriota; class Blastocatellia; order Pyrinomonadales; family Pyrinomonadaceae; genus JAIVJZ01. The sequence continues at coordinate 27,120 of DATCWB010000297.1, forward strand.
ATCACCGCGCCGTTCGGCAACCATAAAGGCAATCCCTGCCCCACGTCTTCCGAGAAGGTGAAGATGTCCAACTCTTGTCCCAGCTTACGATGGTCTCTTTTCTTGGCCTCCTCCAGACGCCACAAGTGCTGTTCGAGTTCTTCTTTAGTCGCAAAAGCGACCCCGTAGACTCGCTGCAATTGAGGGTTCTTTTCATTACCCCGCCAGTACGCCCCGGCAATGCTCAACAACTTGAAGACACCGATTTCCGACGTGGCGTTCACGTGCGGCCCCCTGCAAAGGTCAAAGAAGTCGCCCGTTTTATACAGAGATATTGTCACCGCCCCATCATCGCCACTGGCTCCCACGGCATCGTCGTCGCCGGTTTCTTTAGCCACAGCCGTACTACCCTTTTCTTTGAGTAGTCTCAATAACTCTACCTTATAAGTCTGACCATATTGCTCCATCTCCGCGATGGCCTCGTCCACCGGCATCTCCATGCGCTCGTACTTGAGATTCTTATTCTTGAGTTCGCGCATCTTCTTCTCGATTTTCTCAAGGTCTTTCTGGGTTAGAGACACGGGCAGGTCTAAATCGTAGTAGAAGCCGTTCTCGATGGCGGGGCCGACCCCGAATTTCGCACCCGGCCAGAGGGCGTGAACCGCCGCGGCCATCAGGTGGGCTGCGGAGTGCCGCATCCGGTCTAACTCGCTTTTACTCTCTTGCGAAAAAGATGAAACCATTTGTTTGCTCATAATACTAAAAAGGTAGCCGCCTTCCGGTAGATAATAAAGACCCTATTATAATCATTTTAACGTCAGTGAAATAGCCTCTGACAAGGATCAGTGTCTCGCCGCTGAGAAATTTTTCCCACCGTTCTCAGTTAGTCTAGATAAGAATGCCGCTTATCCGAAAGCCTCAGTGCTTCACAAGCGGGGCGGATCGT
>DATCWB010000298.1:0-6045 GCA_036566625.1 Pyrinomonadaceae bacterium
CAGGACGTGACGCTCGTCATCCGCCGCCAATCGGGCGAGACCGAGGAAGTGCCGCTCACGCTGCGCATCGATACGCCGATTGAGATCGACTATTACCGCCACGGCGGAATTCTGCCCTTCGTGCTGCGACAACTCATCACGCAACAGTGACGCTGCTTTTGTTCACCGTTGCGGGGCTGTTCCTCCTGCTCTTCGTGGCCTACGACGTGTACGCCACGATCCTCGACGCGAGCGGCCGCGCCGGCCCGCTCAGCGGTTGGGTGAATCGCGGCACGTGGACGGCGGCGCGCACGCTCGCCTTCCGCTTCTCGCGCGACCGACGCCACCGCCTGCTCAATCTCGTCGGGCCGATGTTGATGCCCGCCCTCATCGTCCTCTACCTGCTGCTGCTCATCTGCGGCTTCGCGCTGATCTACATGCCGCGCATGCCTGACCAGTTCACACTCAATCCGCCGGGGGAGAGCGCGCACTGGCTCGACTCGTTGTATTTCAGCGGCGTCACGCTGACCACCCTCGGCTACGGCGACATCACGCCGCGCACCTCTCTCGTGCGCTTCTTCGCGCTCATCGAAGGCGCGAGCGGCTTCGCGCTGATCTCGCTCGCCGTGACGTACCTGATCACGGTCTACAGCGCGCTCGAACGCAAACGCGCCATCGCGCTCTCCTTCTATCATCAGGCGGACGGGGGCGCGGACGTGGCCGGGTTCGTCGCGCACCACTTCTTCGCTGGACGCTTTCACGGCCTCGACGTCGTCCTGCGCGATGCCGCGCGCGACATCAACGAGCTACAGGAGTCGCACGTCGAGCATCCCGTCATACACTATTTCCACCCCGTCGCCGTTCATAAGAGCATGCCGCGCATCTTCTTCCTCATCCTCGAAACGTGTGCCGTCATCAACGGTTGTCTCGACGACGAGGAATACCCGGAGATGTGTAGCCACCCCGAAATGCGGACGCTCAAGGCGAGTGGCCTCCACGTGCTCGAACAACTCACTTTCGCGCTTGGCCTGAAGGATGAAGCCGCGGACGAAGACCCGGCCGCAGCTACGCGCCGCCTGCAAAGACGCTACCGGCAGACGCTCAAACAACTCGGCGAGGCGGACATCAAGACCCACCGAGACCCGAACCGGGGTTGGGAAATTTACCGCGAGCAGCGTGAGCGTTGGGAGATGAAACTGCGGGCGTTCACCGATTACCTCGGTTACGATTGGGATGAGGTGACGGGCGACAAGGACTTGCGCTACGCCACCGACGAAGATGTGGATGAATTGCAGTCGTAAAGCTACCGTCCCCTTTGCGCACCGCCGTATCCTATACGCATCCACGCCTCTACAGTTTCCTACGCCATTTCAACAGTCAGCCGCACCCCAACGCGCCCGCGCGAGTTTGACCATTCCCGCAAAAATTTTCATCCCGCAAGCTGATCCCTTTCCCGCTTTCCCTGCGCGTTATTAGACGAGGCAAGTCGGACGCGCGACAGGAGACCCCGGCCAACCTCACATAAGCCGAAACGACATTGATAAATTATTGAAACGCCATCGAACGGGAGAGAAGCAGGAGTCATGAAAACACGTCGAACAACGCGCATCTCGCGTCTGTCATATATCGCTCTGGCGCTGCTGTGCGCTATCAGTTCCCTCAGCCCGCAATCTTATTCAGCCCGCGCCGCCGTCGTGGCGGCGGATCAAGCGGCGAGCAAAATCGCCTTCGACCGCGACGGCCACATCTACACGATGAACGCCGACGGCAGCAACCAGACACTCGTCGGCAACCCGAACGCGCTCGCTATTGATCCCTCTTCATCGCCCGACGGCACGAAGATCGCTTTCACCTGCGGCGCCGAGCCTAATACCATTTGCGTGATGAATGCCGACGGCAGCAACCTCACATCGCTGACCAACACGTTGACCGACAGCAGCCCGGCCTGGTCGCCCGACGGCACGAAGATCGCGTTCCACAGCAGCCGTGAAGGCTACAACCATATCTATTTCATCAGCCCGAGCGGCGGCGCGGCCACACGCCTGACCGTCAACGACGGGGGCCTGATCGCCGAGAGCTATCCCACCTGGTCGCCCGACGGCCAGCGCGTCGCCTTCGTCGGCGACTCGGAAACAGGTTCGGACATCTACACAGCCACGCTCGACGGCACGGTCACGCGCGTCACCTACTCGGAAGTCCTGAAGAGTGCCCCGGCCTGGTCGCCCGACGGGGCGCACATCGCCTTCGATACTTTTAAGACCATCCGCGTCGTTAACGTGGGCGGCGGAGCTGAGTCCGTGCTCGCCTCGGTCGGCGACTTCAACCAATCGCCAGCCTGGTCGCCCGACGGTACGCGCATCGCCTTCCGCCGCGAAACGATCATCCGTGACGAGAACAACAATATAGTTGACCGCCAGGTCAGCATCCACACGATGAATCCCGACGGTTCCGGCGTGTCGAACTTGAACAGCCGCGGCGCGAACCCCGTTTACCTGTCCGTGCAGGATGCGCCGCCCCCGCCGCCGGTCAAGACGCCCGCCGAGCGCATCGGCGACCTCGACGCCCTCGTGCGCGGCTTCAATCTCCACCACGGCACGGCGAACAGCCTGACCGTCAAACTGCGCGACGCCTTGAACGCCCTCAACGCGGGCAACACGGCCGTCGCCTGCGCCAAACTCGCGGACTTCGCCAATCACACCCGCGCGCAGTCGGGCAAGAAGCTGACCGCCGCGCAGGCCACGCAGTTAATCGACGAAGCAAACTCGATTCGCGCCGCGCTCGGTTGCAATTAACACGGCGTGGAATAACGTATAGCTCACGGCGATGCGAGGGCGCCGGAGCAGCAGGAGGGGCGGCCGCCTTGGGCAAGGACGGCCGCCCCTCCCGCTTTTACGACGTTCACGTTCCCCGCCCGCGCTTCGGGCAACGCAGGGGCGGAATCGGGTCGTTTAGACTTCGCTCGGTGTAGATGATAAAGTAATGGCCGTGCACCGAAGTTCAAGCAAGACTCTCCAACATACTTTTTAAGAATCCGAGCTAAGGAGTTTTCCATGTCGTCTTCTCAAACCGCATCCGCATCGCCGCGTCGCTATCAATTGTTCATCGACGGCCAGTGGGTTGACGCCGAGTCCGGCAAAACTTTCTCGACGCCGAACCCCTCGACCGGCGAGACGCTCGCCGAAGTCGCCGAGGCGGACAAGGCCGACGTGGACAAGGCCGTCGCCGCCGCACGCCGCGCCTTTGAAGGCAAGTGGGGGCGGATGAGCGCGCGCGACCGCGGGCGTCTGCTCTATAAACTTTCACAACTGATCGAGGCCAAATCGCAGGAACTCGCCACGCTCGAAACCTCCGACAACGGCAAGCCGATCAAGGAGTCGATGTACATAGACCTGCCGGGCGTGGTGGAGAATTTCGAATACTTCGCCGGGTGGGCGACCAAGATCGAGGGCGAGACGATCCCCGTGCCCGGCCAGATGTTCAACTACACGCTGCGCGAACCGCTCGGCGTCTGCGGCCAGATCATCCCCTGGAACTTCCCGCTCCTGATGGCCGCATGGAAACTCGCGCCCGCGCTCGCGGCCGGCAACACCATTGTCTTGAAACCCGCCGAACAAACTCCGGTCACGGCGATGGAACTCGGGAAGTTGTTTCAGGAAGCGGGCTTCCCCGAAGGCGTGGTCAACATCGTGCCCGGCTACGGCGAGACGGCGGGCGCGGCGCTCGCGTCGCATCCCGGCATAGACAAGATCGCGTTCACCGGCTCGACCGAAGTCGGCAAGATCATCGCGCGCACGGCGGCCAACAATCTCACCAAAGTTTCGCTCGAACTCGGCGGCAAAGCCCCAAACATCGTCTTCGCAGACGCCGACATCGAGCAGGCCGTGAGCGGCGCGATGATGGGCATCTTCTTCAATCAGGGTCAGGTCTGCTGCGCCGGTTCGCGCCTCTTCCTCGACGAACGCGTGAAGGACGAATTCCTCGAACGCTTCAAAGAGCGAGCCGAGCGCGTCAAAGTCGGCGACCCGATGGACAAGACGACGCAGATGGGGCCGCAGGTATCCGAGGAACAACTCACGCGCGTCAGGGGCTACGTTGACATCGCGCGCGGCGAGGGCGCGACCGTGTTCACGGGCGGCGGCTCGCCCGAACTCGAAGGCAACTTCCGCAATGGCTACTTCTTCCAGCCGACCGTTTTCAGCGAAGTGCAGAACTCGATGCGCGTCGCGCAGGAAGAGATATTCGGGCCGGTTGCCTCCGTCATCACGTTCAAGGACGAGAAGGACTTGGTCAAACAGGCCAACGACACGATCTACGGCCTCTCGGCCGGAATCTGGACGAAGGACATCACCCGCGCGCACCGCTTCGCCAAAGAGATTAAGGCGGGCACGGTCTGGATCAACACCTTCAACATGATGAACGCCGCCTCGCCCTTCGGCGGCTACAAGCAATCCGGCTACGGGCGCGAGATGGGCAAGCACGCCCTCGAACTCTACACGCACGTTAAGAGCGTCTGGGTTGATCTCTCAGGCAAACCCATCGGCTGGTACGGCAACTAACGGACTGACGAGTGACAAGTGACGAGTGACAAGTTAATGCAAAGAAACCTGTCTTTAACTCGTCACTTGTCACCAGTCACTCGTCACTGTTTCCAAGCCTCTCCCGTATTTCAACATAAGAAGGAGAAGCCATGCGCTCACGTCGGAAAGTTTCTATTCTCGCTTTAACTCTCCTCTGCGTTTTCCTGTTCACCGCGTGTCCGAGCAAGACGAACATTGGAAACATTCTCGACAACCCGGATCGCTTCCGCGACAAAGAGGTCGGGATCACGGGGACGGTGGAGGACGGCTACAGCGTGCCTTTCATCGGCGGCGCGTACAAGGTGGACGACGGGACGGGCGAAATCTGGGTCGTCTCGAAACGCGGCGGTACGCCGCGCAAGGGCGTGCGGGTGGGCGCGAAAGGGCGCGTCCTACAGGGCTTCAGTTTCGGCGGACGCAGCTTCGGCACGGTCATCGAAGAGTCCGACCGGCGCACCAAATAAGAGATTGATTCACCGGCTCGTTGATCCATTGATTCAATGAATAAATGAGTCAATGAATAAATTGCTCTCCACGCTCGACGCACAGTTCGCCGCGCTGCACGCAGGTTCAGGCGCGCTCGTGCGCCTGGTGACCGTGGAGAAACTCTACTGGCAGCCGCGCACGGCGCGCGCGGGCGCGCCGCCCATCTATTCGTGCGGCGAACACATCCTGCGCAGCGCGGCGTGTGTCGAACAGACGTTCGGCGGCCTGACCGCGAATTTGTGGGACGACCCGTTCGAGTGGACGCTGCCGGAAACGCTCTCTACGCCCGCGCTCGTCGCGCACTATCTGGCGGAGGTCGAGGAGACGCGCGGGCGCGGCTTCGCGCTCGTCGAGACGGACGCCGATTTATCGAAAGAGATCGCCATGCCGTCGGGCGAGATGCAAACGCTCTTCACACTTTTGTCGGCGACGCTCGCGCGCGCCGCGCATCATCAGGGGCGCGCCTTCGCGACGTTCCGGTTATTCTCGGATGAACGCCTCCCGTCGCTCTGATCCGGCAGGATGCGTCGAACTTTGGCGGCTCTGCGAACGTAGTCTAAGCGGCGTGTGTTAATCATCGCGCCGTATCTCCGTTTACCTGACAGAAAGGGTTTCCCATGTATTGCCCGAAATGCGGCCAGTCGCAAGTGAGCGCGGACGTGCGCTTCTGTTCGCACTGTGGTTTTCCGCTCATGGTGGTGGGAGACTTGCTGGCGACCGGAGGCGGGCTTCCCGGGCGCACATCACCGGGCCAAGAAGACGCCGGGGCACGCCCCATATCACCTCGACGCCGCGGCGTGAAGCATGGTCTCGCGCTTCTCATCGTCAGCATTTTACTCGTCCCTTTTTTTGGAATCCTGCACGAAGCGTTAGAGTTTCCGGGCGAGTTTATGATACTCGGCTTAATCGGGTCTATGCTCGCCATCTTGCGGATCATCTTCGCAGTGTTTTTTCAGGATGCCACGCCGCGCGCCCCGCAAGCTGAGTCGCCGCCGCCTCAACT
>DATCWB010000299.1:0-4352 GCA_036566625.1 Pyrinomonadaceae bacterium
GGCGGCGTGCCTGCGGGCGCGCACCTCGACGCAGACGAACAGAGCGCGTATGCCGAGAACGCTCTGCCCGCCCCGGCGCGCGCCTATTACGCCGCGCATCTCACGGACTGCGACGACTGCCGCCGCAGCGTGACGCGACTCGCGCTTGCCGCGGGCATGCCGGCGCAGTTGGAGGCGCGCCAGACTGCGACGGGGCAGACAGTTTCGCCGGGCATCATGTGGCGCGAGCGATTCCGCGCATTGTTTGCGCCGCGGGCGTGGCGTTACGCCGTGCCCGCGCTGGCGTTGCTGCTCGTTGGCGTGGTCTCGCTCATCGTGTTGACGCAGAGGACTCAGAGAGAAGGCGGAGAAACTTCCATCGCACGGAGCAACCCGCCGAACGCGCAGAGGGCGCAGACGTCGCAGCAGCCCGAAACCCATCACGCACCGCAGAACGGCAACGCCGCGCCCGCCGCCGCGCCCGGCGTCGAGAGCGTCCCGCCCGATTCGAACGCGTCTCAGGCGAGAGAAGAGATGGCCGCGAACAGCCCGCCCTTGGAATCTGCGCGGCCGTCAGTGGTCGCGCCCCTCAACGACGGGGCCGCGCCGCCCCCGCCCGCGCCATCATCCGCCGGCAGCGGCGTGAGCGCGCGCGCCATCACAGAGTTGCCGACGCCCGCGCCGACGCCCGTCACCGCCACCGACGTAGTGACGATCACGTCCGATCAAGAGGCGCAAGTCAAAAGCGGCGAAACCGCCCCCGAGTTGCAGAAGCTCGAACAGAGACCGGGCAACTTCGAAAACCGCCAGTATGAAAACCGCCAGCGTGAGCAGGTCAGCGGCCCGCGTCGCAACGAACGGGCGCGCAACACGCAGCGCGCGGCTGATACGGACGATTCACGCGACCGCGCCGACACCAGAGGCGGAAGCGTCGCGGCGACGACTGCCGCGCCCGCGCCGCCCGCACCCGCAGCCGCGAAACGCTCGCGCCAGCGCGAGGCGGATCGCAACAGGGATGAAAATCCTCCGGCGGAAGTTTCCGAGAGGAGCGCGGGCATGCGCACGGGGTCGGCCGCCGAGACGCGCACCATCGCCGGGAGAAAATTCCGCCGTCAGGGCAGCGCATGGGTTGATACGGCCTACAGCGCGGGACAGTCCTACACGGTCGTCAGGCGCAACTCCGAACAGTTCCGCGCCCTCGTCGCGGACGAACCGGAACTACGCCGCGTCGCCGGCGCGCTCGGTGGCGAAGTCACCGTCGTCTGGAAAGGCCGCGCCTACCGCATCAGATAATCAGATAAATAGAGCCGTAAAACCGTAAATCGTGAATCGTGAATAGAAGAAAGCAGGGTTCTTCTCTATTTACGATTCACGATTTACGGTTTTACGGTTTACTATCCTCCCGCCGTTCACAGTCACGCATGGAGGTCTTCGATGATCTTCCGCAGTCACTATCCCGACATCGAGATTCCCCCGACGCCGCTCACGCCATTCGTGCTGGCGCGTGCGCGCGAGCGCGGCGACAAGCCCGCGTTGATTGATGCCGTGAGCGGGCGCGTGATCACCTACGGGCAACTCGACGAGGCGGTGCGACGCGCGGCCGCCGCGCTCGTCGCGCGCGGGCTTCGCAAAGGCGACGTGTTCGCCATCTACAGCCCGAACATCCCCGAGTATGCCGTCGCCTTTCACGCCGTCTCGCTCGCCGGCGGCACGCTGACGACGCTCAACCCCGTCTACACCGTGGAGGAGGCCGCGCACCAACTCGGCGACGCGCGCGCGAAATATTTGCTCACCACGCCCGCGCTGCTCGACAAGGCGAAGGAGGCTGCCGCGCAGGCGAGGGTCGAAGAAGTTTTCGTCTTCGGCGAGTGCGACGGCGCGACGCCGTTCGCTGCGCTCTATGCGAAAGAGTGGGCAAGAGAGTGGGCAGACGGGTGGGCGAGTGAGCGGGCGGGCGACGGGAGAGAATGGCCGCGCGTCGAAATTGATCCGGGCGAGGATGTGGTCGTGCTGCCGTATTCGAGCGGGACGACGGGGCTGCCGAAGGGTGTCATGCTGACGCACCGCAATCTGGTCGCCAATACGCTGCAAGTGCAGGCGTGCGAGTTGATCAAAGAGTCGGACACGCTCGTCTGCGTGCTGCCGCTTTTTCACATCTACGGAATGGTCGTCATCATGAACGTCGGCCTCTACGAGGGCGCGCAGATAGTCGTCATGCCGCGCTTCGAACTGGAGACGTTTCTCGGAGTCTTGCAGGACTACGGCGTGACGCTCGCCCACATCGTGCCGCCGATCATGCTCGCGCTCGCGCAGCACCCTTCCGTGGACAACTACGATCTGTCGAAACTGCGGACGCTCTTTTCCGGCGCGGCTCCTTTGAGCGAACAACTCGCGCGGGCGGCGAGCGAGCGTCTCGACTGCGACATCAGGCAGGGCTACGGCATGACTGAGACCAGCCCGACCATCCATCTCACGCCAGCCCGCTCCGACCGTTCGAAATACGGTTCAATCGGGCAGTGCGTGCCGAGCACCGAATGCAAGATCGCGGACGTGGAGACGGGCGAGGCTTTGGGGTGCGGGCGCGAGGGCGAGATTTGCATGCGCGGGCCGCAGATGATGAAGGGCTACCTCAACCGCCCCGAAGCCACCGCCGCGACGATTGACGCCGACGGTTGGCTGCACACAGGCGACATCGGCTACTGCGACGGGAGCGGCTATTTCTTCATCGTGGATCGCCTGAAGGAGCTGATCAAATATAAGGGCATGCAGGTAGCCCCGGCGGAACTCGAAGCCCTGCTGTTGACGCACCCGTCGGTCGCCGACGCGGCGGTCGTGCCCGTCGCCGATGAAGAAGCGGGCGAATTGCCGAAAGCGTTCGTCGTACGCAAGGCGGGCGCGGAAGGCGTCGGCGCGGAAGAATTGATGGCCTTCGTGGCCGCACGCGTCGCGCCCTACAAGAAGATACGCCGCCTGGAATTTATCGAGCAGATTCCGAAGTCCGCCTCCGGCAAAATCCTGCGTCGCCTGCTCGTCGAGCGCGAACGCGAGAAGTAAGTCTCAGAGAGCGCGCGCCCCGCGAAGTAAATTTCTAAAGAGCGCGCGCCGCGCTAAATGAATCTCGAACGCCGAAGCACAAACGTACCGGGGACAAACTATCTCATGTCGAAAAACTCAAATCTCGCGCGCAGCGCGTGCGCTTCACTCGCCGCCGTCGTCACGCTTGCCACGGCCTTCGCCCTCTCGCCCACCGCCGCCGAAGCGCAGCGCAGAGGCAACGCGCGCCGCCGCAGCGCGGACGCTTCTGCCGTATCAACCGCCGGCGCGGCGCGGCGCGACCCGGACGTTGCGCGCATCCTGGCCGAGATCGATCCGCGCAACATCGAGCGCACGGTCAGAAAGCTCGTCTCCTTTGGCACGCGCAACACGCTCTCGGCGCAGGACAACCCGGCGCGCGGCATCGGCGCGGCGCGCGACTGGCTGAAGAGCGAGTTCGACGAAATCGCGCGGGGCGCGGGCGGGCGTCTGAGCGTCGAGTTGCAGTCTTACACGCAGGAAGCGAACCCGCCCCCGCGTGGCCGCATCCCGCAGCCGACCGTGATCACGAACGTCATCGCCACGCTGCGCGGAACAGAACCGGCTTCCGCCGCGCGCATGTACGTGGTGAGCGGCCACTACGATTCGATGTGCACCAGCCCGACCGATGCCGTCTGTGACGCGCCGGGCGCGAACGACGATGCATCGGGCGTCGCCGCCGTCGTCGAGATGGCGCGCGTCATGTCGCGCCGCCAATTCGAGGCGACCGTCGTGTTCATGGCCGTCGCGGGCGAAGAGCAGGGTTTGCTCGGCGCAACCTATTACGCGGAGCAGGCGAAGCGGAGCAACCTGAACATCGAGGCGATGTTCACGAACGACATCGTGGGCAACACGCTCGGCGGAAACGGCGTGCGCGATAGGGGCGGCGTGCGCGTCTTCTCCGAAGGCGTGCCGTCGAACGAGACGCCCGAAGAGGCCAACGTGCGACGAAGCACGGGCGGCGAGAACGACTCCTCGTCGCGCCAGCTTGCGCGCTTCATCAAAGAGACGGCCGCAACCTATCTGCCGCGCTTCGACGTGCGGCTCGTCTACCGGCGCGACCGCTACCAGCGCGGCGGCGACCACATCCCGTTTCTCGAACGCGGCTTCGCCGCCGTTCGCTTCACCGAGCCGAACGAGGATTACACGCACCAGCACCAGAACGTGCGCACGGAAAACGGCGTCCGCTACGGCGACCTTCCGGAGTTCGTTGACTACGGCTACATCGCGCAGGTCGCGCGCGTCAACGCCGCCGCGCTCGCCACGCTCGCACGCGCGCCCGTGCGCCCGAAGGGCGTCGG
>DATCWB010000300.1:0-2970 GCA_036566625.1 Pyrinomonadaceae bacterium
GTTTCGTTTCCATCATTCCGGATTCTCCTTCGCGCCGCTAAAATCCGCGCCCGGCCTCTCGGGGCTGAACTTAGATGCGGCGCGCGCCCGAACCGACAAATTAATCCGTGCCGCGGCCATCATACGAGAAGCGCGCGCCGCGAGAAAGAGGCGCGGCGAAGGGCGGGCGGGAGAGGGAGGCGCGGCCGTAGATAATTTGTTCCGGCGTCGCCGCGCGATGCAGCTTCTACGCCTCGCGCACGGGCGGGTTAATGCCGTGCGCCGCGCGCGCGTATCTCTAACGACGCTTCGCCGGAGTGTGAGAGAATCCCCCGCGTTAAAAGAGACGGCGAAATCGTTTAAGCCTATCTGACGACGCGCAATGCCGCCGCGTGAAGATCGCGCCGGGTGTCTATCACATTGGGTCACATACCAACCAAACGACAAAGCAGACTAAGCCGCCTTCGTGCCCGGCGCGGCGACCTTTCGGTCGCCGCCGTCACGCTCGCCTTCTTCGTCTGCTTCTTCGGCTGGATCATCTTCGGCGGCCACTTTATCGTCGGCGGCGATGCCTTCATCGAGACGCACCCGTTGCGCTCCGTCTTCTGGGACTCCTTCGCGCGCGGCGAACTGGTGCTTTGGACGCCGCACATATTTTCGGGCTACCCGCTGCTGTCCATCGCTCAACTCGCCGTCGGCTATCCTTTGACGTGGGGCTATCTCTTCCTGCCGTCTCACGTCGCCGAAGAGATTTACGTGCTCGCGCCCTTCCTCCTCGCGCCCATCTTTACATACGCCTACGGGCGCGAGATTAACCTGAGCCGGACGGCGTCTCTCTTCGCCGGTCTATCCTTCGCTTACGGCGGGATGATGACCATCGCCAACGGCGTCATCGGCCTGCCGACCAACGGGCTGATGTGGTTGCCGCTCGTGCTCGTCGCGCTCGAACGCGCGCGCGGCGACAATGGCGGTTTTCTGCGCCCGCTGCTCTATGCCACGTTCGCCCTCAGCATGTCCGTGCTCAACGGGCACGGACAGAGTTTCGCTTACGCGGGCGCGCTCGCCGCCGCTTATGCGGCCTTCCTTTCGCTCGCGGTGCGCGCGGACAGTGAGGGGAGACAATCGAACGTGCGGCAGCGGTGGGCGACGCGCCTGCGCCCGCTCGCGGTGTGTCTCGGCGCGTTCGCGCTGTCGGCGGGCGTGGCCGCGTTTCAGATTCTTGAGACGATGCGCGCCGTGCGTCGCAGTGTGCGCAGCGCCCTCTCTTATGAGACTTTCGCGGAAGGCTCTTTCACGTTGCGGCAGGCCGCGCTCTCCTTCATCTCGCCGCTCTACAACTTCATAGACGTGACGGCCTACGTCTCGCCGCTCGTGTTCCTGCTGGCGCTCGTGGCCGTCGGGTCGGCGGCGCGGCGGCGCGGCGCGGAGCGCGAGAGGGACGCGCGCGTCTATTTCTGGCTCGGCGTCGCGGTCGTCTCCTTCGTGCTCATGCTGGGGTCGAACACGCCGCTCTACCGCCTCGCCTACCACGTACCGCTGCTCAACAAATTCCGCGTGCCCTCGCGCCACGCGTTCGAGTGGACGTTCGCGCTGAGCATACTGGGCGCGTGCGGCTGGGACATCGCGGCGCGGCTGCTGGCAACACGGCGGGCGCGGCGCGATGGCGCGGCCTTCTTCGCCGCCCTGGCGCTCGCTGTCGCCGCGACGCTCGTGGGCGTTTACTGGTTCCGGTCGGCCGCGCCCACAATTGACACGCAGGGGATGACGAAACTGACGATGCTCGCCGAGCCGGACTACCTTGTGTTGAAAGCCGTGTTCACCCTGCTCGTCCTGCTGCTCTGCTGGCAAGCGTGGCGCATGGCGAACGGCTACCGGCGCACGGCCGCGCTTCTCTGCGTGGTGCTCCTGGCGAGCTTCGTCGAGCCGTACATCATCGTCAATCGCTGGTGGTCGCATTTCGTCAAACCCGCCGGACGCTTTGCGCGCGTTGCGCCCGTCACACGCTACCTCCGGCAGTTCCCGCCCGCCGAAGGGCGCGTCTACACGCGCTTCTCGCTCTACCTCGACGAATTCATCGCGGATGCGCCCTTTGACGCGCAGAATCGCACCGCGCTCTACGGCCTGCATAACGTCGCGGGTTACGACCCCCTGATCCTCGAACGCTATAGCCGCGCGCTCGGCAACGTCAATTTCGACGGCGTCACCGCGCGCTCGGGGTCGCCGGATAATCCCGCACTGCTCTCCGAACGCTCGCACGTCCTCGATCTACTGAACACACGTCACCTCGTCACCTTCGCGAATTTTGCAACCGTGCCTCATCGCGCGCCCGACTCGATCTCCGCGCCGGACGTGCTGGCGTCAGGGCGTTGGGCTGTGGTGGGGACGGAAGGAAACGTCCTGGCGCTCGGTAACACGCGCACACTCCCGCGTGCGTGGCTCGCGGCGGAGGCCGAATCGGTTGACGGCGAAGAGGCGCTGCGACGCATACGGGGCGAGGACGCGAAGGCGTTCGATCCGCGTCGCACCGCGCTCCTTGAAGTCGCGCCGTCTGAATTGCCCGCGCTCGCGGGCGGCGAACTCGAAGCGGGCAGCGGGGCGAAAGTGACATTGCACGAACCGAACCGGATCGCCGTCGAGACGAGAGCCGATAAGCCGTCGGTGCTCGTCGTCAGCGAGATTTTCTATCCCGGCTGGGAAGCGACCGTGGACGGCCGCCCCGCGCCGCTGCGCCTGACCGATTACCTCCTGCGCGGCGTCTACGTCGAGGCCGGTTCGCATCGCGTCGAGATGCGCTACCGCCCGCCCGCCCTCAGATACGGCGCGCTCATCTCTCTCTTTACCCTGTTGCTGCTCTCGGCGCTCGGCGTGTTTTCCGCAAAACTTAGACGCGCGGGCGATGCGGAGCGCACGCGAAGTTGAAGCGAGTCGTTATTCCTGTTCGCGGAAGAGATAGATCGAATTGCCGAACACGGCTTCGGGAGTGCGGCGGCG
>DATCWB010000301.1:0-9164 GCA_036566625.1 Pyrinomonadaceae bacterium
AATTGAAGGAGCGGGCCGGCTTCCCTGTCGAAGCCAAAGGCCCGCTCTTTTTGTTGTTTGATAACTGAATTGATTTTGTACGGACGAGGGCGGCGAGCGTTGCCCCACTCGGACGGCGAGATTTTGTGCGCTCCGGCAGGAGCTTCACAGGCCGCGCCGTCTACAAGGGGAAGCGCGCGCCGCAATGTTTCCGGCGAAAGCGCGTCGCTCTCCGCCCTCGTTTTTTTAACTTTTTACTTTTTCACTTTTTTTACCGGGGCAATTTTTCAAGCGTGTGTGGCTGAGCAGCAAAAGCACCTGACTGTAAATCAGGCGTCTGCGGACTACGTAGGTGCGAGTCCTACCGCACGCATCTCGATTTGAAACTAGAGGAGCATGGTGTAAGGGTAACATGGCAGTCTCCAAAACTGTCGCTTTCGGTTCGACCCCGAATGCTCCTGCCAACTTCGCGGAGGGTACGCCAAAACGGTCTGGCTCCGGTCTTGAAAACCGGCGAGCGTGAAAGCTCATAGGGGTTCGAGTCCTCTACTCTCCGTCAACTTTCTTAAACTTCAAGGAGGCGTGCCGAAACTGGTAGCCGGAACTGTTTGCTAAACAGTCGGGTCGAAAGCGTCCCGTGCAGGTTCAACTCCTGCCGCCTCCGCCAACGACGAAACGACGAAACGATGAAGTAACAGCGACTCGTTTTCAGTTCATCGTTCCGCGTTCCTCCTTCATCGTTTCTCCCGAACCCGTAGCTCAGCGGAATGAGAGCGCAAGCTTGCGGAGCTTGAGGTCGCGCGTTCGAATCGCGCCGGGTTCTTTCAATATATTCCGGGGTCGTCTAAACGGCAGCGACGCCTGACTTTGGATCAGGAGATGAGGGTTCGATTCCTTCCCCCGGAGCTTTCTTTTCGGCCGACGTAGCCCAACGGCAGAGGCGCTAGTCTTAGGAACTAGTCAGTAAGAGTTCGAATCTCTTCGTCGGCATTTCCCGAATCATGCTGGAGTGGCGGAACAGGCAGACGCGCGGCGTTGAGTACGCCGAGAGCAACAGTCTCGTTGTGGGTTCGAATCCCACCTCCGGTATCGAATGTCAGGCGGAAGTGGCGTAACAGGTAAACGCGTCAGTCTTAAAAACTGATCCTACGGGGTGTGGGTTCGACTCCCACCTTCCGCATCCGGCGAGATCGCGCGCGTGTAGCCCAACTGGCAGAGGCGGCAGTTTCAAAAGCTGTTCGGTTGAAAGTTCGACTCTTTCCACGCGCACCACAATTCTTTGGGGATGTATGCAAAAGGACTAAGCAACTTGATTTTCAATCAAGCCTGTGCGGGTTCGAGTCCCGCCATCCCTATTAATCTCGCGTTGGCTGTAGCTCAACGGCAGAGCGTCGCGCTGTGAACGCGAAGACGACGAGTTCGACTCTCGCCAGCCGACCCAAATTTTTACCCGGCGCGTTAGGCAAGTCCGGTCAAAGCCGCCTGATTCTCGATCAGGAAATCAACGGTTCAAATCCGTTACGCGCTATCAATTTCGATGGAACTGTGGCCGAGAGGTGAGGCACTTGCTTGTCAAGCAAGCCGATGAAGGGTTCGAGTCCCTCCAGTTCCGCTCTGCTTCGGCGCGCGCCGCGAGCTATACGGGTGCAGCAGTCGCCTCTTAAGCGACGGAGACGGGGTTCGAGACCCCGGCGGCGCAATCAACATTCACGACGAAGCGAAGCCCTCGCGCTCCGTCGTCCTAACGGGGTGTGGTGTAACGTTTGCATCCAAGTCTTGGGAACTTGTGGTGACAGTTCGATTCTGTCCATCCCGACCATTCTCGCATCGTTAGTCCAACGGCTTGAGGACGCGGCGTTGCCAACGCCGAGATGCGGGTTCGATTCCCGCACGATGCTCCAACTTCTTCAGGGGCGGTTAGCTTAACGGAAAAGCGTCACGCTTCGAACGTGACCGATACGGGTTCGAGTCCTGTCCCGCCCGCTTCCGGCGAGAGTGGTGTAAACGGCCAACACTCCGGTCTTCCAAACCGGCTTTGCGGGTTCGACTCCCGCCTCTCGTTCCAAAATTTCACAGCGCATCCGTAGCCAAGCGGCAAGGCGACAGTCTGCAAAACTGTTCAGCGCGGGTTCGATTCCCGCCGGGTGCTTCTCGGGATTCACACGGCCGCCCACGTCTATCTTGACGGTTGCGGCCATTTCATCAAGAAAGGAGGTGACACACCGGATGACGATCAACGGCAGGGTTCTTCTGCTCAATCAAACTTACGAAGCGCTCGGGACGGTCGGCGTGGCGCGCGCGATGGTGATGCTTTTCAACAACAGCGTGACGGTCGAAGAGTGGGACGGCGACCGTGTGCTGCGCACGCCGCGTGAAGAGTACCCGGTTCCGTCGGTCGTGCGTCGCAAGACTTACATCAACGTGCGTCGCCGCCGCGAAGCGTCGGGCATGAAGCGTCTGCGCATTTACATACGCGACAAGTACCGCTGCCAGTATTGCGGCGAGCGCAAGCTTCCCGCCGTCCTGACGCTCGACCACATCTACCCGCGTTCGCGCGGCGGCGACAACTCGCCCGTGAACATCGTGACGGCCTGCCTCGACTGCAACAACCGCAAGGGCAACCGCACGCCCGACGAGGCGCGCATGCCGCTCTTGACGACGCAGACCGCTCTGCGCGTGCGGTTGGAGCGTGTGGTCTTGTGTCACTACGCCGAGGCGCGACCCGAGTGGAGAAAGTATCTCTTTCTCGACGAGGCCGACTGCGGCGGCGACGGCGCGCACGCCTCACGCGAGGGGCGAAACACTGCCTATATATGAAGGGCGGGCGTGGCCCGCCCTTCACACCTCGCATCGGTGAAGGAATGGCAAGCCACACGGTCGGGTAGCTCAGACGGATGAGCGCCGCGCTGAAAACGCGGAGAGGTTGGTTCGATTCCAACTCCGACCATCGAACGAACGCGAGAGAGTTTTATTGTGGTGTAACTCAACTGGTGGAGTGCTTCCCTGTTAAGGAAGAAGTTGCGGGTTCGAATCCCGCCGCCACAGCCAATTCGCAGGCAGCCGGTTAGCTCAGACGGCCAGAGCGCCTCTCTTACAAAGAGGATGTCGAAGGTTCGAATCCTTCACCGGCTACCAAAATTTATCGGGGCGTGTCTCAACCCGCCGGAACGCGACCGCGCGGGTGTGTGGAGAATCGAGGCGCGGCTTGCCTCACGCCCCGGCCAAATTTCCGACGCAAATTTCCGACGCAAATTTTCAACGCCAGATTTCCCAGCGGCGGCGTAGCTCCAACTGATAGAGCGGCTGTCTCGTAAACAGCAGGTTGAGGGTTCGACTCCCTCCGCCGCCTCCATTTGCACACGCGGGTCTGTAGCTCAGACGGACAAGAGCGCTCGTCTTCTAAACGAGTCGGCGCAGGTTCGAGTCCTGCCAGACCCGCCAGAAGTTTTCACGTTGCGGGGTAGCTCAACGGGCAGAGCATTCGCCTCATAAGCGAAAGCGCGCGGGTTCGAGTCCCGCCTCCGCGACCAATTTTCCGGAGAGTGATTTTGGGATGGTAGCTTAATTCGGCAGAGCGACAGTCTTGCAAACTGTTAGGTGAGGGTTCGACTCCCTCCCATTCCACCAAAATTTTGCGGCGTAGCCGGGCCGCTCAAAGAGCGCTCGTCTTGTAATCGAGTTGATGCGAGTTCGAATCTCGCCGCCGCATTGATTTGTCCGACGCGGGGATAGAGCAAGGGCGGCTCCGTGGTCTCATAAGCCACGCCTAAACGGCAGGTTCGACTCCTGCCACCGCAACCATTTTTCGACGCCCACGGTTCCCCGCCCCAAGCAAAGGCGCACAGCCCCGGCCTCACGGTCGGCCTGTGCGCCTTCCCGCCTTCGATTGGGGACGAAGATTGTTTTTGACCCGGAGCGCGAGTGACAGCGCGGCAGACTTTTAATCTGAGAGGTGCGGGTTTTGAGCCCCGTCGGGTCAACCAGGTCGTCGCCGGCAGTCGGGCTGGATCAGCGCCGGGCGGCTTTCGATTAGTTAACAATAATTTAACGTGTCCGGCCGTTGACAGGCTTTCTCACGCTCCCTAAAATGCCGCCTTCGAAAGGGGAGTAGGTCACCCGCTCTTGAGGGTTTGATGCAGCCGTCAATACGGTGCTCACTGTGGAGCATCCGGCTCATCGGGAAGAGTCAACCATAGGCTCGACGACCAAGACCTTTTGCGGCTCGCGGAGTGCGCAAAGGGTCTTTCTTTTTGCGCGCCTGTTTTAGGGTTTTAGCGTGAAAGGATTGGGTGATGGTTGAGATTTTCCCGTTTGCTGAATATTGGTGGTTCTATTTAGGTTTCACCGGCTTTGTGCTTTTCCTGCTGGCTCTCGACCTCGGCGTGTTTCATCGACAGGCGCACGAGGTCTCGTTCCGCGAAGCGGCGACGTGGAGCGTCGTCTGGGTTGCGCTCGCGCTGCTGTTCAACTTCCTGCTCTACCAATACGCGCTGTGGAAGTTTCCGCAGGACCCGCGCCTGATGGCGACGCCCGGCTTCGACCCGGCGGCTGCGGCATGGCGCGTCTCGCTTGAGTTTCTCACCGGCTACATCGTCGAGAAGTCGCTCTCGGTCGATAACATTTTCGTCTTCGTACTGGTGTTCGGCTATTTTGCGATTCCCGCAAAATACCAGCATCGGGTGTTGTTTTACGGCATCGTCGGCGCGTTGATCTTCCGTGCCATCTTCATCGCCCTCGGCGCGGCCCTGATGCAATATCACTGGGTCGTGATCCTATTCGGCGCGTTCCTGATCATCACCGGCGTCAAAATGATGTTCGCGCCGGAGAAGGGTGTCGAGCCGGACAAAAATTTATTGATTCGCTTGTTCCGCCGCTTCGTACCGACCACTGCGGCGTTGCACGACCAGCGTTTCTTCGTCAGGCTGAACGGAGTGCGGCACGCCACGCCGTTATTTGTCGCGCTGCTCTTTCTGGAGGCGACGGACATCATCTTCGCGGTGGATTCCGTCCCGGCGATTTTCGCCTTGACGAGCGAACCGCTCATCGTGTTTACGTCCAACATTTTCGCCATCCTCGGCCTGCGCGCTCTCTACTTCATGCTGGCCGGGGCGATTGATAAATTCCACATGCTGAAGTATGGGCTGGCGATAGTGCTTATCTTCGTCGGGTTGAAAATGGTGTGGCTCAACGATCTGTTCGGCGGCAAGTTCCCCATCGTCCTGTCGCTGGGCATCATCGCGGCGGTCATTGCCGCCTCGGTCGTACTGTCTTTGCTGTTTCCGAAAGTGCGCGCCGAAGCCGCGTCCTGACGGGTCGGCCGAAGTAACAGGGGATGTCGTCGGCGCGCGTCACGCCGACGACCACAACCCGGCACGACGGCAAAGAGCCTCGTCTTCATCCGCGAGGCTCTTTGCCGTCACAGGTGTGCGGCGTCTGATTGCAAAACCTGCTTCGAGTCTCGCCGGAGCAGACGGATTTTCACGCGGAGTAGCTCAATGGCAGTAGCACTCGACCGATAATCGAGCGACGGAGGTTCGATTCCTCCCTCCGCGATTCCCACATACCACGCGCTGACGCCCCACGCGCGATTTGTTAAACTCTCTCCCGCTCCGACACTCTCTTCTGGAGACTCCGAAATCTTCCGTGCAAATCTCAATTCCGGTTCCGCCTGCCTTCAACTTCAAACGCACCGCCATGAGCCACGGCTGGCGCACACTGCTGCCCTTCGAGTTTGACGAAGCGGGCTGGAGCATCACGCGCGTGCTCACGCTCGACGGCGACAGCGCACCCGTCACCATCCATATCACTTCCTTCGACGGCGACGCCCTGCGCGTCAACGCGGCGCGCCGCAAACCCGCCAAACGCGACATCGCACGCATCACGCGCGACGTGCGCCACATGTTCAGGCTCGACGACGAGATGAGCGTCTTCTACGCGGCCGTGGCGGATGATCCGGAGTTCAACTGGATCGTCCGCGAGGGCGCGGGTCGCCTGCTGCGCTCGCCGACCGTCTACGAGGATTTGGTCAAGACCATCTGCACGACTAACTGCTCCTGGGCGTTGACGACGAAGATGGTCGCGGGGCTGGTCAACAATTTAGGAGAGCCTGTGCCGGAGGACGGCCGGCGCGCGTTTCCCACGCCCGAAGTGATGGCCGCCGTGCCGGAGAGCTTTTATCGCGACGTGATGCGCGCGGGCTATCGCGCAAGTTATTTCAAGGAACTGGCCGAACGCGTCGCCTCCGGCGAACTCGACGTTGAGAGTTGGATGACGAGCGAACTTTCGACCGACGAACTCAAACGCGAAATGAAACGCGTCAAAGGCGTCGGCGAGTATGCCGCCGACAATCTCTTAAAACTCCTCGGCCGCTACGACTGCCTCGCGCTCGACTCGTGGGTGCGCGCCACCTTCGCCCGCCTCCACGCCAAAGGCCGCACCGCCGACGACCGCAAAATCGCACGCCACTACGCGCGCTTCCGCGAGTGGCGCGGCCTCGCCCTCTGGTGCGACATCACGCGCGACTGGATCAACGAAAAGGGTGAGGCGAAATAGCAGGCCGGGGCGGCTTTGAATGCGTCAGGGTTTTTCGGCGCGCACCCCGCCGGCCGCATCTCGCAGTAACGAAGAAGGACAGAGTGGTTCGACGGGGCACTCGGCGCAGAGAGGCGTGCGGGCTTTGCAGACGGCGCGGCCGTGCGCGATGAGGAGATGCGGAAAGATGATCCAGTCTTTGCGCGGCACGAGGTCTATCAAATCGCGCTCGATCTTTTCGGGTTGCTCGTGCGCGGTCAGACGCAGACGCTGCGAGACGCGCGAGACGTGCGTGTCGACGACGACGCCGGAGGCGATGCCGAACGCGTTGCCGAGCACGACGTTTGCCGTCTTGCGCGCCACGCCCGGCAGCGCGATCAACTCTTCGAGCGTCTCGGGCACGCGCCCGCCGTGCTGCTCGCAGATCATCCGGCACGCCCCCTGAATGGCTTTCGCCTTGTTGCGAAAAAATCCCGTCGAATGAATGTCGCGCTCAAGTTCGGCGGGCACGGCACGCACGTAGTCCTCCGCGCTGCGGTACTTCCCGAACAACTCAAGCGTCACGACGTTGACCCGCTCGTCCGTACACTGCGCCGAGAGGATCGTGGCGATCAACAACTCAAGCGGTGTCGAATAATTCAGAGAGCAACGCGCGTCCGGGTAGGCGCGTTTGAGTTGACCGATAATCTTCCCCGCGCGTTTCTTCTCTTCGGCAGTAATCATAATGATAAGAATGTGTCAGGAGTCCGTTGTTCTTCACAGGCAATTGCTCGATACCATCTTTAGCGGCTTCCTGAGTGCAACACGAACAACCGGCTACTGTCTACTGACAACCTTTGCAATCTGCGCGGCGACGCGCGCGTTCTGTTCGAGCAGCGCGAGGTTGGCGCGGAGCGTCGCGCCGCCGCTGCGGCTGGACATGCGCGAGAGCAGGAACGGCGTCAGTTCGCGTCCGTTGATATGTTCGCGCTCCGCTTCGGCCAGCGCCGCTTTCAGTGTCTCTTTGAGCAAGTCCGGTGGGACTTCGCTCGACGCGGGCACGGGCACGCAGACGAGCAGCGCGCCCTCCTTCTCAAGCTCAAACTGCGCGCGGGCTATCGCGCCCGCCTCTTCCGGCGTGTCGGCGCGCACGTCCACCGGCAGACCGCTCGTGCGCGCGTAAAAGGCGGGCAACTCGTCGCAGCCGTAGCCGACGACGGTGACGCCGTAAGTCTCTAACCACTCGTGCGTGGCCGGGAGATCGAGGACGATTTTCGCGCCGGAGCAGACGACGACGAGACGCTTTGCGCGCGCGAGTTCCGGCAAGTCTGCTGACACGTCGGGCAACTGGCCGCGATGCACGCCGCCGATGCCGCCGGTAGCAAAGACGTTGATCCTTGCGCGCTCGGCGATCCAGATCGTCGAGGCGACGGTTGTTGCCCCGTCCCACGCGCGCGCGGCGGCGATGGGCAGATCACGTAAACTGATCTTTTTCACGTCGCCGCTCGTAGCGAGGTGTTCGAGTTGCGCGTCGTCAAGCCCGACGCAGTACACGCCGCCGAGGATGGCGATGGTGGCCGGGGTTGCGCCCTCCGCGCGAACGATCTGTTCGAGCCGCCGCGCGGTTTCGAGATTCTGCGGGCGCGGCAGGCCGTGCGCGATGACCGTCGATTCGAGCGCGACGACCGGGCGGCCTGCGCCCAACGCCGATTCCACTTCACTGCTCAGTTTAAGAATCGTCATGCGACTTCTATGGCCTGCTGCCCTGAGCCGCGGGCGGTTTGACGATCACGGCGGGGATGTTTTGCTCGCGCACGAGTTGGTTGAAGGCCGGGAGGTCTGTCTTCAAGACCGCTTCCAGCTTTTGCAGTTGCGCGTTGATCTTTCCCGTGAGGTCTTCGTAAACGGCGTAAGCCTGTTCGGTCGGCGCGCTGTCCGCGCTTGAGACGACGCCGCCGAGCGCGGCCAGTTTGTTGTTCAGGCGGATCGGGTAGTTGAGCGGGTCCTGGCTGCTCTGGTTCTTCGTCTGGTACAACTCCTCTTCGACGGCGGTCATTTTCCCGTTCAGAGATTTCGCCGCATCCGAGATCGCCTTGAAGTTCGGTTGACCCTGCACGCGTTTGAGCAGGTCGTTGATCTGCCCGCGCGCTTCGCGGATCGAGATGATGGCGTTGTGCGTCTCGGTCAGCTTGTCGCGAATCTTCAACTGCAAGTCGAGTTGGCGGGCAAAGTCCGCCTCGGTGGTGGAAATGCGCGGGTCTTTGCGAAGCTCGAAAGTTTCGGTGTAGGTCTTGCCGTCGGCCGTGAGTTTGACCTGATAGCGGCCGGGCGTGATGCGCGGCCCCGCGACGCTGCCCGCCCACATGATCATGCCGGGGAAGCGCACGGCGTCGGCGTGGCGCATGTCCCAGACGAAGCGATTCAGACCGGCCTCCGTGGTCACGCGCGCCGCGCCGCCTCCTGCGCCGCCCGCGAAGAACGAAGACTCTTCTCCGGAAGCGGCCTGCGGCTGTTCGGGCGGCGTCTGCACGGGCGCGCTGCCGGGCGCGGGACTCGGTTGCGGCGCGGGCGCTTTGGCGGTGAACGTGCGGATAGTCTTGCCCGCAGCATCGAGGAATTCGAGCACCACGTCGGTCGTCGGCTTCGACTTCAGATAGTAATAGACGACCGCGCCG
>DATCWB010000302.1:0-7061 GCA_036566625.1 Pyrinomonadaceae bacterium
TTTCAAGTTTCAGGTTCCGGGAATGAAGTTTCAACTTTCAAGTTTCAAGTCTGAGGTTCTCCGGTCTTTAACTTGAAACCTGAAACTTGAAATTCTTTCAAACGAATTCCACCGAGCGCGTGCCCGCGACGACACGGCCGATCTCGAAAATTTTCTCGCCGCGCGCTTCGACGTGCGAACGGATGGCCTCTGTGTCGGCGTCCGCGCAGATGATCGCCATGCCGACGCCCATGTTGAAGGTACGGTGCATCTCTCGCTCCGAGATGTTGCCGAGTCGCTGCATGAGCGTGAAGACGGGAAGCTCAGGCCACGAGCCGCGTGTGATTTCAACGGCCGTGCCTTCGGGCAGGATGCGCGGGATGTTATCGACGAGGCCGCCGCCCGTGATGTGCGCGAGACCTTTGAGCGCGCCCGTATCGAGCAGCCCTTCGAGCGCGGGCAGGTAGCTCAGGTGCGGCGCGAGCAGAGCCTCGCCGACGGTCATGCCGAGTTCTTCGACGCGCGTCGAGGCGTCGAAGCCCGCGACTTCGAAGAAGAGTTTGCGCGCGAGCGAATAGCCGTTCGTGTGCAGGCCGACGGAAGGCAGGGCGAGCACAGAGTCGCCCGCCGCGATTGATTTGCCGTCAATCACCCTCTCACGATCAACGATGCCGACGATAAAACCGGCCACGTCGTATTCCCCTGCGGCGTAGAAGCCGGGCATCTCCGCCGTCTCGCCGCCGAGCAGCACGCAGTTATTCTCGCGACACCCGCGCGCCATGCCTTCGACAACCGAAGCGATCACTTCGGGCGAGAGCGCGCCCGTAGCAACGTAGTCGAGGAAGAAGAGCGGGCGCGCGCCCTGCACGAGGATGTCGTTGACGCAGTGATTGACGAGATCGCGCCCCACCGTGTTGTGCGTGTTCGTCTCGAAGGCGACTTTGAGTTTCGTCCCGACGCCGTCGGCCGAAGCGACGAGGACGGGCGCGCTGAGCGCGGGGAACGCGCCGTCGAACATGCCGCCGAAGCTGCCGATCTCGGAGAGCGTGCGCGCGTTGAAAGTGGCGCGCGCCATCTCCTTGATCCGATCCACGGCCGCGTTCGCCGCCTCAATCGAGACGCCCGCGTCGCTGTAGGTGATGGGTTTGGTCATTGGGAACGAGAACACAGAATACAGAATTCAGAATAGATAGGCACACCGCGCCGGACTTCTGTTTTCTGAATTCTGACTCCTGAGTTCTATAGTTTGAAATCCTTCTTGTCGGCCGCGCCGCTCATGCGCGCGAGACGTTCCTGCATTTTCTTGATCCGGTCGGAGGCCGCGGCGCGGGCCTCAGGCGCGGCCTTGACGGACTTGAGCGTGCGCTCTCCGCTCCCGGCGTCAACGTCGAACCGCAGGAGCAAGTGGTCGCCGTCGGAGTTTGCGCCCTCCGGCAACTGCTTGCGCGGCACGTCGAGCTGCGACCGCGCTTCGTCTTCGAGACTGAGCACGGCGATGTCGCCGTCTTCGACGCGGTCAACGACGGCGCGCACCTCGACGACGCCGGAACTCTCTGCCTGATTCTCTTTGCGCTGTGTCATGTGGGTTCACCTGCTGTTGGCCGATTTCGACTTGGGCGAGGGCTTGGGCGCGGGGCCGAAGTCGCCGTATTGAATGAAGCCCGACTTGGCCGAGTCGTCCTTTTGCGCCTTGCGACCCGTGGAGATTTCATCCGGGGCGGCCTGGCGTTCGGTCGTGATCTGGTAGTCTTCCGCGCCGCGCGTCTTGATCGTGATCGCGCCCTGCAAGTCAGTGCGATAGACTTTCACGCCCGACTCCCTGAGCCGATCCAGGACCTCTTGACTGGGGTGGCCGTAGCGGTTGTCCGCGCCGCATGAGATGACCGCATCCTTGAATTTGGCCTGCCGCAGGAAGTCTGCCGAACTGGCATACTTCGAGCCGTGGTGTCCGACCTTCAAAACTTTCGCCGCGAGCCGCGCGCCCTGCTCCATCATCCGCGCCTCGGTCTGCGCCTCGGCGTCGCCGGTCAGGAGCATCGAGAACTCGCCGTAGTCGAGCCGGGTCACGACGGAGTTGGCGTTCGGTTCGTTGCCGCCGGAGCGCAACTGATCTTTCGTGAAGAGCGGCTGGATGGGGGCGAGCACCGAGATGATCGCGCCGCTGCCGAGGTAGAAGGTTTGGCCGGGCGCGGCCGTGATGAAGTTGTCCTGCGGATTTTCGACGCGCCCCTCGATGGCGTCGAGAAAGTCCTCGTAGTTCTTCGTCGTGTTCGGCACTTTGCTGTCGAGCACCTTGAAAACTTTCGTGCCCTTGATCACTTCGTCCGCGCCGCCGATGTGATCCGCGTGGGCATGCGTGGTGATGAGCAGGTCGATGTGGTCAACGCCGGCGCGCCCCATCGCGGCGAGAATCTTCTTGCCGCTGCCCGGCACGCTCGCGTCCACGAGCGCGGTCTTGCCCCCCGGCGCGACGATCAGGATCGCGTCGCCCTGCCCGACATCAAGGACGTAAACCGAGAGTTCGTCGCCCGACGGCGGCGGAAGCTGCGGCCCCGGCGCGGGTTTGTAAAACCTGAAATAAGCGACCAGCCCGGCGACCACGATGATCGCCAGCACCACCCCCACACAACCGCACCCGCGCACGCTTCTACTTTGAGCCACCTAAGTTAACCTCCGAACGAAATGCACGACGCCGAGGGGCGAAACAATGACAAATTGTGCCTGAAGGATTTCATCACGAGTCACTCGGACGCCACGCGTTCATGTCCGTGCGATCCGCATTAGAGGATTTACTGATCAACTGTTAGTTCAGGAACGTGCTCGGCTTCGTAGTGTTCAATGAGCAAGCCAATCAGCTCCATCAACGACGAATAAGGATGCGTTTCGTCTTCGCCGACTTCGTCAACCAACTGGTCGAGCAAAGCGACCATGCGTTGATACTGCTCTTCGGTGTGGGGGACAAAAATATTCTCCGCCACCGCAGGCCACGCGCTTAGAGTTTTATCGAGTTCCCGATTTTGCATGGCTCATTCCTTCCACCGGTTTTGATCGTACTCTCGATGTGTGAGCACCGCCCGGATGTATATTCTACGACGATTGTAGTGAATCGCCGCAACGAGTCGCGCCTTGTTCCCGCCGATATTAAAAACGGTCAACTTATCTACCTGATCCGCTGCCGGAAAAATCGCCCGCAGTTCGGCGAACGACGAAAAATCGCCGCGCTTCATTAGCTGATACCAGTGCGCGAGGGCATTTCTGGTTTCAGGGTGGCGAGCGGCAAAATCATTCAGACGCTTGCGCGTGATAACGTGCATTTGAAAGGCTGGCTTGTGTCTTCAATCGGACGGCACGGGTTCGCGTTCGCGCGCCCACTGGGTTTCGGCCTCGCGTGTGATCCGGGTGGGGTAGTTGCCCGTCCAGCAGGCGACGCAGGAGGCGCGCGGGGTGATGCCGGTCGAGGCGAGCATGCCTTCGAGGGAGAGGTAGCCGAGCGAGTCCGCGCCGATAAACCGGCGTATCTCTTCGACGGACATCTGCGCGGCGATGAGGTCGTCGCGGTTCGGCGTGTCCACGCCGTAGAAGCACGGGCTGATGGTCGGCGGGCAACTGATGCGCAGGTGCACCTCGGTCGCCCCGGCTTCCCTCACCATGCGGACGATCTTTTTCGAGGTCGTGCCGCGCACGATGGAGTCGTCGATGAGTACGACGCGGCGGCCTTCGATCAGGTGGCGCACGGGGTTCAACTTGATGCGCACGCCGAAAGAGCGAATCGCCTGCTTCGGCTCGATGAAGGTGCGATGCACGTAGTGGTTGCGCACCAACCCCTGCCGGTAACTGATGCCGCTCTGCGCGGCATAGCCGATGGCGGCGGCGACGCCCGAATCGGGCACGGGCACGACGATGTCGGCCTCCGTGGGCTGCTCGACGGCGAGCCGCTTGCCCATCTTGTGACGCGACTCGTTGACCGAGTGGCCGTAGATCAGGGAATCGGGGCGCGCGAAATAGACGTGCTCGAAGATGCACATCGAATGCTCGCGGGAGGTGAGCGGGTAGGACGAATGCAGGCCGCTCGCATCAACGATGATCATCTCGCCGGGTTCAACGTCGCGCACGTAAGTGGCTTCGATGAGATCGAAGGCGCAGGTCTCGGAGGCGACGACCCACGTCGAATCGCCCAGCCGGCCGAGGGCGAGCGGGCGGAAGCCGCGCGCGTCGCGGATGGCGATGAGCGAGTCGGGGGTGAGAAAGAGCATCGAGAACGCGCCTTCGGTCTCGCGCAACACTTCCGGGATCGCCTCGTTGATCCCCGCCGCTTGCGAGCGCGCGATGCCGTGCAGGATCACTTCGGTGTCGGAGGTGGAAGAGAAGATCGCGCCCGCGCGCTCCAGACGCTTGCGCTCCTCGCCGGCGAAGGGAAGGTTGCCGTTGTGACAGACGGCGACTTGCCCGTGCTGGCAGGCGACGAGGAATGGCTGCGCTTCGCGTATGGAAACCTCGCCGGCCGTGGAGTAGCGCACGTGGCCGATGGCCGATGCGCCGGGCAGGCGGTTGAGGCGTTCGGCGTCGAACACGTCGGAGACGAGTCCCATCGCGCGCTCGCTGCGCAACTCTCTCGTGTCGGACGAGACGATGCCGCAGGATTCCTGCCCGCGATGTTGCAGCGCGTAGAGTCCGAGGTAGGCGAGGCGCGCCGCCTCCGCGTGGCCGTAGATGCCGAAGACGCCGCACTCGTCGCGAAATTTATCTGCCGGTTTCGTGGTCACAGGAAAATTTGCAGTAGAGAAAGTAAGTTGAAGGCGCATTGTAACACCCGGCGGGAGAACGTTGAAGGAGAAGACAGAAAACAGAAGTCGGGAGTCTGAATAAAAACGCGGGAGCAGAGTTCTTCCGACTCCCGACTTCTGTTTTCTGTCTCCCGCCCCGCGCCTCCCGCGTTCCTACTTCAACGCTGCTTTGCTATGATTGCCGTCAAATAATTCTAATAGTTCTAGGGGGACAATATGGAAGTTAAAGTTTACGGGGCGCTTTGGTGTCACGACACGCAGGATACTTTGCAGCACTTGAAGGAACTCGGCATTGCGCACACTTACATTGACGTGGAAGAGAACGCGGAGGCCGCCGAGTGGGTGCGGCAGCACAACGAAGGCAAAGAGCGCAAGCCCACGCTCGACATCGCCGGGCAGGTGCTCTCGGTTCCGTCCAACCGCGAGTTGGAGAGCGCGCTGCGCGAAAAGGGTTTCATGGCCTGACGGCAAGGGTCTTCGGGCGACCGGCGCGGACGGCGTTCGGCGAAAGAAGCGGGGCGACCGCGCCACGAAGCACTTCGCACGAGTAGACGCCGCGGCCGGAGGCGTGTCGTCGCCGCGTCGCCGGTTAAGTAGACGATTCGATTTTAAGTGAGCGATCCCGTTCCCACACATCGTTGGCTCGTCGCAGTTTTGCGCATCGCGCTCGTCCTCGCGCTCGCAGGGGCGGGCTGGCTCGTCTATCGCCGCCTGCCGCACGACGAAGCCCCGCACAGCCTCGGCGCGCCCGGACAGACGCGCGACACGCTGCTGCGCATACTCGTCCTCCCGCGCCCCGGCGGTGGGCAGAACCCCGACGCCGCCACCATGTCCGTCCAACTTTACTCGATAGATGTCGCGGCGGCGCAGCGCGAGTTCCTCGACGAGCGACGCCCCGGCCAGCGTTTTGAAGACTTCATCGTGCGGCGCATGGGCGCGCGCCAGCCCATCCGCACGCAACTCGACGGAAGCGGCCAAACCATCGTCTACGTCCCGCCCGGCCGCTGGTGGATACATGCCACGCAGGAGGGCGCGCAGGAAGTCACCTGGCGACTCCCCGTCAACGTCGCCGGCCGCGAGCAGACGGTCGAACTCACCGCCGCGAACGCTTACATGAGGACGAAAAGATTTTAGGGACGTAAATCGTGAATCGCTCAAGAACCGTAAATCGTGAATCGTAGATCGTAAATAGAGAAGACCTGTCTTAAATCTATTTACAATCTACGATTCACGATTTACGGTCTTTGACGATTTACCAGCAAGTTATGAAAGCTCTGCGATACGAGAACGGGGAGTTGAAATTGGCGGAGACGGCCGCGCCGCGCGAGGGGGCGGGCGAGGCCGTGGTGCGCGTCCGGCTGGCGGGGATTTGTAACACCGACGTGGAGATCGCGCGCGGCTACGCGGGGTTTGCCGGAACGCTCGGCCACGAGTTCGTCGGTGTGGTGGAGAGCGCGGCCGAAGCGCCGCAACTCGTGGGGCGGCGCGTGGTGGGTGAGATCAACGCGGGGTGCGGCTGTTGCGAATTGTGCGCGGCGGGCGATGCGCGCCATTGTACGCGGCGCACGGTGCTCGGCATCGTCGGGCGAGACGGCGCGTTCGCGGAATACCTGAGTTTGCCAATCGTGAATTTGTTGGCCGTGCCGGACGAGGTCGAAGATGCGCGCGCCGTCTTCGCCGAACCGCTCGCGGCGGCATGCGGCATCATGGAACGCGTGGAGATCAGACGCGACATGCGGGTCGCCATCATCGGCGACGGCAAACTCGGGCTGCTCTGCGCGCAGGCCATCCGGGCGCAAAGCGCGGCTCACGTCACACTCATCGGCAGACATGAAAACAAACTGCGGATCGCGCGTGCGCGCGGCGTGGAGACCGCGCTCGCAGCCGAGTTGCCGCCCGAATGGTCGGGCGCGTTCGACGTGGTCGTCGAGGCATCGGGCGCGGGCGGCGGCTTCGCGCTCGCGGTCAGACTCACGCGACCGCGCGGCGTGCTCGTCTTGAAGTCAACTTTCCACGGCTCGACCGAGATCGACGCCGCGCGAATCGTCGTTGACGAGATCAGCGTCGTCGGCTCGCGCTGCGGGCGCTTCGCCCCCGCGCTCGAACTGCTCGCGCGCGATGCCGTAGATGTTGCGAGTCTCATTACAGAGGAGTTCCCGCTCGCCGAAGGGGTGCGCGCCATGCAACGCGCAACCGACGCAGGCGTCTTGAAAGTTTTGCTCAGACCATGAAAGAGTGACAGGTGACGGGTGACAGGTAACAGGAGAGAGACGGGTTTTAAATCCTGTCACCTGTCAC
>DATCWB010000303.1:0-6832 GCA_036566625.1 Pyrinomonadaceae bacterium
GTGGCCGAGGGCGTCGGCATAGGCTCGATGAAGTTGGTCGTGATGCTCAGCGACCAGCCGCCCGCGTAAGTGCTCGTCTCGCCTTCGAACAGATCGACCGCGTAGAGCTTCCACGTTCCGTTCGGGTCGATGCCGCCGAACGCGCTGTTGAGCTTCGCCGTCCCATAGGGCGCGGCGCTCAGGCATTCGCCTTTCGGCAGGCAGTCGGCCGGCGGCGGGTCGCCACCGACCTCGGGAAACTCCGGCTCTGCCTCCGCGCTCGGGACGAGGACGGTCGGCCGGTAAGAGTTGTCGCTTCTGATCCGGTTGATGAGCACCATGTCGGCCGGGGCGCTGTCGTCGAGCGTGTAAGAGACGTTGCTGTGGTCGGAGGAGGTCTGGATGTTCGCCTGGATGATCATCCTCGTGCCGTTCGGCGCGACGAGCAGCAGCGCCGTGTTGTACGGGCTGCCGTTCAGACCGTGGAGCGTGACGTTCAAATCCGTCAGCGCGCCGCTCAACCCAGCGACGTTAATGGCCGAGGGGTACGGGCTGGCGACGCCGACCCCGGCCGCCGTCGCGTCGGGGATGACGATGGGCGCGGTGTTCGTAAACGTCACGGGCCCCTGCGCCGCGCCGCCAGCGACGAAGAGGCAGAGCGACGCAAGAACTGTCAGGGCGAGTGCCGCGCCAACTCTTCGCCGTTGCAGCCGTGCGGCGGGGTAGAGCGTGCGTGCGGCTTGAGTGGCGCGCGTGTTTACGATGCGATGGTTCATCTTCATTTCTTCCTCCGACCCAGAGGGCGGAAAGCGGGAGTGGAATGGGCACCGGCGCGGGGAATAATTTCACCCGCTGTCGCCGCCCAGGCATGGGTATGCTGTAGTACTGGTCTTAAACAGTCAGTTGTGTCACCTACATACATGCGGAAACGGAGGCGTGAAACGGACATGTCGGGGAAATAAAGTTACGACATAACTTGGTGCATTCTCGGGCGCTGTATTGCAGCCAAAATGTTTTTTGCAACACTACTGGCCGAGGGACTACACAACGGGGTTAACTTCGAAGAGAACACTACTCTAGCCACCACCATGCATGTTGAGCAGGCGGTGACACTTATCCTGCGCGGACTACTTCGTGGGCAGGATGCGTCAAGGCGGGAGTTTGAAGGGTTTGCCCCGTTTCGTGCGGCGACTGGAATGTAGAGGCACGCTAGCAGACCGGACATTGCAAGATACGCACCGCGTTCTCGGCTTCAAAGGTTGAGTGGGAGGGCAGAGTTAAGTTGAACTTGAGTATAGTGAACACAAAATAAAGGGCTGAAAACCTTAATAAGAAGCAATTTATCACTAGCATACCGTTATTGTAATAATCTCATTACTGGCAGTGCTCTTCGGGTCAAACCTCTTGGCGGGCACCTCACCAGTATGGGTAATTCCACAAATCAGCATTGCGCTGCAAGTAGAATTGTCTTGATCGCATTTGAATCTATCTATATGCTATCGCGCTATGAATACCCCAAACGACTTAATAACTGCGCTTGAAGCCCGCGCACTGTTAAATGTAAGCCGCGCGAAGCTTTCCGATCTATTCAAACGAGGCATCCTTAAAACATACGAGAACCCCCTTGACCGGCGCGAGAAGTTGGTCAGCAAGGCCGAAGTTTTGGACTTGAAGCCGAAGCGCGCAGAGGCAGCATGAAAACTATTGCAATCGCAAATCAAAAAGGAGGCGTCGGTAAAACGACGACGGCAGTCAATCTCGGTGCTGGTCTGGCAATTGAAGGCTTCCGCGTCCTGATGATTGATCTTGATTCTCAGTGTAATCTCACCCGTACTTTCCTGACGCCGGAGATGATTCAGAACACGCTCGCCAATGTTCTGATCGATAACAAGGGCGATGGGCTGCCCTTCGGGGCCGCGATCTACGAAACCCACATCGAAAACCTTGATCTGGCGGCTTCCCATATTCGGTTGGCTAAGTTGGAGAAAAGCAGCCAGTTCGATGATCTGTTCCGGCTCAAGGATTCGCTCAATTCCCTCTCCGACGAATACGACTTCGTGCTGATAGATTGCCCACCAAGCTTGGGAATCGTCGTCACGCAGGCACTATTAGCCTCTGATTACGTTATCGTGCCTCTGGCAGCCGAATATTATGCCTTCGAAGGCACACAGGACTTGGAAGAGACTATTAAGAGCGTGCGCCGTTCGAACCCTTCGTTAAATGTACTCGGCTACGTTGTAACTCGATTCGACGCTCGCACCACCGCATCGGCGGAAGCATATAAACAGGCGCAGGCGATGTTCGGAGATAAGCTGTTCGAAACGCTCGTTCGAAGCAACACGCATCTGATTGCAGCCCCAGCCTACCGTCAATCAATCTTCGAATATGCTCAAGCCTCCAGAGGCAGCGAAGATTATCTAAACCTGACGAAAGAGTTCCTTGCCCGCCTTGAAATAACTTCGAAAGTCCGGCTTTTAAAGGAAAAACGTAAATGAGCAAAGGTGAACCGAAAGCTAAGATCACAATTCCTACCCGCACGGCGCGAGCTAAAGGCGGAATGTTCGATAACCTTCGAAAGCCCGAAGAAGTTGAATCACTATCAATAGAAGATTTGGTATCGCCCTTTGCTAGCCAGCCACAGGATAGCCAGCTACAATCCAGCCAGCTACAACCTAGCCAGCTACCAGAACCACCCGAGATCGGCCACGATAGCCAGCTACAACCTGACCGGCCACAATCTAGCCAGCTACCGAAGAACCAGCCACGCCGTAGCCAGCCAGACAGTAGCCGTCTAGACTTAATCGCGGCTCTCCCGGAAATAGACGGACATACGGAAGTTCCTCACCAGATTATTGACCACCTTTATCCGCATCTTGATACGTTCGAGCAAGCGGTCTTTACGCAACTCTATCGCCTGTCATGGGGCTATAAAAAGAACATTTGCCGCATTAGCAACGAACGACTGGCAGAGCGGGCCAACATGAGCATCGCCAAAGTAAAGCAGGTTACACGCTCGCTTGAAGGCAAAGGACTCGTCGAGAAAATCGATCGTCCTCATGGTCAAAATGTCATTCAAGGCGTCGAATATAAGGTGGGCACATCCTCCTGGCAGCTACGACGTAGCCAGCCACAGCGTAGCCAGCCAGATAGTAGCCAGCCACAATATGCCCCCAATAAATATAAAGATCAAAAGAAAGATCAAAGCGAATCGCTAGTTGATTGCCCGGATTGCTTCGGAACTAACTTCTGGTATCCCGAAGGGAAAGATAGGGGTGTCAAACGATGTAAGCACGAAAGGGTGAAAGGGAACTAGCCCTGGCCTACTTGTATGTGGCCTACCACTTAACGGCTCCCTCCAGGCGCACGAAACTTGGTCATTGTTACGAGCGGTTGGCAGCCAGCACCGGGTCTCCAAGCACACACGCCCATCTCTTAATACAGAGATAGTCGTCTTAGACCGCTGCTCCTTGCGTAGAGAAGCATGGCGACCGTAGAACGCACATAGTAACAACTGGATTTTATCGCTCATAAATTTTTCTCTCTTTCATTTCGTATCCCGCACCCCTGAGGAAACAGACCACTCAAAGGTGCGAATAAAGTTAAATCAAAGCATGTTCCGTGCTGATTCTAAAAGGTGTTGCACACAAATTAAGCTTCTATCCAACTATGCCAACATGTCTATTTGCATAATGACTCTTCTCAAAAGTAAGTTCGACTTGGAATTACTGTCCCAGTGTTGTCTTGGAAAAGCACCTTCAAACTCCGTTTCACATACGGTTTCACATCTATTAATTTAGCTTTTTCTGTAATTAAAAAACTGCTGTTTGCATTAGCACTGGCTAATTCCGATAATGCTTCTTTTATGAATGAAACCCTTGACTATGATAGCCTCTTGAGCCATCATCAAGCCGATTTCGCTCGTTAAATTAGCTTTGAAGGGGTCTTCCACTTGCCTATCGAAACTCTACAGCCTGAAATTCTTGCCGGCCGAGAACTCGCCCCCAGGAGATTTGACCCGAGAAGCGCCGCTCCCTTCGTCAACAAGTCGGTGTCGGAAGCTACTCGCCGCGCCTACAGTCGGGCGGTGGCTGACTTCTTCCAATTTGCCAGAGGAAAGCACCCGATAGAGGTTACACCCGCCGACGTGCAACGCTGGCGCGACCAGTTGCGCTCGCAGCGTAAACGCCCTGCGACGGTCTCCTTCAAACTCTCTGTCATTCGTTCCTTCTTTGAATACCTGAAGGCCGGGGGAGTCGTCCCTCTCAACCCCGCTTCGACGAAACTGGTCTCCCCGCCCGAACTGCCGACGGAACCCTCGGGGCGTGCGCTCACGGCCAAAGAGGTGCGCTATCTCCTCTCAGGACCCGATAGGGAGAGACCGGAGGGGGCAAGGGATTACGCCCTGATGCTCGTCATGCTCCGCCTCTCATTGAGAGTGTCTGAGTTGTGTAGCTTGCGTACGTCGTCCGTGAAGTGGAGTCATGGACGGTGGACGCTCAGGTGCAAGGTCAAAGGCGGCAGGGAAGAGACGTGGCCGCTGCCCAAAGATGTCAAAGGGGCGATAGATGACTACCTGCGACTAGACGGGAAGCGGCGTGCGATATCGCATTCGGATGGGGAAGATGCATTCCTTTTTCAGCCGCACGTTAATTACCGGACGCTGGAATTCAAGAAAGGGATTTCCACACGCATGGTGCAGAAGATCGTCGCGCGATGGGCCGACTATTCCGGCATAGGTGACTTGTCACCACATGACTTGAGGCGCACCGCGATCACGAAAGCCCTGGACAGTGGATTGACTTACCGGCAGGTGCAGATGATGAGCAAGCACAAAGACCCGAAGACCGTCATGCGCTATGACCACGGCCGGGAGAACCTCGATCAGAACGCCGTCAATTTTATCGGATACGACGAGTAGCCACGCGCGCTTCTCCCGGTCGGCCAGACTATATCCGAATCCGACGGCGCGGGCGGCGCAAAGCGTGAGAACGCCCGGTCGCACAGCGAAGGACGAGCAGCTTCATTTACGAATCCTCCTGCGCCCGACAAAACGCCTGTCTTCAACTTCTCGCGCCTTCTGTTTCAAAGGCTCGCCAACTCCAGGTGGGTGGCGAGAATGCGATTCTCATGCTGCTGGTAGTACTGGCAGTTCTCCTTCTTCTGCACTTCACGCATCTGCATCTGGTTTCTCGGGCAGCCACCGAGGCACGAAGGCAGAAACTCGCAGCCACGGCAGACCGGGTTCTGGACAGGACTCCACTCCTTCCACTTCTTCGCGTTCGGGTGATCGGCGTCCAGTTCCTCGCCCAGAAAACCGACGGCCTCGCTCGAATCATCGACGGCGAGGCCACACTTGTGAATCTCGCCGTTCGGGTTGAAGATGAATCCGTTCGAGCCGATAGCGCCGCAGTTGTAAAGCTTAGGTTCGGGGAACTGGTATAACCCCTGGAATGCGACTGGCACGCCGTGTTCGTGCAGACGCTTCATCCACTCCGCATTCATCCGCTGGAATTCGTCTACCGAGCAGACTTCCGTCGCAACCGAGGCGCAGGCGTCCGTAAACGGCGAGATACGTGCGAGGTAAGGGAAGAAGAGCGTGTCGGGGCCAAGCCAACCGCGCGAGGCGAAGAAGTCGAGCAGCAGCCACGCCTGATCGAGGTTGTGCTTATCGACGTTGATCCGCAGCCGGATGAGAAACTTCCCGACCACACGCTCCAGCCCGCACACCGTCTGCTCGAACGGCGAGATGACACGCAGCTTACTCGGCCTGCGCTGGTCGTTGATCTCGCGCAGGCCGTCGAGCGTGATCTGCAACCTATCCACCCCCGCCCCGAGCAGCACTTCGACAGCCCGCTCCGAAATGACCGTCCCGTTCGTGATGACCTGTGCGCTGTAAGTTGTCCCGTGCCGCTCGCAGAGCCGGCGGAACGCTGCGGAGAGATGCTCGATAACGTCCAGGGCAAGGAGCGGCTCGCCGCCGAACCAGTCAACGGACATACTCGGGAACTGCTGCGCGGCGAAACGCTCGCTCACGAAGGCGATGACTTGTTCCTGTCGCTCACGGCTCATCTTGCCGCTCTTCTTCCCGACGAAGCAGTAATCGCAGCCGAGGTTACAGCCGAAGGTGGGCAGGATGGTCAGCAGGAATTGCGAACGCCTGCGCTCGCGCTGGTACTGCTCCTCAATGGCGGCCAGCTCGTCGAAACCCTCGTCCACGACGAAGCCGCCGGCGGTCAGATGCTCGAACAGCGGGTCGGTTTCAAAATCAGAGGGAAGCGGCAGGCCGCCGGGGGCGGCGCGGACGATCTCGCCGACACGCCCGAACGCCCCGGGCGATAGTTTGACGATGGCTCCTGTGAAGCCGTTGTAGACGACGCCTCCGCCGCTCTCCAGATCAATCAGGTGAGTGTAATGCGAAGCTTTCCAGGACATGGCTTTAGACTCCCAAGGTGTGGCCGGGATGAGATGCTAAACGATGCACGTGTCGCCGCCGAAGCACGGGTCTGCGCGGCGCGTGAGTTTCGCCTGTTTGAGCGCCTCTTCCGGGGCGGTCTGCACGACGATGCCTACGTCGTTGCGCATCGTGGTGGCGGCGATACAGGTGTCGCCGCCGAAGCAGGCGGCGCCCTCAAGCCCGAGCTTGCTGAGTTCCGCGGCTTGCATCGGGCGGGGCAGGCGCACCCACATCACAACCTCTTCGGTCTGCTTCTGCGCGCCGCCCTTTTTGCTCGTCGTGGCGGCCTTCTTTTTACCGGACATAAGTTTCCTCCTTTTGTCAGTGGATGGCGGGTCTGAGTTTTTTGAGCCGTGTTCATGAAGAAAAACCCGCTCTGGTTCGAGTTAATCGGCTCGT
>DATCWB010000304.1:0-4782 GCA_036566625.1 Pyrinomonadaceae bacterium
GACGAACACGATAGAGTCGCTGAACATGACGCTTCGGAAGGTGAGTAAGAATCGCTCCTTGTTCCCGAACGACGAGGCGGTCTTCAAGTTGATGTACCTGGCATTGAGAAATATCAGCAAGCGGTGGACAATGCCGATACAAAACTGGAGCGGGGCGATGAATCAGTTCGCCATTCTGTTCGACGGTCGAGTCCCGATGGGCGGACTCAACTCAAACTCACTTACACAGAATGCTTAGAACTCCCGGAAGATTTGCTATAAAATCCA
Organism: Pyrinomonadaceae bacterium; assembly: GCA_036566625.1. Taxonomy (GTDB): domain Bacteria; phylum Acidobacteriota; class Blastocatellia; order Pyrinomonadales; family Pyrinomonadaceae; genus JAIVJZ01. Next base: position 268 of record DATCWB010000304.1, read on the forward strand.
GAACCATGTTCAAGCCATGATTCTCATCATGCCATGCTAAACTATTTGCAAGCTCTTTAAATCGCCTTCGAAAGTCAGAACCATTCCACTATTAGGACTGGTATTGATAATCTCAGACAGCTCCCACTTGACAGAGTGCTGGAGGGAGAATATAACTCCGTGGTTGTTCTCACTGGTGTGGCAATACTGTATTACCTCTATCTCAGAGTCTTCTTCCGAGTCACTTTTCCTCTTTCTCAGGCATCTCGCTATCTTGGCTGACTGTATGCATACTTATTTTTTATTGCGGAATTGTGCTTTTTGTTTCCCGACTTCCCCGCGACATGATTATTCATGTGTATGATCGATTAGGAGAAATCAGCTATGTCCACAGCTCAAGGAAAAACCATACAAACATGGCAACTACCTTTTAGAAATGGGGCTGACGTAACGCGTTATTTCGTAGTGAACGTCGACAAGCTTTTAGCGTCGATCGCTGATATGGAGTCAGTTCTGGAGCAGAGCGAAGGCCTAAACTTTGCGAAGAGGAAACATAACGAGTGGATGTCATTGCCGGGGCGGCCCAGCACGAACATTTTCCTGATGCCTGCTATTAACGCTTCCGCGTCCATCGCAGAGTCGCTCTTGAATGAGGGGCGCGCTCATGATGCCTTCTGGACGTGCAATATCTTCGGAGAAATGTGCAAGATATTGATTGACCGTAGGATGGAGAGATATCAGAAATTATTCGAAGACATGATTAGGGTCGCCTGTTTCGCTGTCAGCGACTCGTGGCGCGCAGACAAGACCAGCCCGGCTGAAGAGTCGGGCGAAATTGTTCAGCTCGAAAAGCTGCTAGACCGGATCATCTGCCGGGGTGCATTAGGTCATTACTACCAAGGTAGTTCTGGTATCTTCCAGCGCGCTGGGCAGCCCGACAGAGCCCTTGGCGAGCGCTTCATTAAAGAGGCATTAGCGCGACACTTCGATAAACAACTCAAGCACCTGCTTCAGTCCGACCGCACCCGAGTGCGCGAATACGTGCGGAAGAACATGCCGGAGATTTACCGGGTGAAACTGGACGCCGAATGGGGTGCGCTCAAGCGCAAGGAGTGGGAAGCTCTCTTGAAGGAAGCCGGTTTCGAAGAGGACATTCGTTTTCTCAAAGACATGGGTGTCCTAGTGAACTTGGACGAACTCGGAGAAGTGAGCGAAGAGCGCCGCGCTGACATCATCAGAGCTGGGGCGAACGATGACCTCAAGCGGGTCACCGAGCTACTAGAGGACAGCGCAAGCGATCTGAAAAACTACCTGTATGCGGAGTTGAACCGACGTTTGCAGTACAGGGAGCCGGGCTTTCCCGTCATCCACGACCCGGACACGCGGAGCGACTTCCGGCGCGCGCAGCAACTCGCCAAGCAGAACTCCGCGGAAAAGACCCAGCAAGCTTTGATGATCGCTAAAAGTGTACTGGAAAGAGATATTGATAACCTCCAAGTGCGCAACTGGGTAGCTTACCTCGAAGCTAAGGGGGAGAATGCCAACGCCGCCGAACAGAAGCTGACTGCACTCAGGCGCAAGCGGGGCGACAAGCCCAGCTTCGACACCGACTGGAATTTAGCCGTTTTGTACTACAGCCGACGCAAAGAGGGCGAGGCGTATGACATGCTTCTCCCCCTCTTCGACGAGGGCAGTTTCGACGAGGACTTAATGTTGGTCGTGCTTGCGCTCTCACTAAAACTCGATGACAAGGAGAGATTCCTCTCGACGATTCCGCGGACCATGACTCTGCGCTATCACCCACTCGCTCTAAGTGTGGCGCATCAACTGGGCGACAACCAGCGTGCCGCGCAGTTCCTCTCCCAACTCATCGTCTACTGGCAGAGTAGGTGGGAACTTCCCCCAATGGCGCAGCGCTTCGCGAACCACGACGACCTCAAGCAAGTCGTTGACGGAGCGATAGTCGAGGATCAGGTCGCATTGCTGATCCCCTGGCTTGAGGCGCGGATCAAGCAGAACAAGAAGTCGGTAGATAACTACATCGAGTTGGCCCGCGTGCTTGAAAAGGAGAAGGAGGATGTGGACGGGGCATTCAAGATTCTCCGCCGAAGGTTAGACCTCGTAAAGAGTCTCGATCCACCGGATCAGTTTCTCGTCAACGACGCCTGCTTCGACCTGCTTGATCTCTGCAAGCGTGCCAAGCGCGCCGACCTCGGGCAGAGCAGCTACCGGCTCGCCCTGGGTGTCTCGGCGGACGAAAAATTGCTGGCTAAGTTCAGCCTCTTCGCCCCGCGCGAAGACGAGGAAGAGGAAAGAACCGAATTCCTTGTGGAGGAGAGGACGGAGGAGAGGCCCGTCTCCGTCCCGCGCGACCCGCAGATGGCGGAGAAACTGGTGGGGATTACGGCGCGCCTTGCGGGTATCAGGAATGTGGCATCGTACCTCAAACAGCAGCAGGACATCGATACGTTCTGCAACATCCTCGAAGAGCGTTATCCGGCGGAGAGCCGCATCCCCGTCGAAATCATAAACACCACCTCGTCCATCATCGACTCGTTTTCACGAGAGCCAGACATGTCTGACAGCCGACGCGTTTTCTACGTGAGGGCCACGCAGCAGGAGAAACGCCTCGCAGAACTTCTGACGGGCGGAGCCATGACGACGCCACTAGGGGATGCCGTCACGCACTACAGCCGCGCGCTCAAGCAGGTGATAGGCGATCTCGCCCGCCAAGCCAAGGTCGGCCCCAGTCTCGACGCCCACATCGAAAATCCTTTCATCAGTCTTGAGAGTGAGCGTTCCACGCTCGTCCTGCGCGTGAACAATACGTCGGATCGACCCGTGACCGACGCGCGCATCGAGTTACTCGTCGAAGACCCGGTCGTGAAAGTGGTGGGGAGTCGCGAGAAGACCATCGCCAAGATGGGTCAGGAGGAGAGTCACCTCTTCCACTTCCCCGTCGAGAAGAGCAACGGCGGGAATGCTCTTGCCCCCCCCCTTAATATTACTTTCGGCATCTCGCTGCTCGCGTCGGCTGAGGGCTTCCCGAATATGGATTTGGGCATCAAGAAGCAGTCTCTGCCAGTCGCATCTTTCAGAAACAGAATTGGTACCGATCGGATTCCCAAGCTGTTCCAGATCGGACGCGCTCTGAGCAAATCGGAGTCGGAGCTTTTCCACGGTCGCAACGTAGTCCTCGACCAGATCAAGGATAGCTTTTACGGCGGCATCCAGCGCGAGCGGTATTTTCTGGACGGCATACGGCGTTCCGGGAAGACAACCATCTTGAACTTCCTCGGTAGTTACCTCCCAGAGAACGTCCTGCCGGTCTATATCAACCTTGAGGACTTCAACCTGCTCGGCCCCGTCAACTCGGCGGCGGTGCTCAGCGGCTTCTGCACCAAGCTCGGGCTTAAGGCGGTCGAAGTCCACAACGTGTTTCCCGACATCCCTGATGAGGAGGTGTTCAAGGCCGAGCCTCATCATGCATTCAACCGGTTCCTCGCCGACGTGAAGGGAAAGCTGCCCGGCTACGTGCCACTGCTGATGATCGATGAGTTCCAATTGTTGTTAGAGGCAATCGGGCGGTCGGGCCGCACGCCCGATCAGGACACATTGGTCCTCGATCAGTTACGCGCCCGCCTAGAGGAGGGAAATCTCTACACGATCATGACAGGTTCGGTCAGGTTCGACCGGCTCGCAACCATCGTCCAGCACCGCATCTTCGGCGCGCTCAGCCGAAAGCGTGTCTCGTTCCTGTCGAAAGATGGGATGACTGACGTTCTGCGCTCCGGGGTCGCGCAGTGGGCTACGCTGCTGCCCGAGACGCTCGACAGGGTGTTCGATTTGACCGGAGGTTACCCATGGCTCGCACAGATATATGGCGCGGGACTCGTCGACTTGCTCAACCAGGAACGCCGAACTGTTGCTACGCCTGAAGACGTGGACTACGTCACAACGACGGACGTGATTACGAAGCCCGAACTCTTTGAATTCTGGTGGCCATCTGAGCAACTCGGCTCGGAGGAAGAACACTTCATCGAGCATCTTTTCAGGAGCTACCCAAGCAACCAGCCCGTCCCGACCCGCGAATTCTTCTCCCAGATCCACAATCGCGATCAGCCGGCGTTCAGGCGCGCCTTCGAAAATCTGCGTGACTGTGAAGTTTTCGATTCTACCAAGACGGAGGTGCTGAAGTTCAGCGGGACGGTTCTCCGGCAGTGGCTGAAACAGCAGATGCAGGATGGAAAGCTGAAGATTCAGAGACGCCTTAGTGCACAGCCTATTGATTTGGGGCAGGCCGGGATGTTTATCGACCACGAAAATTTCGTTATTAGTCTGCGGCAGATAAGGGCAAAACGCGGTGGGCAACCGCCAGCCGACGAAAGTGTGTGGCTCTCGCGCATCCTTAGCAACTTAGTGGCCGAGGCCGAGAAGCGAGTCGGGAAGCTAACTTACAAAAAGACTGTGGCGTTCTGGAACAGGCCGCAGGAGGCGGTTCTGCTATCAGCATACTTTTCAAATGGCTTCAACCCA
>DATCWB010000305.1:0-7271 GCA_036566625.1 Pyrinomonadaceae bacterium
TCTTAATAATAGACTTGGGGAAGGCGGTGGCGTGCAGGCGGAAAGGCATAATTGGGCGAGAAAAGGTTCTTTCAGAAACTTCATCTCACAAATATGGATTCCTTTTATCTACGACCGAAGGGCAGGAGGCGCATGAAGCGATGGACGACCGTACGCGCTTCGGGCAATTTGAAGAGAGTGGTAATGGCAAAGTAGAGAAGTCCGTAAGGGACGAGGATCAGGGCGGCGAGCAGGAGCGGGTGGCGTCCTCCGACGAGTAGTTTGATGCCCCAGGCGATAGCTGCGCTCAGGAGCGCGGCGAGCCAGAGCTTTGAGATATAGGCGAAAGAGAGTCCCGTTTGGCCGATGCGTCGGTTCAGTGTGCGGCGCAGGAGAAAGAACTCGACCCACCCTGCCATGCCGGAGGCGATGGTTAAACCGGCGACGCCCCAGCGCGCGTCAATTCCCAGCGCGGGCGGCAGGTAGAGCGCGAACGGGATGCCGAGGCCGATTGAGGCGATGATGCGCAGCACGGCGTAGCGTAAGGGCGTGCGCGTGTCGTGCAGGGCGTAGTAAGTCGAAGAGTAGAGGCGTCCGAGCGTGGAGGCGAGCAGGCCGGTGGCCGAGCCTGCGATGATGCCCCAGACGTAGAGAACATCACTGTCGGTGAATCTGCCGGTGCGATAGAGCACGCCGACGATGATGTCGCCGAGCGCGACGAAGGCCATCGCCGAAGGGACGATGAAGAAGGCGATTTGTCTGAGGCCGCCTTCGAGCCGCCGGCGCAACTGCCCGGCCACCTCTTCGACGCTTCCCGTCGCACTCGACATGGCGGGCAGTTCGGCCGCCGAAACCGACATGCCGAAGAGACTGACGGGCAGCGTGTAGATGCTCTGCGCGAAGGTGAGGGCGGAGACTGCTCCGATGGGCAGATAACTCGCCAGCAGTTGATCCACGAACGCGCTGATCTGGATGACGCCGCGGCTGACGAAGACGGGGAGGAAGTTTCGCATCACGGTGCGCAGGTGCGCAGAGGCGAAGTCAAAGGTCAGGCGCAGACGTTTGATCAGGCCGAGCACGGTCGGGAGTTGGACGGCAAACTGCAACGCGCTCCCGATGACGGAACCCCACGCGGCCATCAAGGCGAGGCGCCCCCCGAATTCTTCGCTCAACATCTGCCCGCCCGACTGCCACCCGCCGAAGCCGACGAGCGCGGCGATGATCGCGAAGTTCCAGATGATCGGCGCGGTGTAGGAGAGGAAAAAGCGGCGGTGGCTGTTGAGCACGCCGAGACACCACGCGGAGAGTACGAGCAGCCCCGCGCCCGGAAAAAATATCCGCACGAGCCTGAGCGTCAACTCCTGCCGCGCGCCTTCAAAACCCGGCGCGATGATGTTGATGAGGTAAGGCGCGGCGACGACGCCGCCGAGCACGAGCACCGCGGTCACGAGCGCGAGCAGGGTGAAGACCGCTCCGGCGACATTGTCCGCTTCCTCCTCGTCGCCACGCGCGAGCAGGTTCGCGTAGACGGGAATGAAAGAGGCGGAGAGCGCGCCTTCGCCGAAAGCGTTTTGCAGGAAGTTGGGGATGCGGAAGGCGGCGTCGAAGGCGTCTTTTGCGAACGAGTTGCCGAAGTAGTAGGCGAAGACGCGCTGGCGGATAAGTCCGACGATGCGACTGAGCAGAATCCCCGCGCCGACGAGGAAAGCATACTTGCCCGACCCGGTCGCTTCACGCTCGCGTTTGGCGACGACGCGCTCGGCGGGGAACTGACCCGTCGCCGCCCCGACCGGGCTTTCCGTCTCGCCCGCAACCGTGCTCGGCTCTTCCAGACGCGTTTTCACCTTGAACCCTTCGCCCTGACTCCGGTTTTGAAGTTCGCGTTGCTGGTCGGCGGGCAAAGTGGCGGGCGATTCGTCGTTGTGGTCGGTTGGCGCGTCGCTGGCGGTCGGGTTGTCCTCTGGCTCTCGGGTCATGCGTGTGTTTAGAGTTCGTAGTCTTTGATCTTGGTCAGGAGCGTTTTGTAGCTGACGCCGAGGGTTTCGGCGGCGCGCGTTTTGTTGCCGTCGTGTGCGCGGAGAACTTCCGCAATCTTGCGGCGTTCGACGAAACTGATCGCGCGCTCGGTCGCTTCGGCCAGCCCGCCGGATAAATCCAATTCGGCGAAGGTCTCGGGCGACTGCGCCGCGCTTTTGCTTCCGTCGCTTCCGCGCGCGCCCGGCAGATTCAGGTCGCGCGCATCGAGCGCGGAAGTGTCGGCGAGTATGCAGGCGCGTTCGATGGCGTTCTCCAACTCGCGCACGTTGCCCGGCCAGGAGTGTGCCCGCAACAGCGCGAGCGCGTCGTCCGTGAGCGTGGCTTCGCGCCCGCGCAACTCTTTGCCGAACTGCGCGGCGAAGTGGCGCGCGAGCAGGACGACATCCTCGCCGCGCGCTCGCAGCGGCGGAATCTCGACGGGGAAGACCGCGAGGCGGAAATAGAGATCGCGTCGGAACTCGCCGGCCTCGGCGGCCTGTTGGAGTTCGCGGTTCGTCGCGGCGACGATGCGCACGTCCACGGGAACGGGCATCCGCCCGCCGATGCGATCCACGGTCTTCTCTTCGATGGCGCGCAGGAGTTTTCCCTGCACGGCGAGCGGGAGTTCGCCGATCTCGTCGAGGAAGACCGTGCCGCCCGAGGCGAGTTCAAACTTGCCGGGGCGTCGTTCGGTCGCGCCGGTGAATGCGCCGCGCTCGTGGCCGAAGAGTTCGCTTTCGATCAGGGTTTCGGGGATGGCCGCGCAGTTGATGGCGACGAAGGGTTGATCGCGGCGATGGCTCAGGTGATGCACGGCGCGCGCGAAGAGTTCTTTGCCCGTGCCGGATTCGCCGAGCAGGAGGACGGTGGCCTCGGTCGTGGCGACGCGCTGCGTTTCGGCCACGGCGCGCTTGATCGCGTCTGACTCGCCGATGATGCGCGGGAAGCCGTAGCGGCGCGACCACTCTTCGCGCAACAGAATGTTTTCGGTGCGCAAGCGCGCCTGTTCGAGCGCGCGCCCGATGAGGAGCAGGAGGTGGTTGGAGTCCACGGGCTTCTGTAGGAAGTCGTGCGCGCCGTCTTTCATCGCCTGCACGGCCTCGTCAATCGAGCCGTAGGCGGTCATCACGACGACGGGCACGTCCGGGTCGGCGGCGCGCGCGGCGCGCAGCACGTCGAGGCCGGAGCCGTGCGGCATGCGCAGGTCGGTGAGCACGAGACGGTAGGGCGCGCGCGTGATTTCGGCGGCGGCCTCGCGCGCGTCGGCGCACTCGGCGACGGTGTAGCCCGCGTGCTCCAGCGTCAGGCGCAGCACGCGGCGCAAACTGTCTTTGTCTTCGACGAGCAGGATGTCAGGCATACGAGCAGAGGTCAGAGGTTAGAGGTCAGAGGTTAGTGAAAGACAGTCTCGACTGACCTCCAACCTCTGACCTCTAACCTCTAACGTGTGCATCGTTCAACATTCGGCGCGGGCGTGTCAAGCGAATGCTTCCGGCGCGCACGAGAGAAAACGGGCGCGGCTTCCGTCGAAGCGCGCGCCCGTTCGTGTCGTGGTGGGGAAGCGGAAGAGCTTACCTCTCGGTGATGCCTGTGACGGACAGGCCGACGCCCCTGTTCGCGTTGACGATAGCATCCCAGTCGAACTGGAACTTGCTCGTGCCCGCGCCGTTTACGCTGAACGTCGGGGCGAGGAAATCGCCGGGGGCGTTCCGGTTGAAGCGGGCGACGATCCACGCCCCCAACACGTTTCCGTTGCCGCCGCCGCTGCGGGTCACGCTTCCGTTGCCCATCACCATGATGATGCCGCGGAAATCGTCGTTACCCTTGATCACGAGATTGCCGGTCACGACGAGCAGCCCGCCGCCGCCGTCCAGTTCGCAATTGCCGTCAACGAAGGTCAAGCCGCCCTCATCATAGTCTCCGGCCATCCCGTCAAAAGAAGTGAAGTAGCGATTCCGCCCCTTCGCCGTGGCGCGCAATCCGCCGTTGCCGTCCTTACCGTAGAGAAGCTTTCGCGCTTCCTCGGTCGTGCGCAAAAAGTCGGGCGTGACGGCTGACGGGGGAGGCTGTGCGGGGAGGGGCGTGGGCGCGGCGAAAGGCCACGGCCACGGGACAGGGTCTGGTTTGGGTTGCATGCTCGGCGGTATGGTGTGATCGAGGATGGCTATTTGCGGTTCAGAGACCGTCCCGTTCGTATCCATGATCGCCTGTTTTGCGCTATCCCAATCGTGGAGCGTAACGGCGATGGCGGGCGCGTCGGGCTGCTTATTCGATGCATCCCTGCCCAGATATTCGCTGGCGTGCGACTGCCCCAGCGCGAAAGTCATCCCCTCGGCCGGATTGTCCGAGCCGCGTATGCAGATCGGTGCGGGCGGGCGGATGGCGAAGTTGAAATTGTCAACCGTCATCTCCAGATGCTTGCGCGCACCCTTCGGCCCGTAGCCGACGGATGAGATAACCACCTGGCGCGGGTCGGGCGCGGTAATCATCACCGGGATGTTCGTATCCGCCCCGGCGACCGAGGCGTTAAGGGGCAGCGGGTTGGTGAGTTGCATCAACGTGCCGCCGACGACGGCGGTAACCTCGCTGAAGGTGACGGCGACGGTCTTGACGCCCAACGGGCCGATGACGCCCGACACCCTTCCGAGAACGGTGTATGTGGCCGGCCACGGCGACACCTGATTGATGTTGAGCGTGATGGGGGTGTTGACGGTGACCGTCAGCCCGAGAGGGTAAGAGGCCGTGATGGTTCCGAGCGACCCGGCAACAGCCGGGTAGGACGGCGTGGGGTTGGGCGTCGGCGGCGTGTAGGTGAGAGTCCCCCCGCCCACAGACAGCACCGTGCCGTTATTGCCGAATCTCCCCGTCACCGTGTAACCCACGAACGCGCTGTTTTCCGGGTCTCTGAGCGTGACGCCGTAGGCCGTGCCGTTCAGGGGGCTGTAGTTGGGGCCGATGGCGACGCGATCCGGGAAATCCGGATGGTAGTTCAACCAACGCGAGAGGCGCGGCTGAGCCGCCTCGTCGCCGGGGGTATTCGAGGTGATCTTGGCGAGGGCACGTCGAAAACTGATCTTATCCTCTTCGGGAATCTCCCCGCCCGCGCCGAGTGCGCCAGGGTTGTTCGGCGCGCGGTTGCCGCGCAGCACGTTGAGCGTATCTTCGAGTCCGGTCTCGGCGGCGTAGTAAGCCTGTGCCTCGGGGGTCGCGTCATAGACGGTCGTCGCCGTCATGGCGGTCGTCATGATCAACGCGCCGCCCGCGGCCAGCAGCATCATCGAGATGAGCAGCATCATGATCAGCGCCGCGCCGCGCTCCTGTTGGCGGCTTCGAGAGGTTGTGGTCGGCTTCTGTCTTCTCTTCATGGTGTTCAACCTCGCTCTCAAACGAGCGACTCTTCGGTTCGCTTTACTTAATACGTATCCAACTGAGCGTTGCGCAAATTAACCCGCGATGTGAGAGCTACCTGCGACGGGGGTTGATAACCCGTGCTGCCGGGTTGTCCCACAGGATTCAGCGTGACCCAGATCGTGATGTTGATGCTCGTGGTCTGGGCGATGGTCGCCGCCGCGCCGCCGGCCGCGTTGAGGTAATCGAACTGCACGCCGTCAATGTGGTTGGCGAGCACCAGCGGGTCGTCGGTGAGCAGGTCTTTGCGCACCAGAAAACTGTTGTCCCCGTCCTGCACGAACTGGTATTTGATCACCTCGTCCGCGCCCGCGATCTCGGAATTGAGAGGCGCGTCCGGGGTCGCGTCGTTCGGGTCTGAGTCGAAGTCGCCCTGCGCGTTGGTGTTTGTGACAAAGGTGATCGACGTTGCGTTGCAGTCTTCGGGTATGAGGCCGTTGGCGGGGACGAGTTGAGAGCCGCCGGAAGCGGCGTAAGTCAGCCCCTTCGGCAGGTGATAGCCCGCGCTGGCGACTTCGCGGGAGATGATGTTCAGCGCGCGACGCGCATCGGCCGTGCCTTCCGAGCGTTGGTCTTCGCGCGCACGCACGTTGAACGCGCTGACCAGAAGAGAGGTTGCCGCGCCCGTGATGAAGATCATCACGACCATCGCCACCAACAGTTCCAGGATCGAAAAACCGGCTTCCTTTTTTACGGCGTGTGCAGCCTGTTGCATGAACTTCTTCTCCCTCGTGTGTCGCGCCCCTGTGCGCGCGGCCTATTGCTTGTAGGGGCCGGGCGTGTTGATACTGCGGCGAAAGACTATCTCGACCGGGCTTTGGTTAGCCCATGCGTCACCGCCGTTGCCGTTGACGGGCACGACGCGAATCGTGATCTGTTTCTGCGTCGCGTCGGCTTCGGAGACGCCGATGGGGAACGCGACGACCTGTGTCTGAATCTGATAGGTGTTGCTGCCGGCAGGCGGAAGGGTATCTCCGCCGCCGGTCCCGCCTCCGGGCGTGGGCGTGGGCGTCGCCGTGGGCCTCGGCGTGGGCCTCGCGTAGGGATTGACCTTGGGATTGGACGCGCCCGCAGAACTACTGGCGGTAACGGGCGCATCGTACGGCTGCACGCCGTCGAAGCTGCCGCCCTGCGTAGAAGTCGAGGTCGTCGTAGTTGGGGCGATGACCACAGTTTGGGCGGGTTGAATGCCGAAGGCGAGTCCCGCATCGTAGTAGTCAACTCCGCGCAGAACTTCGAGGCGTTGTTGCGCGACGGCCATGGCGACGGAGCGTTGCGATGCCCCGGAGTTATAACGCACCGAGTAGAGAAAGAGTGAAGTCGCGCTCAGCCCGACGATCATCATCACGAGCATCGCGATGGCGGTTTCGATCAGGGTAAAGCCGCTGTGGTTCATGCGTGGGCGCTTCATGTCGTGTTGCTCCTAGTTCGTGACCGTAACTCTGAAAGAAGCCTCGGTGCAGGGGGCCGCAGTGAACCTCACCTGATAGGTGTGCCCGGCGTTATTGCGTCTTGATCTGACCGAGAAGGTGGCCTCGCCGCCCGCCGCCAACGTCGCCTGTCCGGGGGAGACGCTGATTTCGGTCGTATTGCTCGGCGTGGCCGTGACGAGCAGCGGCGTCAGCGAGCCCAGTGCCCTGACCGTTACGGACGCAGACGTGATGCCGTTCTTTCGTATTGATGCTCCGCCCGGGGTGACGGTCAGGGTGCACGGCGTGCTGCCGCCACCGCCCCCGGTCGGCGGGGTCGGATTAGGATTCGGGTCCGGCCTGGGAGTGGCATTCGGATCGGGAGTGCCGTTTGGGGTCGGCGTCGGATTAGGCGTCGGCGGTGGGTCCGGCGTGGGCGTCGGTTCGGGAGTCGGCGGC
>DATCWB010000306.1:0-5176 GCA_036566625.1 Pyrinomonadaceae bacterium
GAAGGGCGGTTTGCCGGAGTTAATTTCAGGAATATTCAAAATGGCTTTACTGGAGATTGTCACGTACCCGAACCCCGTGCTGGAAACGCCGGGCGAGCCGGTGACGGTGTTCGACGAGAATTTGAAGAAGCTCGTCGCCGATATGTTCGAGACGATGGACGCGGCTTCGGGCGTCGGGCTGGCCGCGCCGCAGGTGGGCGTGTCGCGGCGTCTGTTCGTGATGGATTGTTCGGGCGGGCGCGACCCGAAACAGCGCGTCGTGCTCGTCAACCCGGAGGTGCTCAACATCGAAGGCGAGCAGAACGGCGACGAGGGGTGTCTCTCGTTTCCCGGCATCTTCTTTCCCGTCAAGCGCAGTTTGCGCGCCGTCGTGCGGGCGCAGGACGTGTCGGGCGCGACCTTTGAACTCGACGGGATGGATTTAACCGCGCGCTGCATGTTGCACGAGACAGACCACTGCGACGGCATCGTCTTCATCGACCACACGACCGTGCTCAAGCGCGAGATGGTCAAACGCAAGATGCGCAAACTGGCACGGATGGCGAAGATGTAAACGCGCCGCTTCGGACAATTCAGACTACGCGAAACGCGGTCGGCTTGCACGGATGCGAGCCGGCCGCGTTTTCGCGTCCGGGTTGTGATAACATTCGCGGGTCAACCAACACCAAAACCTTTATCCGACAGGAGCGATCATGCACGGCGAATTTCGTAACGAGGCGTTTACAGATTTCAGTAAGGACGAGAACGCGCAGTTGATGCGCGCGGCGATTGAAAAAGTGCGCGGCGAGTTGGGGCGCGAGTACCCGCTCGTCATCGGCGGCGAGCGCATCGAGACGGGGCGCACGTTCGACAGCATCAACCCCGCGAAGAAGACCGAGGTGGTCGGGCGTTTTCAGAAGGCGACGGAAGAACTCGCGCGCCGCGCCGTGGAGACGGCGGACGAGACGTTCAAGACGTGGTCGCGCACGCCCGCCGGGGAACGCGCCGAGTTGCTGTTTCGCGTCGCCGCGATTTTGCGCGAGCGGCGGCACGAGTTGTCCGCCTGGATGATCTACGAGGTCGGGAAGACGTGGGCGGAGGCCGACGGCGACACGGCCGAGGCCATAGACTTCTGCGAGTTCTACGCGCGCGAGATGCTGCGCTACAGCGCGCCGCAACCCATTGTCACGCTCGAAGGCGAAGAGAACCGTCTCGAATACATTCCGCTCGGCGTGGGCGTCGTCATCCCGCCGTGGAACTTCCCGCTCGCCATCATGGCGGGCATGACCGTCGCTTCGTGGGTGACGGGCAACACGGTCGTCCTCAAACCCTCGTCGGACGCGCCGACCATCGCCTACAAGTTTTTCGAGATACTCGAAGAGGCGGGACTGCCCGCCGGGGTGGTCAACTTCATGACGGGTTCGGGCGCGGAAGTGGGAGACGTGGTGGTCGATCACCCGCGCACGCGCTATGTCGCCTTCACCGGCTCGAAGGAGATCGGCCTGCGCATCAACGAGCGCGCCGCGAAACATCAGGAGGGGCAAGTCTGGATCAAGCGCGTCGTCGCCGAGATGGGCGGCAAGGACGCGATCATCGTCGATGCCGACACCGATCTGGACGACGCGGCGACGGGCGTCGTGCAGTCGGCCTTCGGCTTTCAGGGTCAGAAGTGCTCGGCCTGTTCGCGCGCCATCATCCACGCGGACGTGTACGACGAGATGCTTGAGCGGATCGCGGCGCGCACGGAGAAACTCAAACTCGGCGACCCGACCGACGGCGCGACGAGCCTCAGCGCGGTGATCAACCAGAAGGCTTTCAAGACAATCGGCGAGTACATCGAAAAGGGTACGGCCGACGGCGGGCGCGTCATCGCGGGCGGCGGCACGGACGGCGAGCAGGGCTTCTACATTGAGCCGACCGTGATCGCCGACGTAAAGCCCGGCGACCGCGTCGAGCAGGAAGAAATCTTCGGCCCCGTCCTTGCCGTCATCCGCGCGCAGGACTTCGACGACGCCTTAAGGATCGCGAATGATACCGAGTACGGGTTGACGGGCGCGGTCTACACGAACGACCCGGAGAAGTTAGAGCGCGCGAAGCGCGAATTCCACGTCGGCAATCTCTATCTCAACCGCAAGTGCACGGGCGCGCTCGTCGGCGTCCATCCCTTCGGCGGCTTCAACATGTCCGGCACGGACTCGAAGGCGGGCGGGCGCGATTACCTCGGCCTCTTCATGCAGGCGAAAGTCTGGGCGGAGAAGGTGCGCGCGGGCGAGAACGCGAAAGAGAAACGCACGGCCATCTGAAGTTCACGATACTTCCCGACCCCAAGGAGCAGAGAAAATATGTCCCTTCATTCCCCCTCCAGACGCACGCTCGCCGCAGCGTTGACGCTTTCATTTTTCCTCGGCGGCAGCTTTCAGACGACGCGGTCGCAGCAGCGCGCGCCCTCGTCGTCTGCAACGCAGGATTCCGTCATCTTCGCCGTCACGCGACAGGCCGACGCCGAGTACGCCTTCGAGCCGATTGCCATTTACCGGCGCGGGGCTTTCGCCGGTTCCGTGACGGGCGAGTCGAGTCCCGAGGAACTCACGCGCTTCGCCAAGAACTATTACCGCGCGGGTCAACGCTACCGGCTCATCTGGGGCGGCGCGGAGGCGGGCGCGCTCGTCGCCAAACAGTCGCAGCAGGAGAGCGACTGCGGGAAGGCCGGCGCGACCGCCGACGTGCAGACGACCGTCCAACTCGGCGGCAATCGCATGGCGCTGGCGACCAACTCTCCGAAGCTCGGCCTCGCCAAGCCGACGCGGCGCGCTCCGACCGACGAGGAGCGCGCGCAGGTTAAAACTCATGTCGAGCGGATTCTGCGCGAGAAGGGCGTGCCGGCGGCCGCGCTCCCGAAGTTGCAGACCATCAACCTGACGGCCACCGACCTGAACAACGACGGCGCGGCCGAGTTGATCGGCACCTACCTCGTCCGGCGCGACGCGGCGAAAAAAATCTTCCTCGACAAGTTGTTCGTGCTGGCCGAGCCTGCGGCGGGCGGCATGAAGATCGGTGTCGCACGCCACGAGCGGATGACGGGTGAAGACTTCTCCGACCCCGAGTCGTTGGAGAGCGTCGGCCAGAGCGCGTTCTTTTCGGAAATTCTGATCGATCAACTCGACGTTGACGGCGACGGCACGGGCGAGGTCTTCACCATCAGCTACAGCTTCGAGGGCACGAACTACGCGATCTATAAGAAGGGCGCGAAGGGCTGGGCGCGAATTCAGGAGTTTTCCAACTACCGTTGCGCCTATTGATCCGGCGCGCATTCGACACGCCCCAAAAATTGTCGCGCTCATCCGGTTCTCTCAACTATGCGTTTAGTTTTCATGGGCACGCCGGAGACGGCCGTGCCGACGCTCAGGCAGTGTCTGGATGACGGGCACGAGGTTGTCGCCGTGTGGACGCAGCCGGACAGACCTGCGGGGCGCGGCAACAGGTTGAGCGCGTCGCCCGTCAAAGAGTTCGCCCTGTCGCGCGGCCTCGACGTGCACCAGCCCGCGAAGATCAAGACGGATGAGGCGCGCGATCTGTTCGCGTCGCACGAGGCGGACGCGTGCATCGTGGTCGCCTACGGTCGCATCCTCCCCGCTTCCTTTCTCAGCGCGCCGCGTCGCGGTTGCATCAACGTACACTTCTCGCTGCTGCCGAAATACAGGGGCGCGGCTCCCGTCAACTGGGCAATCGCGCGCGGCGAAACGCAGACGGGCGTGACGACGATGCAGATCGACGTTGGCCTCGACACCGGCGCGATCTACCTGCAACGCGCGACGCCGATTGGCGATGCCGAAACCGCGCCGCAAGTTCTGGCGCGACTCGCCGCGCTCGGCGCGGAACTGCTTGGCGAGACGCTCGCGCGCCTCGGCGAACTCGAACCGCGCCCGCAGCGGGAAGAGGAAGCCACGCACGCGCCCATCCTCAGACGCGAGGACGGGTTGATTGACTGGGGCATGAGCGCGCTTGAGATCGAACGGCGCGTGCGCGGCTTTCAGCCGTGGCCGAATGCGCACACGCAGTTTCGCGGGCAGCGACTCGTCATCTATCAGGCTGCTCCGCGAAACTCGCTTGAGGAAGTTGCAGCCGGGGCACACGCCGGTATCCCCGCCGCCGGAGAGATTACGGACGCGCACGGCGACGCGCTCGAAGTCGCGTGCGGCGCGCATACGCGCCTGCGTCTTTCGGAAGTTCAACTCGAAGGCAAGCGGCGCATGAGCGCGCGTGATTTCATCAACGGGATGCGCGTGCACGCGGGCGAGCGGCTGGGAACGGAAGACGGCGAAGGGGTAAAGGATAGGGGGAAGAGGTAAAGGATAAGGGGGAGAGGGGAAGGGCTAAGGGGAAAGCAGGCAGCGCACTTCGAGCATGCATCTTTTCTTTTACCTTTAGCCTTTACCCCTTCTCCCTTCCCCCTGCCACAAACTGATATGGCGATTCGCGTGGTGAAAAAAAACGGCGGTCGCGGCGCGGCGAAGGGAGAGGGAAGTGCGCGTCGCGTGTCGGCTTCGCGTCGCGCAGCGTCGGAGATTTTGCGGCGGGTGGAGGAGGATGGGGCTTACGCCTCGGTGCTGCTGGCGAGCGCGGGCGAAGAATTGCGCGCCGATGATCGCGCGCTCTGCTACGAACTCGTGCTCGGCGTCCTGCGTCGCCAACTCTGGCTCGACAAGCTCGTCGAACACTATGCCGGGCGCGACGCCGCGAATCTGGATGCGCCGGTGCGCCGCGCGCTCAGGCTCGGACTTTACCAGTTGCGACATCTCACGCGCATACCCGCGTCGGCCGCCGTCAACGAATCCGTCAACCTCGCGCACGAGGCGCGCCTGCGCTCGGCGGCCAACTTCATCAACGCCGTGCTGCGCCGCGCCACGCGCGAGCCGGATTACGAACCGTCGGCCGACGCACCGACCGAACTCGAACGCATCGCCGTCGCTACCTCGCATCCCGCCTGGCTGGTCGAACGCTGGGTCAATTTTTTCGGTGCGGCCGAAGCCGAAAGTTTTGCGCGCGCCAACAACCGCACGCCGCCCGTCGCGTTTCGTGTGAATCTCTTACGCGCAAGCGAGGATGAAGTGTTCGCGCGTCTGCATGCGGCGGGCGTAGAGGTGCGGCCGTCGCAGGTGGCAGCGGGCGCGTGGCGCGTGGAATCGGCGGGCGGCGC